>DATHCO010000355.1:0-6464 GCA_035319505.1 Steroidobacteraceae bacterium | reverse complement strand
GCTGCTGCCCCCGCCGTAAAAGCGTTGGTCCGGCGGCAGACTGAACTCCCCGGCGCCCTCCGCCGCGCCCGCCAGGGCGCGAGCCGCGAGGACACTCCTTCCGGGGGCCGTGGGCAGGAGGTGGTCGAGGTCGAAATACACCGCCACCTTGACCGTCGTCACGAGGAAGTTGGCGTCCTTGTGCCCGAGCGAGCGCGTCGGTGCCACCGAGACGGAATCGCGCATTCCATGCGTCGGATCGTCAAGGGGATTTGCGAGGTTGGTGGAGTCGTAGCTCACGACCAGCGGTAGGGCGACCAGGGTGTAGTAGTAGAGCTGATAGTCGTCCACCGGCGTGCAAGGATTCGTGGTCGAGCCTGCGACGCACCCGGCCGGCTCCTGTACGACGGCGATGATTTGATTGATTCGCTCCTCGGTCGTGGTCACACCCGCGCTCACCGTCCAGAGCTTGTTGAGCTTGCGCGTGAGCGTGACGCCGGCCTTGACGGCCGTCTGGTCATAGGCGAGCAAGTTCTGTTTCAAGGCGTCCACCTCGAACTGCAGGAACTGATCGCGGTGGCCGAAGTCGGGCAGAATGTACTTGACGCTCGTATCGTAGCCGAGTCCGGTGGTCGAGCTCCCGCCGGCCCCCGTGAGAGAGGCCGCGATATTCAGTTGCTCCGCGTTGCCGAAGACGTTGCGGTCGCTCCAGGTGACGCCCCCGCTGCCGCCCAGGTCGCTCGAGTAGGCCGCATTGATGCCAAACGCGTGGCGCGCTCGCTCGCGAATCTGGAACGTGATGGGTACTCCTCCGGTATCATCGACGGCAGATCCTACTTTGACGTTGATGGCCGCAAAGACGTTCAGCCTGAGAAGATCGCTGCGTGCACGCTCGACGGCGCTCGATTCGAAGAGCTGGCCGGTATGCAGCAGGAGCCTTCGACGAAGTACCTTCTCGTGCACCCTCTTCAACCCTTCGAAATGAATCCGGCCGACGTTGATGCGCTCCCCGGTCTCGACGTGGAACACGACGTCCAGCACGGGCGCGGTGGCGTCTTCGTAGGCGACCGGTGGATCCACCTTGGCGAACGCGTAGCCATGATCCCCGAGCACCGCGAGCAGCCGCGCGCCGGCGTCGAGCACGTTCGCCGCGATCGCCGGGTCACCCGACTTGAGAGGCAGGACGCCTTGAGCCAAGGACGGCAGCTCGCCGTCGATGCTGATCTTGCGCAGATGATACAGCGGGCCGAGCACGAAGCTTACTTGAATCCGCGCGTCCCGCTTCTTGGGCAATGCCGTGAGCTCATCGCCGAGGCCGGGATCGCTGAGCGCCAATCCGTCAATCTGAACGGTGACCTTCGATCGATAGTACCCGTAGCTCTCGAGCACCGTCTTCAGGCGATCGAGGTCGCTTCGAGCCCGGCCGATCAGCCCGTAGGGGCTCACGGGCGCCGAGCCGCGCAGCGACACCAGATCCGAGGTCGCCCGAATCGTAGCATCCATCGCGCCGTCGCCGGTGGAGGCAATATCGACCTTGTAGCTCTGCGGGTCGGCCGCATGCGTCGCCGGGGCGCAACAGGCGGCAAGCAAGAGCGCCGCCCAGATTCTCGGCAAACCGACGCGCATTGCATTAAATTTGCGCTCCAGGGCGGCCGCGAGTCGACGCCCCTGGTCGGCCGGAGTGGTCCTACGCGACGAGGGCATGAGGTCTTAGGGCATTCATGGGCGGCCGGGTGTTAATTTCTCACGTTCCCATGGTCGGAAGCTCAACGTGTCGTCAGTGATCGTATGCCATGCCTGCGACCTCGCTCACCGAATCGAGCAAATCGCGCCCAATTCGCGCGTGCGCTGCGTTCGGTGCCGGGCGGAGCTTTACCGAACCGGCACTGCGAGTATCGACACCGCGATCGCCGTCGCGCTCAGCGGCCTCGTGCTGTTCGTACTCGCCAACGTCTATCCGCTGGTCGCATTCGAGGTGAACGGCACGACGCGCGTTGCGACCCTGATCGGCGCCGCGCAAGGCTTGTACTCTCAAGGTTACGCCGCCATCGCGGCGCTCGTGCTGTTCACCGCGGTGCTCGTGCCGTTGACGCAGATCTTAGCTTTTTTGTACGTACTCGTCGCCCTGCGTGCCAAGCGCCGCGCGCCCGGCGCGCATGCGCTGTTCCGAGCGATCGCGGCGCTGCGTCCCTGGGCGATGACCGAGGTTTTCATGCTGGGAGCGCTGGTGTCGCTCGTGAAGCTCGCCGCCGAGGCGGAAGTGGCTCCGCGAATCTCGCTGCTCGCCTACGGGCTTCTCATGCTCGCGCTGGCTGCGCTCACCGGCATGACGCCGACCGAGCAATTCTGGCAGTGGGTCGAGCGCGGCCGCCACGTGCGGAGCGGCGAGTGAGCGAGCTCCTCACCGGGCGGCAACTCGGTCTGCTGGTCTGCACCCGCTGCCGGGCGACGGTGCGCGCGAATCCCGTGGGCCGGTCACGCTGTCCGCGCTGTCGCGCGCCGCTCCATGCACGCAAGCCCGCGAGTCTCGCGACGACGGCCGCTTTGCTCGTGACCGCGGCGCTGCTGTACATTCCGGCCAATGTCTTGCCCGTCATGCACACTCACCAGCTCTTCAGCGACGAAGATGACACCATCATGAGCGGCGTGATCTCGCTCGCGCAGCAGGGGTCGTGGCCGATCGCGTTGCTGGTATTTTTCGCGAGCATCGTGGTCCCCTTGCTGAAGCTCGTTGCGCTCGGCGAGATCGTGATCGCCTCCTCGCGCAGATCCGTGCGCAATGCGCAGCAGCGCAGCCGCCTGTATCGCGTGATCGAATTCGTCGGTCGGTGGTCGATGATCGACGTATTCGCGGTGTCGCTCCTCGTGGCGCTCGTCCAGATTCAGTCGCTTGCCGAGATCGAGGTTCGCCCCGGCGCCCTGGCCTTCGCCGCCGTGGTGGTGCTCACCATGATCGCGGCTCGCTCCTTCGATGAGCGTCTCCTCTGGGACGCGGAGCAGCGTGGCTGACCCGCCGACTCCGTCGATCGATGATCTGCCGAAGGCGCTGCCTGATGCGCCCCACCTGCGCTTGCCGTATGTGTGGATACTGCCGGTGATCGTCGTATTGGCGGGTGTTTTCGTCGCCATTCACGATAAGATCGCACAGGGAGAGAGCATCGAGATCAGGTTCCGCACCGCCGACGATCTCGAGCCCAACAAGACCAAGATCAGATACAAGGCCGTGGAGATCGGCGATGTCAAGGAGATCCGCGTCTCCAAGGACCGCAAGGAGGTCATCGTCGAGGCGAGAATCCATCGCGATGCTCGCGACTATCTGGTCGAGGACACCCGCTTCTGGGTCGTGCGCCCGCGCATCACCGGAGCCAATGTCACGGGCCTCGGAACCCTGGTGTCGGGGGCCTACATCGGAGTCGATGTCGGACATTCGACCGTCCAGTCCCGCCAATTCACCGGTCTCGAGGTGCCGCCGATCGTGACCTCGGGTCTGCCCGGTCACGAGTACGTCCTGCATGCCGGCGACATCGGCTCGCTGTCGGTAGGGTCCGGCGTGTTCTATCGGCACATCTCCGCCGGGCAAGTGGTGGCCTACTCGCTCGACCCCGGCGGCGCGAGTGTGACCATCAAGGTGTTCATCAACTCCCCCTACGATACCTTCGTGACCCGCGAGACGCGCTTCTGGCAGGCGAGCGGCATCGATATGTCGATCGATTCGGAGGGTGTGAGGCTCCATACCGAGTCGCTGGCGGCGGTTCTCGAAGGCGGAGTCGCCTTCCAACCCGTCGGCGACGGGCCTCCTTCCCCGCCGTTGCCCGCCGACACGGCCTTTACCCTGTTCACGGACCGCGAGCGCGCCATGCGCGAGAGCGATACGCCGGCGCAAACCTTCGTGATGTACTTCAAGGGGTCGCTGCGCGGTCTTTCCGCCGGTGCTCCCGTGGACCTGCGCGGCATCAACATCGGCGAGGTGAAGCGCCTGTCGGTCGAGTACGATCGATCGGCAGGGATGTTACGCTTTCCGGTGGAAGTGGACATTTTCCCGCAGCGCGTTCGCGGACGTTCGAAGGGTACCGCCGAGACTGCGGCGGGCGATGAGTCCTCCGATGCGGCTCAAAGAGCCATCATCGACAGCATGGTCGCACACGGAATGCGTGCCGAGCTCAAGACCGGAAACCTGCTCACCGGGCAGAAGTACGTCGCGGTGGACGTACACGGGGGCGCGGCCAAGGAGCGTGTGCGCTGGGACCAGAACCCTCCGGTATTTCCCACCGCCTCCGGCGGTCTGGAGGAGATCCAAGATTCCATCGGCAGCGTAGCCAAGAAGCTCGACAAGGTGCCCTACGACCAGATATCGATGCGTCTCATGGCCACGCTCGCGAGCCTGGATCAGACCTTGAGAAGCACCGATCGCTTGATGCGCCAGGTCGACGACCGTATCGCCCCACAGGTCGACGCCACGTTGAAAGAGGCGCAGGAGGCCATGAGGAGCGCCAAGGATGCGCTCTCCCCGAATGGCCCTGGACAGAACGAGCTTGGTGCGACCTTGCTCGAGCTCTCGCGCGCGGCAAGATCCGTGAGCGCACTCGCGGACTATCTCGAGCGCCATCCCGAGTCCTTGATTCGGGGTAAACCCAGGGATCCACCGTGAGCCGGGCCGCAAGCGTCGCACGCGGGCTCATCGCCTGCGCCGCCGCCCTGATCGGCTCCTGCGCGAGCCAAGCCGACCACTTTTATGCCCTGGAGACGCTCCCCGACGGGTCGCGCGCGCCCGCGGGCGCATACGACACTCACGTCCTGCTGTCGGTCTCGCTCCCCGCGCTCGTCGATCGGCGTCAGATGGTGGTCGACACCACGGGCGATCAAGTCTCGGTCCTGGAGCACGAGCGCTGGGCAGCTCCGATGCCGGAGCTCGTCCAGGCAACGCTCGCTCGGGATATCGAGCGGCGCCGCGCCGGTGTGCTCGTGGGCGATTCGAGCTTCGATCAGTCGAGCTCGACGCTGATCAAAATCAGGGTCGATGTGGTGCAAATGTCGGCACGGCGAGGCGGCCGCGCGACCCTCGAAGCGCACTGGCGCGTGGTCGACGCCACGGCCGGCATCGATGTGGTCGGCGGCGAGCTCTTCACCGCGCCGCTCGATGCCGACGACTATGCGGCGATCGCTCGAGGCTTCAGCGTGTGCCTGAGCTCGCTCGCCGACCGGCTGATCGCGGCGTTACCAGTACACTGAGCTCGGATCGCTCGCGACCGGCGAGACGCCGTGGGCGGGCTCGCGCTGCCGCGACTCCTCGACGCCGAAGCCGCGCGCCAGTGTCGCGCGCAGCCCCATCGCAGCCGCAATACTCAGGCTGTTGATCACCGCGAGACGAAAGCCTCCGGGAGGCATGACGTGCGTATGGGGCGGCCGATCCTCGCAAAACGTGATCTGCAGGCTGCTGATTCCCGCGCTCGCCCGATACGCAGAGAGCGCCTCCGGCGGCGGGTGCCGGTAGGATCTGCCGTGCGGCCCGAACAAGGCGACGCTGTAGCCGTCGACGCGCCCGCTATCGGCATACTCCCAGTCCCCCCGATGGTACAGACGCACCACCGCGTCGAGCCATCCGCGGCCGTAGAGGTCGGGCCATTGGTCCGCAAAGCGCAGATGCGCCTCGATGATTCGGCCGCCGATGGTCTCGATGTTGATCATCCCGGTGTAATCGGACAGATGCTCGCGTATCCATTCCCTGCAGTACCTCTCGAGGCGTGGTCGCGCGCCCGCCTCGACCACCCAGTAATCGAACGTCCCCCCGACACCGGGGATTCCCAGTGAGTGCCGGCACCAGGACGTCTCGCCTTGCACCACGGCCCAGTCGGTGCTGACGTGATCGCCCGAGAGGAGCTTCATCCAGAAGTCGCCCGCACTGCACCTCAGCCGGTAGTCGCGCTCGTCCTCGAGCACGCAGCTGCCCGCGCCCATCCCTTTGAGATTGGTGACCGGCTTGCAGAACACAGGGTAGCGCGGGGGCGGGGAGTCGTGCAGCCCGCACTCCAGACCCTGGGATTGCGCGACCAGGAGCTTGTTGTAAATCCATCGATGGCGCGGATTGAACTTGTAGCCATCGACATCGTCCGTTGGGATGTGCACCTCGGCGGGACAATAGACTTCCGTGAAGTACTGCATCCTCCACGGATCGCATTCATAGATCGGCATGAGGGTCTTTGGGGGTTTCTCGTCGCGAGATTTCGAGAGAGCGGGTCGCGGGAATGAATTGCGTCGGGACGGCCGCAGAATGCTCCTTGCCGTTCATTATCCATCGGGAGGCGGTCGCGCAACAAGGGGGCGACCGTGCTGTGACGCGTGGGCAATCGTAAGATGTCGGCATGATGCTGAGATCGGTCGCGCTGCGATGGGTTGCGGTCCTGGGGCCGCTCGCCGTGGCATGCGCCGCGGTCGCTGCCGCCGCGCCCACGGCCGCCGCGCCCACCACGGCCGCCGCGCCCACCGCG
>DATHCO010000354.1:0-2806 GCA_035319505.1 Steroidobacteraceae bacterium | reverse complement strand
ACGTGCAGGTCGCCGCGGGCGAGATCGGCGGCCAGCCGGCGCTGCCCGGCACGCAGTTCGAATACATCATCAACGCCCAGGGGAGGCTACAGACCGAGCAGGAATTCGAGAACATCATCGTGAAGACGGGCGCCAACGGCGAGACCACGTATCTGCGCGATGTCGCGCGGCTCGAGCTCGGCCCCGAGACCTATGCCCTGCGCAGCATGCTCGACGGCGCGCCGGCGGTCGCGATACCGGTATTTCAGTTGCCGGGCGCGAACGCGCTCGAGCTCTCGACGGAAGTACGCTCGAGCATGAAAGAGCTCGCGAAGAGCTTTCCGCAAGGGGTCAGCTACGAGATCGACTACGACCCCACCGTATTCGTGCGCAGCTCGATCGAGGCCGTGGTCCATACGCTGTTCGAGGCGGTGTTGCTGGTGGTGCTGGTGGTCGTCGTGTTCCTTCAGACCTGGCGCGCGAGCGTGATTCCCTTGGTCGCCGTGCCCGTGGCGATCATCGGGACCATGGCGGCGCTGCTGGCCGCTGGCTTTTCGATCAATTCCCTAACGCTATTCGGGTTGGTGCTCGCGACCGGCATCGTGGTCGACGATGCGATCGTGGTGGTGGAGAACATCGAGCGCAAAATCGAGCAGGGATTGAACCCCACCGCAGCAGCCCACGCCGCGATGGGCGAAGTCACGCGCCCCATCATCTCGATCATGCTGGTGCTGTGCGCGGTGTTCATTCCCGTCGCATTTGTGAGCGGGCTCACCGGCCAGTTCTACCGCCAGTTCGCCATCACCATCGCGGCGAGCACGATCATCTCGACGTTCAACTCGCTCACCTTGTCGCCGGCGCTCGCCGCGCTCCTCCTGAAGCCGAGGAACGCACCGCCCGATGCCTTTCAGCGCGGCATCAACCGGCTCATGAGCTGGTTCTTTCGACCGTTCAATCAGCTGTTCGAACTCGCCTCGGAGCGCTACGGTCGCGGCGTGGCGCGCCTCACCGCCATGCGGGGAGCGGTTCTCGCGGTATTTGGCGTTCTTCTGGCTCTCACCTGGGGCATGTTCGAGTGGGTGCCGAGCGGCTTCATTCCAGCTCAGGACAAGCAGTACCTGATCGCTATCGTGCAGCTGCCGGATGCGGCCTCGCTCGATCGAACCGAAAAGGTGGTACGGCAAATCTCGGCGATCGCGAAGGACACTCCCGGCGTCGATCACGTGATCGGCTTTTCGGGGTTGTCGGTGCAAGGCTTCGTGAATTTGAGCAACGCCGCGGTTTGCTTCCTCCCGTTGAAACCCTTCGAGGAGCGCACGACCAAGGCCCTGTCGGCGGGAGCCATCGCCGGGGCACTCAACAAGAAATTCGCCGCCATCCAGGATGCGGTGATATTTGCCGTGCCCCCACCGCCCGTGCAGGGCTTGGGCAACACCGGCGGCTTCAAGCTCTTCATCCAGGATCGTGCGGCGCACGGCTACGATGAGCTGGCGCGGGTGACAGCGGAGACGATGAACAAGGCGCGACAGCAGCCCGAGCTCAACCCGTATGCGACCTACACGACCTTCCAGAACAGCGTGCCGCAGCTCTATGCGGACGTCGATCGGGTAAAGGCGAAGCGCGAGGCAGTGCCGCTGTCCGCCGTGTTCGACACCTTGCAGGCGTACTTGGGCTCGGTCTACGTCAACGACTTTAATCGCTTCGGACGCACCTTTCGAGTCTACGCGCAGGCCGAGCCGCAGTTCCGCAACCAGCCCGAGGACATCGCGAACTTGAAGATGCGCAACTTGAACGGCGACATGGTGCCCATGGGAGCGGTCGCAGATGTTCGCTTCCAGCCCGGGCCCGATCGCGTGTCGCATTACAACGTCTATCTGGCAGCGGACATCAACAGCCAGAGCGCTCCTGGCGTATCCTCCGGTCAAGCGATCGCGGCGATGGAGCGGGTGTTGCGCGATACCTTGCCGAACGGTTTCGGCTACGAATGGACCGATCTCACCTTTCAGCAAAAATCGGCTGGCAACACAGCGCTCATCGTCTTTCCGATCTGCGTGATGTTCGTGTTCCTCATCTTGGCGGCCCAGTACGAGAGCTGGGCGTTGCCGCTCGCCGTGATCCTGATCGTGCCCATGTGCCTTCTGTCGGCGATGGTCGGCGTCTGGCTCAAGGGATCCGATAACAACGTGCTCACCCAGATCGGGTTCATCGTGCTGGTGGGCCTTGCCTGCAAGAACGCGATCTTGATCGTAGAATTTGCCCGCGAGCGCGTCGAGCACGGGATGAGCCCCGTCGATGCGGCCGTCGAGGCCTGCCGGTTGCGCCTTCGCCCGATCCTCATGACCTCGTTTGCCTTCATCATGGGGGTGATTCCGCTCGCCACCGCGCTCGGCGCCGGCAGCGAGATGCGCCAAGCGATCGGCATCGCCGTGTTTGCCGGCATGCTGGGCGTGACGACGTTCGGTCTGTTCCTGACGCCGGTATTTTTCGTGACCATCGAAACATGGCTGGCGCGTGCCTTCCCATCGAGTGCGCGACCCCTGGGCTACTCCGCCATCGATGAGGCGGGGCGGGGCGGGGCGGAGCCGCCGCACGTCGATGAGCCGCCAAGCGAGGAGCCGCACCGTGCGTAGGCTCAGGAGCCCGTGGGCGGCACTCGCGGCGGCTGCGGCCGCCCTCGCCGGATGCGCGGTAGGACCCAACTATCATCGCCCACAGATGCCCCTCGATGCGCGCTTCGTCAATGCCGGCGAGCCCGGCTTCGTCGAGGGAGATCCGATCGAGCGCTACTGGAATGCATTTTCCGATCCGCTGCTCACGCAATTGATCG
>DATHCO010000353.1:0-3908 GCA_035319505.1 Steroidobacteraceae bacterium | reverse complement strand
CTTCCAGATCGTGGCCAACCAGACGCGTCGTTCGGGCGAGGGGCCGGGGCTGTTCCAAAAGATTTCCCGGGTTTGTGACCGATTTCTCAATGTGACGCTCGAGTTTGCGGGATCCGTACCGTTCGACGATTACTTGCGGCGCGCCGTGCAGCGCCAGACCGCCGTCGTGGAGGCGTACCCGGCCGCAAATTCGTCCACTGCGCTCAAGAATTTGGCCGCGAAGGCCGATAAGTGGTCAGCGCCACAAGGGGCTCGAGGCCACCTGGAGTTCTTCGTCGAACGCATGGTGGGGACCCGGATCTGTCCTTCGACGGTATTGCAATGAGAGCAAGCACACAATATTCGAAGACGCAAAAGCGCAGTCCGAAGCCGCTCGCCGATGAGGGCTTCGCCGGCGAGGTGCAGCAAGAAGAACTGGTCCTCAAACACGCCGATTTGGTCAAACGCATCGCCTATCATCTGGTGAGCCGCATGCCCCCGAACGTGGAGGTGGATGACTTGATCCAGTCGGGGATGATCGGTCTTCTGGATGCAGCGAAGAACTACTCCGCGACCAAGGGGGCGAACTTCGAGACCTACGCCGGCATTCGCATCCGCGGGGCGATGCTCGATGAGGTCCGAAAGTCCGACTGGACCCCGCGCTCGGTGCATCGAAACATGCGGGAGATGGCGGATGTGATTCGCAAGATTGAGAACGAGAAAGGGCAGGATGCAAGCCCGACCGATATCGCCGACGGACTCGGGGTGTCGATCGAGGAGTACCACAAGCTGGTGCAGGACGCGGCCAGCTGCCGCTTGTTCAGTTTCGACCAGCTCGGCGGGGGCGAGGACGAGTCGAGCCCTGCCGATCACGCGCGCGACGATCGGCCGGGCCCCTTCGATCATATCGAGGACGCGGGTTTCAGGGATGCGTTGGCGGCGGCCATCAGCGGGCTGCCGGAGCGCGAAAAGCTCGTGCTCGCGCTCTATTACGACGAGGACATGAACCTGCGCGAGATCGGCGAGGTACTGGACGTGTCCGAATCGCGCGTATGTCAGATCCACGGGCAGGCCTTGGTACGCTTGCGCGCCCGGCTCGCGGAGTGGCTCGCCCCCGATTGAGCCCGATGGATCCAGCCCCCGATTGACCCATGGACATCTTGAGCATCATCGGCATCGTGCTGGGATTGTTCGCCATCATCGGTGGCGCCATCTTGAAGGGCTCGAGCGCCGGGGCGCTGGTCGGAAGCGCCGCCTTCGTCATCGTCGTCATCGGAACCACGGCGGCGAGTCTGGTGCAGACGCCGATGGCGACCTTCCTGCGCGGCTGGAAGATCATCGTATGGGTGTTCAAGCCCCCCGTCAGCAACCCGGCCGCGATGATCGAGAAGATTGTCGAGTGGAGCAATACTGCGCGCAAGCAAGGCCTCCTCGGACTCGAATCCGCGGTCGAGCAGGAGAAGGACGACTTCCTCAAGAAGGGCCTGCAGTCGCTGGTCGACGGCGGCGAGCCCGATGCGATTCGCTCGAGCATGGAAATCGAGCTCGAGGCGATGGAGCACTTCGATACTCAGGCCGCGAAGATGTTCGAGGCCATGGGGATTTACTCACCGACGCTCGGGATTATCGGCGCTGTCATGGGCCTCATGGCGGTGATGCAGAACCTCGCCGACCCATCGAAACTCGGTCACGGCATTGCCGCCGCATTCGTCGCGACGATCTACGGCATCTCCCTCGCGAACCTGGTCTTTCTGCCCATGAGCAACAAGCTCAAGGCCGTGATTCACGCGCAATCGCAGGTCCGCACCATGGTGATCGAGGGGCTCATCGCGATCGCGCAGGGCGAGAACCCCCGCAACATCGAATCGAAATTGCAAGGCTACTTTAGTCACTGACGCATGGCCCGCAGGAAAAAGCACGACGAGCACGTGAACACGGAGGCCTGGGCCATTCCCTATGGTGACCTGGTGACGCTCCTGTGGGCGCTGTTCACCGTCATGTACGCCATGTCGTCGGTGAACGAGGGCAAGTTCCGGGTGTTGTCGGATTCATTGATCGCCGCCTTTCACGGCGCGCCGAAGAGCATGCGGCCCATCAACATCGGCGACAAGGAGCCGGGCAAGGGCGGCGACAAACCCCTGGTGGGCGTCTCCCCGACCGTCCTCATGAAGATCAAGGAGCCGAAGGCTATCTTCGCGGTGCAGGGCTCGCGCGGCCCTCAAGCGTCGGCGGCCCCTGCCGAGAAAGAAACCCCGGGAACCTTGATCCGCATGCAGCGCGCGGTCGAGGATGCGATGCAGGCGTTGATCAACGCCAAGCTGGTCACCGTCCGCCGCGAGAGCCTGTGGCTCGAAATCGAGATAAACACCGATATCCTGTTCTCGAGCGGCGCAGGCGATTTTGCCCCCGAAGCGACCCCGGTGCTCGACAAGCTCGCCGAGGTGCTCAAGCCCTTTCCGAATCCGATTCGCGTTGAGGGTCATACCGACGATCGCCCGATCCGCACGGCCGCATTTCCGTCGAATTGGGAGCTCTCCGCCGCTCGTGCCGCGAGCGTGGTTCACGAGTTCACCCGTGCAGGAATCGATCCCTTGCGGCTCGAGATCGTGGGCTATGGCGAGTATCACCCCCGCCAGCCCAATGAGACGGTCGAAGGGCGTAACGCGAATCGCCGCGTTGCAATATTGGTTCTGGAGGCGGTTCTTCCGGGCGAGCCGATGACGGCCAGAACCGATCCGGCCACGCCGCAGAACATCGCCCCGGACGTGGCGACCGCGGATGCGGACAGCGGCGCAAATCGGCTACTATGGCGCGTGCCGCCGAGCGAGCTCGGTACGACGGTGCTGGTCAAGGATAAAGCGAGGCAGGACAAGGAGGTCGTCGCGGATACGCCGCCGCAGTCGGCCCCGGGACCCGCCCCGATCGCAAATCCGCCCCCCGTCAAGGATGCGGCACCGTCCGAATGAGCGAGGTCACTCGATGAGTGAAGTTGATCGCCTGAGCAATTCGGGTCTTTACCCGGCGTTACCGATCGCCGATAAGCGCGGCCGCAAGGATGGCTCGCCCGGCCAGGATCGCCCCGGCCCCCCGCGCGCCGAGGTTTACGAGTCGAAAGACCCGAAAGAGCCTCGAGTCCCGAGCGAGCCGCGTCCCCCCAAATCACGGATCGACGAGTATGCCTGAGGCGGCTCAGGCCAGGGTCGGCACCTCGATGTCCAGACTCTCCTGAGCCGCCGCCGCCGCTTGCACTCTCCTACGGGTCCATCGTGCCGGACACCGATTACGACACCTGGGTGATCTGCCGCCACAAGTTTCCCGCGAGCGGGAAGAGCGCGGTCATCACGGTCAATACCACGCTCGAGAAGCGAGTGAGCTTCGAGGAGTACCCCTATCACGTGGCGATCGCGATCGAGGCCGCAGCGCGATCGACGGATACCTCCGGGAGGATCGGGGCGCACGAGAGCCAGCACCTACTCAATCTGAGCCGGGTGATCCGCGAGCACCTCGCGAGCGAGGATCAGCATCTGATCGCCATCGTGCACGGAGCCGGGGCTCGCACTCTCGAGATGTACGCGCGGGACGAGGTTCGCGTTCGCCGTCGATTGCTGGCCTTGAAGGACCAGAAGACCTGGGATCGGAGCTGGGCTTTCGAGATCAACCGCGATCCACTCGGCAAGCGCTCCGAGCTCTGGCGCGACATCGCGCACGCATCCGAGGAGCATCACCTCACCGTGAACGTCCCGCACTCGGGCGCATCGTCCGATCATCATCATTTCCTGTTCTAGCCTGAATCATTCATGAACAACGATACCTATCACGAGGAGTCGGCTTTGGAAGGGAATTTTCCGGGGCGTGAAACACACGGGCGCGACGCATGCGTCGCGCGGGTGGCCATGGATGGCCACCCAGGGCTTGCGCGCAGCAGGGAC
>DATHCO010000352.1:0-9723 GCA_035319505.1 Steroidobacteraceae bacterium | reverse complement strand
GGTCTATCGAGGAGAGGAGTGGAAACGATGAGGATCAAGGAGATCGCCGGCTGTCTCATGTTTGCCTGCGCCTGCGCCTGCGCGGGCACGGCCTCGGCCGCGGATTTGAGCTCGCTCACGGATGCAGACGCTTCGGCGGGGCTCAAGAAGGCGCTCGACCAGGGCATTGGCCGAGCCGTCGACAAGCTCGGCGTGACGGACGGGTTTTTGAAAAATCCGGCGGTCAAGATACCCCTGCCTCCGACGCTCGAGAAGGCGGAAGGGGTGATGCGCATGCTCGGCGCGGGCGAGCAGGCGGACCAGCTCGTGGTCGCTATGAATCGAGCCGCCGAAGCGGCCGTGCCGGAGAGCAAGGTGTTGCTCAAGGAGGCGCTTCACCAAATGACCTGGCAGGACGCGAAGCAAATCCTGACGGGCGGCGACGATTCGGCCACCCGGTATTTCAAGCGCGTAACCTATGCACCGCTGCAAGTCAAATTCGCGCCCATCATCGCGCGCGCCACGGCCCGGGTGAAACTTGCGGAGACCTACGATGCGGTGGCCAAGAAGGCGGTCGAATTGGGAGTTCTCAAGCCCGAAGACGCGAGTTTGGAGTCTTACGTAACGGACAAGACGCTCGACGGTCTCTTCTACATGATGGCCGAGGAGGAGCGCGCAATCCGCAAGGATCCGTTGGGGCAAGCCAGCAACTTGCTCAAGAGGGTCTTCGGGGCCTTGCGCTAAAGGCGCAGCGGCGCCTTTCGAACGCGCCGCCAGCGACCGACCTGCTTCGCCCAAAAGCGCGTCACGGGCCAGCGATCCGGTGCCGGCCGGCGGAACTGCGAGACGAAATCCCATATCAGGGCGGTCGCATCGGGCGGCCTCCCGTCGTTGAACTGATGCCGCTCGTCGCCGCCGCTCCACGCGTGCCCGAGCCCATCGATGAGAACCGCACGCAGGACCACCTCATCGTTGCGCCGATAGTCGCGCTGTCGATAGGTGCGACCCCGATCCGTAATGAGCCGCTCGACGGTTGGATCGAGCGGCCCCGCGGGCGCACTTACGAGCTCGGCAAACCGCAAGAATTGCTGAACGATTTGCTTGGCGTTGCGAGGATTGACGACGCTGTCGTTCTCCCCGTGAATCACCAAGGCCGGCACGAATCCGAGATCGGGAGAGGCTCCGTCGACCGCCTCTTCGGCGACTGCCTCCGGTGAGCGGCGCGCACCGGAGCGCATGGTTTGGGCGGCGCCGACCGCCGAGTCGGCCCCACGGTACATCACGCCCGCAACGATCGCGCAGGCGGCAAAGAGTGCCCCGTGTCGGAAGGCCATCACGGCCGTCATCGCGCCGCCGGCCGACATTCCTGCCAGGTACACCCGCGAGCGATCGACGGGGTATCGGCGGGTCACGCTGCGCACCAGCGTGGCGATCGTGCGCGCCTCGCCCCCGCCTTGTTCGACATCGCGGTGAAACCAGTTCCAGCAGCCGAGCGGGTTCGCACCGCGGGATTGCTGCGGATACAGGACAATGAATCGCTGCGAGTCGGCCAGCTCGTTCATGCGGGTACCCTCGGCGAAAGTGTGCGCGTCCTGGCTGCATCCGTGCAGCATCACCATGAGCGGAACGCGCTCGCGTGCGGTCAACTGGGCGGGAACGTACAGAAAGAACTCGCGCTGCCGCCGAAGAAGGCCTGCGCGCGGCGTGCTCGGGAAGCGGCCCGTGAGCCAGCCCGCATCGCCCGCCTTGCGAGGCCTACGGGGCGTTGTGAGGCGCACGAGAGCCGTGCGCAGCCAGTGCTTCGCAGGCCGGGCCACGGATCAGGCGGGCAACCGCTCGTAGACCGCGAGACCGGGGATCAGGGCGGCCCAATCCGGGCGACCGCGGGTAAAGATGGCCATGGTGGGCCGGAACGCGCACGGGTCGTCGAGCGAGCCGGCATAGATCGTAAATTCCTCGGCCTCACCGACCTTGCCGCCGAATACGAGGCTCGCGCAGACGGGACAGGAATTGCGCACAGCATCGCGGCCGCGTGCGGATTTGGATATGAATTCGAGGGTTCGGCCGGTGAAGCATACCGCGCTCGCTGCAAAGACCATGAACGGAATGAACCCCGAGCCGGATGCTTTGCGGCAGTCCTCGCAGTAGCAGTACCCGGCGTACCGGGGATCGCCGAGGGCTTCATAGCGCAGCGCACCGCATAGGCAGCCGCCGGCGTGACGGGCTTCACTCATGCGCCGATTATCGATAGCGCAGCGACCCATCTCAAGTCGGGGATGCGCGAGTAGGGTCGACTAGTGGCGAGTAGCCCAGGCACGACCACACCTCGACCGCATGATGAGGCGCAAGCGGGACTTCTCATTCAACCCTCTGCGGTTCATCATCGACACCTCGGAGGTCTGCGCATTCGGAGGTCATCGTGGACAACATCAAACCGCTTTTCACAACTGTAGCGACTGCGACCGGGGGCCGCAACGGTCACACCGAGGCGCAGGATCATTCCGTGTCGGTGGACTTGTCGGTGCCCAAGGCGATGGGCGGACCGGGCAAGCCCAATACATCGACGCCCGAGCACCTGTTTGCCGCGGGATATGCCGCCTGCTTCGGCGGTGCGCTCGATTACGTGGCGACCCAGAAAAAGCGTAATGCCAAGGGCGCGACCGTCACCTGCAGCGTCAGCATCGGGCCGCGAGAGGGCGGGGGGTTTGGGCTCGCGGTCAAGCTTCACGTCAAGGACATGACAGTGCCCAAGGCGGAGCTTTCCGCGCTCGCAGAGGAAGCGCACCAGAAAATCTGTCCTTATTCGCATGCGACCCGCGGCAACGTACGCGTCGATCTCGAGGTCGAGGGCGCGTGAATCGCCTGGGTGCGCGCGGCTGCCGCTAGCCCTTGCTCCACGCTCGTCGCACGATCTGCGGGAGCATCTCGCCCGCCGGTGCCCTGTAGGCGAACGCCACCTTCGCATCCACCTCCGTCGCATTCGGGTTGATCTGCACCGTGAGCGCCCCCGCCTCGATCGCGATGTCGGTTAGAGAGGCGGCGGGCTGCACGGTCGAGGATGTGCCGACGCAAAAGAAGACATCGGCCGCTTCCGCGGCCCCGAGCGCGGCGTGCCACTCGGCTGCGGGAAGCGGCTCGCCGAACCACACGACACCCGGGCGAACTCTCCCGCCGCAGCTCTCGCAGCGCGGCGGCTCCATCCGATAGCCCTCCTGCGGCAGGTTGCTCATCTCGGCGGACCTAAACTCGTACCCCCGGCGGCAGTGCTCGCAATAGGGGTGAGCGAGCTGCCCGTGCAGGTGCAGGACACTCGGGCTTCCGGCGCGCTCATGCAGATCATCGACGTTCTGGGTCACCAGCGTGAGTCGCGGCACCGCGTTTGCCATGTCCGCGATCGCCTTGTGAGCGCCGTTGGGCTGGGCGCGCAGCACGGCCGCTCGACGCCACTCGTACCAGCCCCACACGAGCGGCGGATCTTTAGCAAATGCCGCGGGAGTCGCGAGCTCCAGTGCGTCGAATTTCTCCCACAGCCCGCTTTGCTTATCGCGGAAGGTGGCCAGACCGCTCTCGGCCGACACGCCCGCACCGGTGAGAACGACGACGTGTTTCGCGCGACGCAGGCTCTCGAGCAATTGCGGGTGGGGATCCATGATCGATGCGCTGGATCCGTCACTCGTTCGTGAGCTCGAATTCCACCGTGACACCGAGCTCGCCGAAGACACGGCTGACCTCGGGCGCGAGCGTGAAGCTCATTACTCGATCCGGTGACAGCGCGACGAGCAGGCTGATCTCGCCACCATCGGTGCGGATTCGGCGCAGGAAGTCCGAGTGTACATTGAAGAAACGGTCGGCTTTCAAAGAGAGCGCCCAGCCGAGCGATTGCGTCGCGGCGGCAGCTGCCGTGGCAAATTGTGGCGCTGCCTCGAGCTTGAGGTGCCTGAGAAAGGCTACGTCGAGCTCGCCCGAATCGAGCGCCCCGAGCCAGTAGCTTTCGGTGCGGACGGAGGCGGGCGTCATTGCGCTGCGCGAGGGTCGCGGATCGCCGGCTCGAAAGGAATGCTCCGGCTCAATCCCGAGCTCACGCGAGAGTTCCGCAGGATCTATCGAGGGATGGCGGATACGAATCGACAGATGAAAGGGATGCGGCGCCGGTTTTGCAAGCTTCTTGGCTTCCATGTGCAATTGACTCCATGACCTTGAGGTCGGTTGAAGCGTATCGGGAGCCCCGCGGCAGGGCAAGCTCGCAAGCACCGCGGCCGTGCAGGCGACCCACCGTTGATGAAGTGACCGGCGGCCGCAGCGTTGTTGGGAAGCGTTGACCCGCGCTTCAGTATTCTTTAGTATTCGGTTGTATACAAAAAACTGTGAGCGCGGCGACGCGGCTCGCCGTACGACAGCACCGGGAGCCGCAGCGGCTCCCGGAGGCCAGCCTGCCGTGCGCAGGTGCCCTGGAGATCGATCGTGGCGAAGGGTATTTATCTCATCACCGGTGGCGCGAGCCTGATCGGCTCGCACATCGCCGATCAGCTGCTTGCCGCGGGGGCTCGGGAGGTTCGACTCCTGGACAACTACTCCCTGGGCACCCCGGCGACGATTGCTCACCTGAACGACGAGCCACGCGCTCGGCGCCTGCGAGGGGATGTCCTGCGTTTGCCGGATGTCCTCGAGGCCTCAAGGGATGCGGATGGCGTATTCGCGCTGGCGGGATACCTGACGCTGCCGATGGCGCAGGACCCCTTGGCAGGCGTGTCGGTCAACACGCTAGGCATGGTGAACACCCTGGAAGCCTGTCGCTTCAGTGGGGTTCGTCGCGTCGTGTTCTCCTCTTCGGTCGCCGTTTACGGCGCGCCGGTCGAGCACCCGATCACCGAGGAGACCGGGTACGTCAGCGCGGGGCTCCAGCCCTCCTCGCAGCTCTACGGTGCGAGCAAGCTCATGGGCGAGGCCTTGTGCGCCCGCTATGCCCGAAGCTTCGGCCTCGAGTTCAACGCGCTGCGCTTCGCATCGGTGTACGGCGAGCGGCAGCACGCGCGCGCGGTCAACGCCGTCTTCGTCGCGCAGATCTGCGAGCAAGTACGCCGTGGCGAGGATCCGGTGATCGACGGTGACGGGAGCGAAGTGCATGACTACGTTCACGTCACCGATGTGGCGCACGCATGCCTCTTGGCCATGCACAGCGCCTCACAGGGCCATGCGTTGAACGTGGCGACGGGCGTGGACACAAGCTCGGCTCGAGTGGCGGAAATCGCCTTGCAGCTCCACTGCCGGCAGGACTTAAAACCCCGCTACCGGGAGGACCGTCGGACGGTTCGTTCGGCGGCAGGGACGCGCCTCGGGTTCAGTCGCGAGAAAGCAGCGCGCGAGATTGGCTGGGAGCCGCGTGTGAGCATCGAGGAGGGAATGCACCGCCTCATCGAGTGGCAGAGGACTCAGGGCTGAGCCATTGCGGAGGCGACCTGATGGGGTCTGCAGCGAAGGGTAAGAAATCGACCCAGCTCAACGGAGAGAGCCTTCCGCGGGGTGAGGCGGCGTACCGATACATCAGGAGCGCCATCCAGGGCGGTCACCTCAAACCTGGCGAGCGCTTGCGCGAGATCGAGCTCGCCAAGCAGATCGGGTTGAGCCGAACCCCGATTCGTGAAGCACTGAGTCGGCTGCAAACCGAAGGTCTCGTGGCGCACGATGCGACGCGCGGCGTCGTCGTGGCGGAGCTCGATTACGGGATGGTGACCGAGCTTTACACCATGCGCGAGGTACTCGAGGGGACGGCCGCGCGTCTGGCTGCGCAGCATGCTTCCGATGTGGAGATCTCGATACTGGATGGCCTCTGTGCGCAGTACGAAGCGGCGTTGAGTGACCCGGCGGCGCTCAGCGTCAGCAATAGACGCTTTCACGAGACGCTGTATCGATGCAGCCATAACCGCTACCTCTTGAACATGGTGACCGTTCTGCACGACGCTCTTTCCTTGCTGGGCGGCACGACGCTCGACAACACCGAGCGCGCAGCCGAAACGCTGCGCGAGCACCGCGCGGTAGTGGCAGCGATTCATGTCCGGGATGCCGAGGCGGCCGAGCAGGCGCTGCGCACGCATATTCGAAACGCACAGAAAGCGAGGATGCAGAAGCTATTCGCTTCTGCCCCCTAAGGCATCGGCCATGGCGCAGGGGAGGGCGGCGGCTGGCGATCGATTCGCCCCGTCTATGCGCGCGGTCGAGCCACGAGCAGCAACTTGGAGTGAGGGGAATGTCGGAACGTAAAGAGTATGACGTCATGGTGGTGGGCGCGGGCAACGCGGCGCTGTGCGCCGCGCTGTCGGCGCGTGAGGGCGGATCCCGGGTGCTGGTGCTCGAGAAGGCGCCGCTCGAGGAGCGCGGGGGCAATTCGCTTTTCACGGCCGGCGGGTTTCGCTTCGTCCACGACGGTATCGAAGACTTGCGCAAGGATGTTCTCGTCGATCTCTCGGAGGCCGAGGTCAATCAGATCGTCATGCCCAAGCTGTCCAAACAGCAATACATGGAGGACCTGATGCGGGTTACCGAGGACGAGAGCGACGAGGAGCTCGCCTCGATTCTCATCGGGCGCTCGCGCGAGACGGTGGTGTGGCTACGTTCGCACGGCGTGCGCTTTCTTCCGATGTTCGGCCGCCAATCCTACAAGGTCGAAGGCAAGCACCATTTCTATGGCGGAGTGAACATCGAGGCGGTGGGCGGCGGCTTCGGGTTGGTGGAATCCTTGATCAGGCGCGCCGAGAGGCTCGGCATCGAGATCCGCTATGGAACAGAGATGCGCAAGCTCCTCGAGGACCGGCGGGGTGCGGTCATCGGCGCGCAGGTCAAGGGCCCGGAAGGGTATCAGGACATCGCTGCCAAGGCGGTGGTGCTCGCCTGCGGGGGCTTCGAGGCCAATCCCGAGATGCGCACGCGCTATCTCGGCCCCGGCTGGGAGCTGTGCCGCGTGCGCGGGACTCGGCATAACACGGGCGGCGGAATCCGTGCGGCGCTCGACATCGGCGCACAACCCTTCGGTGGCTGGTCCACCTGCCATGCTGTGCAGTGGGACATCAGCGCTCCGCCCTTCGGCGACCGAGTGGTACTCGATAACTATCAGAAACATTCCTACCCGATCGGGATCGTGGTCAACCTCAAAGGTGAGCGCTTCATCGATGAGGGCGCCGATTACCGCAACCACACCTACGCCAAGTACGGCCGCGAGGTGATGAAGCAACCGCGGCGCACCGCCGTGCAGATCTTCGACGCGAAGACGATCGACATGGTGCGCGATGAATACCGCATCAAGCAGGTGAGCAAGTTCACGGCCAGCACTCTCGAGGAGCTGGCCATGGGACTCGACATCGACCCGAAGGGACTCGTGCGCACCGTGAATGCCTTCAATGCGGCATGCCGCGCGGGCAGCTACAACCCGTCGATCCTGGATGGCCTCGGCACCGACGGAATCGAGCCGCCCAAATCGAACTGGGCGCTCCCGATCGACGAGCCGCCGTTCACGGGATTCATGGTGACCTGCGGGATCACCTTTACCTTCGGTGGACTGCGCATCGACCGCTGCGCCGCGGTGCTCGACACGGCCGGCGAGCGCATTCCCGGTCTCTACGCCGGCGGCGAGCTCGTCGGCGGCATCTTCTACGGCAACTACCTCGGCGGCGCCGGTCTCATGTCGGGCTCGGTCTTCGGCCGACAGGCCGGAAAAAGCGCCGGCGAGTTTGCGCGCACCCCGGTGGCGAGCCTCTGAGCTCGCGCTCCTGCCCACCGCTTCGCCATGCCACTGCGCAAGCTCCCTGCCGTATTTGCACGCGGTGGCACCTCGAAAGCGCTTCTGTTCCATCGCCGCGATCTGCCTGCAGATTGGGAGGAGTGGGCTCCGATCTTTCTCGCAGTGATGGGCAGCCCCGACCCCGACGGACGGCAGCTGGATGGAATGGGCGGTGGTATCTCATCGCTGTCGAAGGTCTGCGTGATCGGCCCGCCTACCCGCGCCGATGCCGACGTGGACTACACCTTCGCTCAGGTGTCGGTGGATCGAGCCACCGTCGACTACGGCGGCAACTGCGGCAACATGTCCTCGGCCATTGGTCCGTTCGCGGTCGACGAGCGGCTCGTGAAGGTGGCGCGCGACGGCGAGGTCACGGTGCGCATTCACAACACCAACACCGGGAAGCTGATTCATTCAACCTTCGAGGTCGAGAGCGGGTGCGCGCGCGTGGACGGACCGCTGTGCATCGACGGCGTGGCCGGCTCGGGGGCTCCGATTCGGCTGGAGTTTCGCGACCTCGCGGGGGCACGCACGGGTCGACTACTCCCGGCGGGAGGCGCGTTGCACGAGCTGCGACTTCCTCTCGGTGGCAGGATCCGCGCGAGCATGGTGGATGCGGGCAATCCCTGTGTGTTCGTGGACGCCGAGGCGCTCGGCCTCGACGGCACCGAAGCCCCGGAACGAATCGAGTCACAGGCTGAGCTGATGCATGCGCTGGAGGACTTGCGTATCCAGGCCTCGATGGCCATGAAACTTTCATCCGATGAGGCGCAGGCCGCGTCGAGCCGCTCGGTGCCTTTCATCGGAGCGGTTGCGCGCGCCCGCTCCTGGGTGTCGCGGTCAGGACATCGCTTCGGTGCCGACGATGCGGATCTCTGCGTTCGGATGCTATCGAGCGGCAATGCCCATCGGGCCATTCCGATCACTTCGGCTCTCTGCGTTGCCGTGGCCTGTCGAACGGCCGGCACACTGCCCGCGGAGATCTGCCGCTCCTCGGCGGGCCCGCTGCGCATCGGCCACCCGTCGGGCGTGATCGTCGTCGAGGCGGAGCGCGACCCTCAAACGCGACAGGTGCGTCACGCGAGCGTGTACCGGACGGCGCGCCGTCTGTTCCAGGGCGAGGTTCTGTTCGCTACATCGGCCCGCTGAACGCTCGTGTCCTCTGCCTCGGGTGCACAGCGCGAACGGCTCGCTCTCACGTCCGCATCGCAAACGGATCGCGCTGGGCGTCCGAGAAGTCGATCATCACGTTCTTCGGGGCAAGGTACTCGTCGAGCGCCTGCTCACCCTTCTCGCGACCGTAACCGCTCTCTTTGAATCCGCCGAAGGGCGTCTGCACCGCGAGCGCCCGATAGGTGTTCACCCACACCTGACCCGCCCGCAGAGCGCGGGTCACCCGCATCGCCCGCGAGAGATCTTGGGTCCACACACCCGCGGCGAGACCGTAGCGCGTCGCGTTCGCTATCCGGATTGCTTCCTGCTCATCACCGAATGGAATCACGGCGAGCACCGGCCCGAACACCTCCTCCTGTGCGATCTCCATCTCATTGCGAACATCGGCAAACACCGTGGGCTCGATGAAGAAGCCATGCTCCAGCCCCGGCCCGCGAGCCGCACCGCCGCCCGCCACGACGCGTGCACCTTGGGTTCGAGCGCGTTCGATGAAATCCAGGATACGGCGGAACTGTGGCTCGTTCGCCGCGGTGCCCATGTCGGTCGCGGGGTCCAGCGGATCGCCGAGACGCACCGCGCGTGCCCGCTCGACCAAGGTGTGTACGATGCGATCGTGAACACTGTGCTCAACCAGAAGCCGGGATCCCGCAACGCAGGTCTGACCTGTTGCACCGAAGATGCCGGCTAGAGCTCCGACCGCGGCGCGTTCCAAGTTGGCGTCCGCGAAGATGATGTTGGGCGACTTCCCGCCCAGCTCGAGCGTGACGGGGACGAGGCGGCGGCCGGCTGCAGCCGCGATC
>DATHCO010000351.1:0-9482 GCA_035319505.1 Steroidobacteraceae bacterium | reverse complement strand
GCGAGGCTCGAGCCGACCGAGTACTCGATTGCAAGGGCGCGATCGCGGTGGAAGAGCAGCCGCCGCGCGAGCGCTCCGGTGAGCACCGTGAGATTGCCGCGCCGCAGTGCAGGAACCAGATAGGCGCGCGCCACACTCGAGCGGCGGCCACGGAGCGTGGTGGTGCGGTCGATCCGACCGAAGCCTTCCTGTCGTTCGCCGTTCACGTCCGCCGAGAACGCATACCCCGACTCGACGGCCGCCTCGACGAACGCGGCGGCGAGCGGCGCCGCTTTGAAGTCGGGCGCGAAAACAGCCAGTGGCCCCGAGGCGCCGTGATAGGCATCGCCGCCGCCGGCATGGTGCTCGGCGCGTTTGAAGTAGGGCAGGACCTGCGCGTAGCTCCACCCGGGAAGCCCCGCATCGGCCCAGCCGTCGTAGTCGCACGCATGACCTCGGACATAGACCATACCGTTGATCGAGGAGGAGCCGCCGAGCACACGGCCGCGAGGATGCGTGAGCCGGCGGCCGTCGAGACCGGGCTCCGGATCGGATACATAGTTCCAATTGAATCGATCCGAGGAGACCAGGCTCCCGACCGCGGAGGGCATGGCGATTCGCCAGCTTCGATCGGCGGGGCCCGCCTCGATCAGCAGGACGCGCACGTCGGCATCCTCGGTCAATCGCGTCGCGAGCACGCAGCCGGCCGACCCTGCGCCGACGATGACATAGTCATATCGCTGGAGGGCGGGGGACATCGCCCGTCGTCATTCAGGGGTGAATCGCGTCGTAGCAGAGCTTGTGAAAATGGCGCACCAGATGCTCGCTCTTGTTGCTGATGCCCTCGCCGATGAGGTAGCGTCCGCGCTCGAACCCGAAGGAGTGCAAGCCGCGCTGGTTCGAATGGTTCAAGCTGATGTCCTCGGGACCCAGATCCTCATTCATCCATCGAATGCATGCCTTGGTCACCGCGGGCAACTCCCGACCGGCGACTCCGTAGTAGCCGAAGCGCAAGATCGAGGTCTCCGGACCGGTCGGAATCATGATGAACGTGCCGACCATGTCGGCATAGGGAAAGGCGTAGATGGTCGCGTTCGGCCACAATCCGAAATTGAAGAACCAGTCGGTCTGCCAGGTGGCTCCCGCGAGCGAAAGCCCGTAGGCCTGTGTCACATCCTTCTTGGGCGGCCCGATGTACGTCCACCATTCGCCGTGCGGCTTCAAGGTGTATCCGGAGAAATCGATGAGCTGCACGAGCTCTTTGTGGGCCGGCCCCGAGTAATCGAAGTGATAACCCTCGATGGAGTTCTCCTGGATGACCTTCCAGTTGGCTTGCACCGGCACGTCGACCTCCTCGATCAGCCTCAAGCGATCGAGGTCCGGAAGGAAGCGGCGAATTTCCGCCTCCGCCCCGCTCGCCATCTCGGCGATCGGTTTGGCCTCACGGTCGAGATTCACGAAGACGAAGGAGGCCAAGGTCTCGACGCGGACCGGTTTGAGTCCGTGCTCGCTCTTCTTGAAGCCCGGGACGTCTTGTGTGTTTGGCGCACCGCGCAGGCAGCCGTCGAGCGCATAAGTCCAGGCGTGATACCCGCAGGTGATGGCCGGTGAGCTGCCGCGCCGCGCCTGCACGAGTCGGTTGCCCCGATGCTGGCACACGTTGTGAAACGCTCGAATCTTGCCGTCTCGACCCGCGATGACGATGACGCTCTGCTCGAAGATCTCCTGCGTCACGAAGCTCCCCGGCTCGCGCAGCTCGCTGAGGTGGGCCACCAGATGCCAGGATTTGAAGAAGATCTCGGTCTTTTCTTGCCGAAATACGCTCTCGTCGTAAAAGTAATGTGCCGGCAGGCTGTAGCCCGCCAGCTGGTCCTCGACGCTCCATTGCGCTGCTTGAGTGCTCATGACGGCCCTCGATCCTCGATTGTCCGGTCATTCAAGCTACGGCTCGCCCGCTGGACCCGCCTGCTGAAAAACGTCATGATGCTGTCGAAATCTCTCCAGGGCCGCGGGCGCCGCCCAGGGCCTGGGGCGCCGCGGAGGTCATCTCATGGGTCTCGAGTCGCGCCGCGCCGGATCGTCGCGACGCAAGCTCGCCTTCCTCTTATTACCGGAGTTTTCCTACCTCGGGCTCGCTGCGGCGACCGAGCCCCTGTTCATCGCCAATTGGCTCGCGCAGGAGCCGCTGTTCGAGTGGAAGATCCTGTCCGCCGACGGCAAGCCCGTGCGCGCAAGCAACGGCATGGTAGTGCCGGTCGACGGGGACCTGACGGCGGGCGCCGCGGCGAAGACCGTGTTCGTGCTCGCGAGCTTCGAGCCGGACCGGGCGGTGCGTGAGCGCTCCGTGGTGCGCTGGCTCAAGCGCCTTGCGCGCTTCGGCGCCGAGCTCGGCGGCATCGAGAATGGAAGCCTCGTGCTTGCGGAAGCAGGGCTGCTCAACGGACACAAAGTCGCGGTTCACTGGGACAACTTGATGGGATTTCGGGAACACTATCCGGCCACTCGGGCGGTGGCACAGCTCTATGCGCAAAGCGGCGACCGCATCACCTGCGCCGGCGCCTCCGCCATCCTCGACATGATGGTCGCCTGGATCGGCTCGCGCGAAGATGCGGATCTCGCCGCCGAAGTGGCCGAGCATCTGCTGCTCACGGGGGTGCGCGCGCCGGAGAGCGAGCAGCGCGCGCCGCAAGCTGCTGCGCCTTCGGGGCTCGACGCGCTGGTGGCGAGGGCGCAGGCGATCATGCGGGCGCACGTGGACGAGCCTCTCACGTGCCGCGAGATCGCGCGCCGCGTCGGCATCTCGCTCCGCCAGCTCGAGCGTCGATTCAAGGAGCACGCCGGCGGCTCGGTACTGAAGAAATACCGGGTGATTCGAATCGCCAAGGCGCATCAGCTGTTGCAGCAGACCGAGCTCAGCGTGACGGAGGTGGCCCTCTCCTGCGGCTTCTCATCGCCCGAATACTTTTGCCGGCTCTATCGGGGCATGTTCGATTGTTCTCCGAGCGAGGACCGGCGACAGTCCACGACGGCGCCGGTGCTCCGCCAGCGCCTGGCCGATGGGCGCCTGCAACCGCGCGCGCCCGACTCGCACGGCCGCGGGGATGCAAAGTCATCGTGAAGATGAGGCGTTATGGACGCGTTATGGACGGCGCGAGTGCTCGATTTCACTGACAAGCGCGTGTTCCCAGGCGGGTGCGCGTGAACTGCGTATGTCCGGGCAATGTCGACACCGACATGATTCGCGACGCCGCGGCGGCCAGCGGCGATGCCGAGCGCTATCTCGAGCGCGCGCGGGTTCGCGCTAGCGGCTGCGCGCCGCACGCAGGAACGCCTGCATGTGAAATCGCGCCTGCTCCGGGCCGTAGGCGAACTCGCTCCCCACCGGGCATGCGCGGCGAGCACGGCAGCCGTTCTCCCGGCAGTCCGACCCCGCCTCGCTCAGAACGTGATCGACGCAGGCCTTGAGGTCGTAGGACTGCCCGCTGAAAGCGCCCACGGGACATGAGGACAGGCACGGCTTCGCGGCGCAGGTCGTACAGGGGTGAGCTTTTGGCTCGAGGCGAGGCAGCTCGATTCGCTCCTCGAGCACGAGCGCTCCGCGGTACGCATGCCACAGTCCCCAGCGGGGATGGATGAGGAGTCCAATGGGGCTCTGATGGACGGGCTCAGCGCGGGAGGCGAGCCGCTGGAATGGAAGTGTGGGCGAGCCGCTCGGATACACGTCCACGGCGCCGAATTCACGCGCGAGGGATCCGATGAGGCGCCGCGACCATCGATCGAGCGGGTTCGGCTCACCGTCGTGCGCCTCGGCCGAGTCTCGGAATTGTTCCCATTGCAAACCGCCCGTGAATCCCAGCAGCACGACGGTTCCCGCGCTGACCCCGGGCAGCGCCTGATCGAGTTCTCCGGCGTTCGGAAGGAACGCGCCGCGCACAGCGAGGCCGAGCGCGCTTGCCCGCTGAGAAAGTTCGTCGAATGAGGTCACCGTGAGGCATGATATAAAAGTTTTGCGCTGCGAAGGTCAGAGGATGCATCAGATCTTCATCGATGGCGCCTGGATCGATGCGCGTGAGGGCCCCGCCCTCGGCATCACCAACCCGGCGACCCTCGAGCCGCTCGGCGCGGTACCCGCGTGCGGTCGGGAAGACGTCGCGCGCGCCGTGGCGGCAGCCCGTGCAGCGCTCGAACCCTGGCGGAGCACCACCGCGGCAGCGCGCACGAGGCTCCTCGCCGACATCGGCGGGCGCATCCGTGCCAACGCGGGCGATCTCGCGATGCTCCTGACGCGCGAGAGCGGCAAGCCGCTACGCGAGTCGCGCGATTGTCTCGAGACCGTCGCTGCGATCTTCGAGCGTGCCCCGATGCTCGGCGACTCGTCCGACGGCTTCCCGCCCCCGGCGGTCATCGCCTGTCTGGTCCCTTTCAATTTCCCGCTGCTCATCGCAGCCGGCGCTGCGGTGCCGGCGCTCGCCGCGGGCAACACGGTCGTCTGCAAGCCGCCGCGAGAGGATCCGCTCGCGAGCCTGAAGCTGGCGCAGCTCTGCGAATCGCTCCCCCGAGGAGCGCTCAACATCATCACGGGCGGTGCCGATACCGAGCTCGCCCTCATCGAGCAGGCCGATGTCGTGAGCTTCACCGGATCTGCCGAGAGCGGCCGCCGGATCGAGTCTGTCGCGCACGGCAAGCGACTCGACCTGCATGCGCGCTCGGTCGGCGCATGCATCGTTTGCAAGGACGCCGATCTCGAGGTCGCCGTGCCGGCCATTGCCTGGAGACGCCTCGTGAACACCGGTCAGGGTTGCTCGTCGGACCAGCACGTCTATGTCGAGCGTACCATCCGCGACGAGTTGATCGCACGGCTGCACTCCTATGTGGGCTTTCTCGAGGTCGACAATCCGATCAAGACGACGACCGACCTCGGCCCGATCGTGTCCCTGCAGGCGGCGCGGCGTGTGGAGGATCAGGTCGGTCGCCTGTTGCGCGAAGGCGCGCGGCTGATTCTCGGCGGCCGTGGCTTTCGCCCCTCGGGTCTGGCGGGTCATTTTTTTCAGCCGACGATTCTCGCCGACATCCATCCCGGCGGGCTCGCGAGCCGCGAGGAGATCCTGGGTCCGGTGCTGGCGGTGACGGCGGTATCCGATTTCGCGCAAGCTCTCCGCTCGGCGTGCGAGTCGCACGCGAAGGGCGAGATCTCGATCTACACGCGTGATTCCGACGCCGTGGTGAGCCTGTTGGAATGTGCCAAGGCCGGCACGTTCCGGATCAATGACCCGACGAGCGGGCAAGGGCCCTTCGCCGGCGTGCTTCGCGGGCCGATCCGACGCGCGCTCGCTCTGCCGGGATCGCTCCAAACCGAGCGCGTGGAAGTGGCGCCCGCGCTCCTGCCAAAGCCGTGGTGGTTTCCCTACGCCGATCGCCGCTGATCTTCGCCGGAGGGCGTCGTGCGTTCCTCACGCGCCTTCAGCGTCAGGCAGGGGGCGGGGCACCGGGGGTGACATCGCGTTCGGTGACGATGAGGTTCATTGGAATATCGTGCGGTTGAGGATAGATCGTCTCGAGCGCCGATTCCGCATAGCCCAAGCCGATCGCAAACGGGCGAGGCGAGGCTGCCGCCAGCGTGCGGTCGAAGTAGCCTCCCCCGTAGCCCAGGCGAAATCCCCGTTGATCGAATCCCACCAGGGGCGCAATGACCACGTCGGGCGAGAGCAGCTCCCGAGTTTTGGGGATGGGGATGTTCCAGACACCCGTTTGCATCGGTATTCCCGGGTACCAGCGCCAAAACTCGAGCGGCGCGGATTTGTGGGCGATTACGGGGAGGGCCACGAGGCCGCCGGCCGCGAGGTGTCGTTTCGCGAGGGGGCGCGCGTCGATCTCGCCGCGGATCGGCCAGCAAAAGCCGAGCACCTCGAAGGCGGTGAAGTCCACTGCCCGCGCCAACCGGGCCCGGGCATTCTCGCCGAGCGAGCGGCGCAGCTCGGCGCTCAGTACGCCGCGCCGCTCGATGAGCTCCTCGCGTACGCGCTTTCGCCAGAGGCGGATCGCCTCCCACTCGACAGAGGGTGGCGCCGGAGTGCCGGTCGGCACGGCTAACGCTTCCCGAGGTTCTGCAGGAGCGCGTGCAGAGTCGCGATGTTCCCCTCGTGCGTTTTCAGCATCCCCGTGAGCTCGGCACGGAGGTGGTCGCTGCGCACTCGCGGCAGGCGCTCGCGGAGGACCCCGCTCAGGGCGCGCTCGGTGTCGAGGAGCTCATTGAGCAGAGCGGTGAGCTCAGCCGTGTCGGCGTAGCCCATGTACGCATCCGGTGCCTCGTGCATGGAGCAGGCGGGCGAGCTGAATTCGCCCTCGCCTGGTTCGGTCGCGATGCCGCTGGTCCGAGCGGTGGGCAAGCGAGTTCGAGAGGTCGGCATGGGCAAGGTGAGGGCGGCTCCGCGAGGAAAATCCTATCCTAAATCCGGGGCAAAGTCGCTGGGCCTCGGGACGACATGAATCTGCACCGGCGGCTCGAGCAGCTCGGCGGCGCTCCGAGCCGAGCGATTGCCTCGGCCGGCTCGAGCGGGGTTAGTCGGCTCGGCCCGCCGGGCTTCCCTCGACCTGGATCTCGAGCTTCACCCACATCTGAAAACCCAACTTATCGCCGGAGGTGATCCCGTAGTCGCTGCGGTTGAAAGTGGCCGACACATCGGCGCCGCAAACTTCCTTCTTGCTGATCGCCTCGGGCTTGCAGAGGAAGGAATTGATCGTGAGCGTCAAGGGCCTGCTCACACCGTGCAGGGTGAAGGTTCCCTGGGCTTCCGTGGGTCCGGAGCCGTCGAATTGAGTGAATCGCCCGGAGTAAGTGGCCGTCGGAAACTGCGCGACGTCCAGTATCTCGGCCGATCGGGCCTTCTCGTCGAGCTTCGCATTCCCGGTATCAATGGAGCTCGTGTTCACGGTCACCTCGATGGTGCCCGTCTTTCCCTCCTTGTCGTACACGACCTAGCCCGAGGTGTCGGTGAACTTGCCCCGCCACACCGATAAGCCGCCCTGGTGGTCCGTGGCAAAACTCGGATAGGTGTGCTTGGGGTCGAGAATGTAGGTGACGGGCGCGGCGAACGCTGTCGCGAAACCGAGCGCTGTCGCGCAAGCGGCGACGGACGCCAGGACGATACGATTCATTGAGGGCTCCTTGAAATACAACGGATATAATTGCGCGACGTCGAGGCCGGTGACGCGCGCCATCGACGCCGCGAATCATAGCCGATTGGGCGCGTGTGCTTTTCAGTCTCTGTTGCGATCGAAGGTCCAAATGGAATTACTTACTGCCATCGACAGCCGCTCCTCTGCCGCTCGCCTGACGCAGCCCGGCCCGACGCCCGCGCACCTCGAGCGCATGTTGGAGGCGGCCCGACATGCACCGGATCACGGGCGGCTCAAGCCGTGGCATCTGGTCGTTCTCGACGAGCCGACGAAGTCGAGGTTCGCCGCGGCGGCCGCGGAAGCCAAGCGCCGGCGGGTCGCCGCGATGAACGAGGAGCAGCTCGCCGCAGAGCGTGAGAAGATCCTGCGCTCACCGACGATCGTCGTCGTGGGTTGCATGGTCCGCGACAACCCCAAAGTCCCGGAGATCGAGCAGGTGATCTCGACCGGCGCCGCCGCGCAGAACCTGTTCTTGGCCGCGCACGATCTCGGCTACGGTGTCATGTGGAAGACGGGCGCTGCGGCCTACGACCCCGACGTCAAGGCGCTCCTCGGGCTCGGTGCCCGGGACCATATCGTGGCGATTCTGCATCTTGGCACGCGATTGAAATAGCGCAAACGCCTCAGCGATGCCCCTCGGCCGAGGGAAAGGAACGGCCTCGCAGCGACACTGACTTGACCAGTGCCCAGGCGGCGAGTCCCGGGGCGAGACCGAGCTCGCGGGTGGCCGCCTTGGTGATGCGCGCCATGATCCGCGCACCGCCGATGTCGATGGACACGAGATCGGAGCTTCCGTCCTCGTCGATCGCCGTGACGACTCCCTTCAGGCTGTTGCGCACGCTCAGATGCTGGGGCATCCGGGTCGAGACGATGATGTCGCGTGCCAGCAGCTGAACTCGCAGACGAGTTCCCGGGGGCCTGCCGACCGACTCCACCTTGAGCTCACCCTGTCCCACGCGCACGCGGGTGAGTCCGCTATCGGCATCCTCACCGATCACCACGCCGTCGATGATCGCACCGACCGCATCGGGCCCGACGATGGAGCGTAGCTCGCGATCGAGGCTGATCTCTCCGATTCCGCCTTGCGCGATGACGGCCCCGGCGCGCATGAGCACGATGTGCGTCGCGAGTCTCAGCACCTCGTCGAACTGGTGGCTCACGTAGACCATCGGGACGGCCAGTTGATCGCGCAGGGACTCGAGATAGGGCAGCACTTCCTCGCGTCGCTCCCGGTCGAGCGAGGCGAGCGGCTCATCCAGCAGCAACAGTCGCGGCTGCGACAACAAGGCGCGGCCTATAGCGACCCGTTGTCGCTCCCCGCCCGAGAGCTGGTGGGTGCGACGGGCGAGGAGCGGCTCGAGATCGAGCAGCCTCATCACCCGCTCGAAGGTGACGAAGCGCGGACTCTCTGCGCGCCGCTCTGCGAACCTCAAGTTGGCGGCCACGCTCAAATGCGGAAATAGCCTCGTATCCTGGAACACGTAACCGATGCGGCGCCGTTCTGCGGGGAGATCAACGTGCCGCTCGGTGTCGATGAGCACTCGGTCATCGAGCACGACGCGGCCGCGATCGGGCACGAGAAGCCCCGCGATCAGGTTGATGGCGCTCGTCTTGCCGCAGCCGGAGGCGCCGAACAGCGCGACCACGCCCGGCGTCGGTAGCACGAATCGCACGTCCACGGCGAAGGAAGCAAGCTGTTTGCGAACGGCGACTTCGAGCATCAGCGGCCCAACATGCGCCGCACGCGTCGGGCGAGCCACTCGGAGAGCAGCAGTCCCCCGAGTCCCAAGACCACCGACAGGATCGCGAGACGCGCGGCCGAGCGCTCTCCGCCCGGCTCCTGCAAGGCCGAGTAGAGCGCGAGGGGCAGGGTGCGCGTTTCGCCCGGAATATTCGATACGAAGGTGATGACCGCACCGAATTCCCCGAGTGCTGCCGAAAACGCCGTGATCGAGCCCGCCAGCAGGCCCGGCAGTATGAGGGGTAGGGTGATCGAGGCGAAACGGTCTAGCGGACCCGCGCCCAGGGTACGCGCCGCCTCTTCGAGCCCGCGATCGGTGTGCTCCAAGGAGATGCGTATGGCGCGAACCATCAGCGGAAAGGACATCACGGCGCTGGCGAGGGCAGCGCCGTTGCGCGTGAAGATGAGCTCGATGCCGAACCATCGCTCGAGCCATCCGCCGATCGGGCCGCGCGTTCCGAAGAGCAGCAGCAATCCGTAGCCCACCGCCACCGGCGGCAGCACGAGCGGCAGGTGCACGATCGCATCGAGCATTGTGCGCCCGGGGAAGCGACGCCGAGTCAATATCCAGGCGATAAGAACGGCC
>DATHCO010000350.1:0-3788 GCA_035319505.1 Steroidobacteraceae bacterium | reverse complement strand
CGGCGGGACTCCGGATTCGTGCAGGGAGCGTGTGCGTCGATGCGACGGTTCCGGGGCTGCTGGCGCAGCGGGACGCGATCGAGGCGGCATTTCTCGCAGAATATCTGCCGGCACTCTCCGCGGGTGAGGAGAAGCGCACCGATGCCTGAAGGACGGATACATTGGATCAGTGGACCGGTGCTGCGCGCGCGGTCCTCGGACCTCTTTCACGTGCAGGATGCTATCGCTGTCGGGCCGTCGGCCCTGCTCGGCGAGATCGTCCGGCTCGGCACCGATGAGATCGTCGCCCAGGTCTACGAGGATACAACCGGACTCAAGCCGGGCGATGCGATCACGGGCACCGGCGAGCCGCTGTCGGTCACGCTCGGTCCGTCTTTGCTCGGCCAGATTTTTGACGGCCTGTTGCGGCCCTTGAGCGCTGCGGGCCCCTTTGTCCGGCCCGGCGCCGGGAGTCACTCGAGCGCACGCTTCGCGTTCGAGCCCAGCGTGCGCGTCGGCGATGTGGTGCGCGAAGGGCAGTCGATCGGCTCGGTGGCGACGCCAAGGCGACAGCAATGTCTCGCTCCTCCGCAGCGCGGCGGGGTAGTGATGTCGATCGCCGCCGTCGGCGAATACACCGAGGATGAACCCATTTGCATGCTGCGCGGAGCCGACGGCTCGGGAATCGAGCTGTCGCTCGCCCAGCGCTGGCCCGTGCGGCAGCCGCGCCCGAGCCAGCGCCGTCTGCCGCTCGCCGGACCGATGATCACCGGGACACGCATTCTCGATACGCTGTTCCCGATTGCGCGCGGCAGCCGTGCCGCGATACCCGGCAGCTTCGGGACCGGCAAGACCGTGCTGCAGCAATCACTCGCCAAATGGAGCGATGCGGACATCATCGTGTACGTGGGATGCGGCGAGCGAGGCAATGAAATGGCCGAGGTGCTCGACGAGTTTCCGCGTCTCGAGGATCCGCGCAACGGGCGGCCGCTGATGGAGCGCACCGTGATCATCGCGAACACCTCCAACATGCCGGTGGCGGCTCGCGAGGCGAGCATCTACACCGCGGTGACCGTGGCGGAGTACTTCCGCGATCAGGGCCTGCACGTCGCGCTGATGGCCGATTCGACCAGCCGCTGGGCGGAGGCGCTGCGAGAGGTGAGCGGCCGACTCGGAGAGCTGCCGGGCGAGGCGGGATATCCCGCCTACCTGAGCTCACGCCTCGCCCAGTTCTACGAGCGGGCGGGGCGGGTGAGTACGCTCGGGGGCAGCGAGGGATCTGTCAGCATCATCGGCGCCATCAGCCCGGCGGCGGGTGACTTCTCCGAGCCGGTCACCACGCATACGCGCCGCTCCGTGCGCACCTTCTGGGCGCTGGACCGCAGCCGAGCGCAGGCGCGCTTCTTTCCGGCGATTGACCCGTTGCAGTCCTACAGCGCGGACGTGGATGTGCTTGGCCATTGGTGGCAAGTGCAGGGCAATCCTCAGTGGAGCGCTCAGCGCCGCCGAGTTCTCGAATTGCTCGAGTCCAAGTCGAGGCTCGAGCGCATGGCGCGCATCGTCGGCAAGGACGCGCTGCCCTCGGCGCAGCAGCTGATCCTCTTGTGCGCGGACCTGGTGGAGGAGGGAGTGTTGCGCCAGTCGTCGTTCTCCGATGCGGACCGCTATTGCTCGCCGCAGCGCCAGACCGCCATCCTGGGCGTGGTCACGCGCTTCATCGATCTTGCGCAAAACGCCCTCGAGCGAGGCGCGTCGCTCGAGCGCATTGCGGCGCTGCCGGCCCGGCAGGTGTTGCAACGCGTGGGCGAGACCTATGGCGAGGACCGCATCCCTGCGATCCGTGAGCTGTGGAAGCAGATGGATACTGAATTCGCTGCGCTGATCGAGGAGCCGGCGCATGCAGCTTGAAGTGAGCCTCGAGAAGAGCGTCCGGCGGATCGAGGGGCCGCTGTTGTTCCTCGAGCGAAAGGCCGATCTCGGACTCAACAGCTTCGTCGAAGTGCTGGACCGCAAGGGGCGGAGCCTCGTCGGCCGCGTCGCGGCGCTCGACGACGAATCCATCGTGGTCGAAGTACTGGAGTCGACCGACGGGCTCGGCGTATACGACACTCGCATCCGCATCCGGAACGAACCGCTCCTGTTCGGCGTCGGCCCCGGCATGCTCGGCCGCACCTTCGACAGCATCGGCCGCCCCACCGATGACGGCGGACCGATCGCGGCCGTCAAGCGCATGCGCATCGATGGCCTCGCCATCAATCCGGCTGCGCGGACGCTCCCCCGCGATTTCATCGAGACCGGCGTGTCGAGCATCGATCTCATGAACAGTCTCGTGCGCGGCCAGAAACTGCCGTTGTTCTCCGGGGCCGGCCTGCCGCACGACCGCCTCGCCACGCAAATTGCCCTCAACGCGCAGCTGCGCAAGGGCGACGCAGGCGCCTTCGCCATCGTATTCGTCGGCATGGGCGTGCCGCACGATACCGCGGAGGCCTTTCGCGATGCCATGGCGTCGAGCGCGGCGCTCGAGCACGCGGCCCTCTTTTTGAATCTCGCCGACGAGCCCGCGGCGCAGCGCTTGCTCACCCCACGCTATGCGCTCACGGCAGCCGAGTACCTGGCTTTCGTCGAGGGGCGGCACGTACTCGTGATCATGACCGACATGACCAACTACTGCGAAGCGCTGCGCGAGGTGTCGGCGAGCCACGGCGAAATTCCAAGCCGCAAAGGCTACCCCGGCTACATGTACTCGGATCTGGCCTCGCTCTACGAGCGCGCCGGCTGCATTCGCGGCTTGCCAGGCACGCTCACGCAGCTCCCGATTCTCACCATGCCGAACGACGACATCAGCCACCCGATCGCCGACCTCACGGGGTATATCACCGAGGGCCAGATCGTCCTCGACCGGGAACTGGATCGAAAGGGCATTTACCCGCCCGTGAGCGTGCTCCCGAGTCTTTCGCGACTGATGAATGCCGGTATCGGCGAGGGCTTCACACACGCCGATCACCCGGCACTCGCCAATCAGCTGTTTGCTTGCTACGCGCGAGCGATGCGCGTGCGCGTGCTCGCCAGCATCATGGGCGAGGACAGCTTGCCCGAGGTGGACAAGAGCTTCCTGGCGTTCGGCCGCGCGTTCGAGGAGCGGATGATCGACCAGCCGGATCGACGCACGCTCGATGAGAGCATGGCGGTCGCTTGGGAGCTGCTGCGCGCCTTGCCGGTGGCCGAGCTCACGCGCTTAAAGCCCGAGCAGATTGCGCGCTACCTCGCGACGGCGCATGCCTGACCAGCAACGCCAGCCGGTCGCCACCCGGATTGCGCAGCTCGAGCTCAAGGACGAGCAGCGGCTGGTCAAGGAAGGCTACGGGCTCCTCGACGAGAAGCGGATTCGGCTGGTTGCCGAGATCCGCGCGCAGCTCGAGCGCCTGCGCCACAGGCAGGCCGAGGTGCGCAAAACTCAAGAGGCCGCACGCGGCGGGCTCATGGCGGCACTGAACCGCCATGGTATCGACGAGCTATCGGGTTATCCCCCCCTCTCCGCCGATGAGGGCGAGCTCAAGTTCGGCCGCACGCGACTCTTCGGCCTCGAGCTCCTCGAGGCGCAGTGGCACGCAGGCGCGGCGCGCCTCATGGAGCGGCCGGTCAATCCCTCGCCCGAAGCGCGCGATTGCGCCCGCGACCATCGCGCCTTGCTCGAGCCTCTGTTGATGACTGCCGTGTGCTCGCTGAACCTCAGGCGGCTGATGCGGGAATACGTGCGCACCGAGCGCCGTGCGCGAGCCATCGAGAATGTACTTCTCCCCGAAATCGAG
>DATHCO010000349.1:0-4420 GCA_035319505.1 Steroidobacteraceae bacterium | reverse complement strand
GAATCGAAGCGGGGCCTCTCGGGCATCAAGGGCGGCGTGGTCGTCGAGTCGAAGCGCTACGCGCTGAAAAACGGCTTTGCGAGCGTTCGCGTATTCTACGGCACCAACCGCGTGCCCACCGGCTCGCTCGAGCCCGCGCAGCGCTACGGCAAGCGCGCCGGCCCGCTGCAATACGGCTTCGTCGACGTCACCATTCCGCAGACCCACACGCTCGCCGAGCTCGAGACGCCGAAGCAATGGTCCGAATACACACTCCTCGTCAGGCAGACGGACCTGCGAAAAAAGTTCGTGCTTCTGGATGCGGTCACACCGCTTGCGAGGAACGACTTCGTGCGGGAATTGCAACAGGAGATCCAGCGCTCGCCGTCCAAGGACGTGCTCATCTTCGTGCACGGCTACAACAACACGTTCGAGGACACGGCGCGACGCGCCGCGCAGCTCGCCTATGACCTCGATTTTGACGGAACGCCGATCATGTACAGCTGGCCCTCGCAGGGGACCTTGAGCGGGTACGCGGCGGACGAAGGCATGATCGAGGTGAGCGGGCGCAGCATGGCGGAGTTCCTCGATGCCGTGATTGCGCAGTCCGGCGCCGAGCGCATCCACGTGCTCGCTCACAGCATGGGTAATCGGGTGCTGCTCGCTGCCCTTCACGATGTGTTGCCTGCCCGTGCGCCGGGCAAGCAGCGGGTGTTCGGCCAGGTGGTATTTACCGCCCCGGACGTCGACCGCAGCGACTTCCTGCGCGCCTTTCAGCGGCTGCGTGGCGCGGCCGATCGTCTCACGCTCTACGCCTCCGACAGCGATTACGCGCTGCGAATATCGCGCTACTATCACGGTGCCGCGCGCGCCGGCTCGGCGGGCCCGCTGATCATCCGCCTGCGCGGACTCGATACCATCGACATGACCGGTCTGCCGGCTGATGTGCTCGGCCACAGCTATTTCGCCGCCAACGGCGGTGCGGTCTACGACCTGCTCCACTTGCTCTGGCGCGGCGACGCCCCGGACTCGCCGCAGCGCTGCGGCAAGAACGAAGACAAGGCGGGCGTCTCCATCGTCGTGTGGCGGTTCAACGTCGCCAAGTGCGAAGGAAGCGACTTGTTGGAAGCGGGAATGCTGCTCAAGGATTATCGCGACCAGGCCCGCGCGCAGATCCTCGCGCAGGTCTCGGCGCAGATTGCCTCGCTCAGCGAGCCGGCGCAGAAGAAGGCCGCGCGCCTCATACTCGCGCGCCTCGACGATCTGCTGGCTGCCGCTGGTCCGTCGACCGGGGAGCTGAAATGATCGCCCGCCTCGCTCCGGTGGGCCTGTTGATTCTCGCGCTTTCGTGGACTCAGGCGGCTCGCGCTTCCCACGACAAGCCCGTCGACGTTCACGCCTACATCAACGATTCGTGTCTGATCGCGGACGAGCCTTTTTTCATGCCGGTCACCAAGAATGCCGACGGCTCCGATCAGATGACGCCCAAGTTTCTGCCCTTGCTCGGCATCGTGGTCGGCAAGCTCGCCGAGCTCTTCTTGAATCACGAGGTCCAGGGCCAGGTCAATCGCATCAAATCCGGAGCCGGCCGCAAGGACACGCGCTACGCGACCACGAATGAGATGAACCTGTACCGCATCGATCTGCAAGCCTCGCCCGTGCTTGCCATCAACGGCAAGCTCGGTTGCATGACGATCGTGGCCGCGAAATTGAAGCCGCCGGGCACGGACTGCACCTCCGCCTATGTTCCGAAGGAGCTCGACCGCGCGACTCTCAGCTTGCCGCAGAACGAATGGAAAACCACGCGTACCGATGATTCGGTCGAGAATCAGTTGCGGCGCGCCAACGTGTGCGTCGACGGCACGGCCCTCGCCGTTTACGAGGCGCGCTTCGAGTTCTCCAAGGACGGCACGGCGTACCGACTGAAGGACGCCGGCTACCGCATCAATTCGCTGCTCACGACCGAGGAGAAGGGCGCGAATCGAGCGGTGCTCTACACGCTGAAGATTTTCCAGCCGGGCGCGACGGATCAATCGGAGCTCTTATCGAGCGCCTGGGTCAAGATCGGCACGGTGAGCGCCGGGGCGAGATCGAGCGGTGCACCCGCCGATTCGCAGCCGTGGCTGCGGGTGCCCGCCCTCTCGGCGGAAGCGCGCCGCGCGTACGAGGAGAAGACGAAAACGCACCAGGAGCTATCCGGCGAGATCGATGCCCTCAAGCGGGCGATTGCCCGCAATCAGCGGATCATCCAGGGGCTGGATCAGCGCATCGCGAGCGCGAGCGCGAGCGCCGATATCGTTCAGGGCTTGAAGGACGAGCGCACCAAGACGGCGGTGCAGGTTCAAGTGCAGGAGGCGGAGCTCGATGCGCGCAATGAGGAGTTTCGCGCGCTTCCGCACGCTGCCTTGGAGTTCATGCCGGTCGAGATCGAAGTGGCCGTCACGGAGACCGAATCGGAGAAGAAGGCGCAGTTGGCTCTGGCCGACATCGTGGGCACCACCGGGGGAGCGGTCGCCTCCGAGATCGGCAACGAGGTGTCGGGCGCCATGTCCAAGTCGCTTCAGGTATCGGACATCGTCCCCGATAATCGAACGAGCGACAGCGAATTGGCGCGCTTGCGCGCTCGCTACTTCGACGCCCTGATCGAGGTTCAAAGCGGCACATCCGGCGGCCCCAGCGCCGACTCGCAGAAGAATCTGACGATCGCCAAAGCCGAATACAACGAAGCAAGACGCTCCCTCGGACTGGACCCCATCCAATGAACACCCGCGCTGCACGACTCCCTCCCGGTCGAATCAACTGGCCCCTCCTTTCGAGCACGGCGCTCGCGATCGCCATCGGCTGTTTGCCGTCGATCTCGAGGGCGGGCGATGCGCCCCCGCAAGGGGACGCGCCGAACCCCGTCATGTCCGACGATCAGATCGAGCAAGCGCTCAAGCCGGCGAAGACCCGCGCTTTCACGCTGCGTGGCCTGAAACGCAGCGAGACGTCCGAGCCGGCGGCGTCGGTCAATTTGAACATTCCGTTCGAATACAATTCGAGCGAGCTCAAGCCCGAGGCCTCCACCCAGCTCAAGCAACTGGAATCGGCGCTGACGAAGGACTCGCTGCGCGACGACCGGTTCATGGTAGCGGGGCATACCGATGCAAAGGGCAATCCCCGGTACAACAAGGCGCTCTCCCTGCGCCGCGCCGAATCCGTGAAGCGCTTTCTGGTCGCCAACGGGCTCGACGCGGGGCGACTCGATACCGTGGGATACGGCTCAGAGCACTTGTTGGTGCCGGATCGGCCCGATGATCCGAGGAATCGCCGCGTGGAGATCGTCGACCTAGGGGGGTCCCCGGCCAAGCCCTGAGTCCAGCCGCACCAGGCTCTGGGCGGTGGCGACGATCACCTCCTCGTTGGACCGCGGCGCCCAGCCGAGGAGCCGTTCGGCTTTCTCGTGAGTTGCGTTCTTGACCTTCCCGAGCTCGGGGAGCAGCGCGCGAAGCTCCGCATTGCCGATTGCGGCGAGACGCACCAGCCAGTTGGTTAGTTGCCATCGCGGCGCGCGCCGGGCCGCGGCGCCCGCGCAGTTCCTGAGCACGGTCGCGATGTCGAGGATCGACAGAAAATTGCCGGCGGCGGCGATGAAGCGCTCGCCCTTCGCGGCGGGGTGGGTCATCGCACGGATGTGCAGATCCGCCACATCGCGCACGTCGACGATGCCGAAGTAGAGCTTGGGTGCGCCGGGCATGGCGCCATCCAGCATGAGCTTCACCAGCCGGATCGAGGACGAGTAATCCGGACCCAGGACCGGACCCAGCACGAGCACGGGATTCACGACGGAGAGCTCGAGTTCGCCGCGCTGCTTGAGGATGAAATCCCAGGCCGCGCGCTCGGCGATGGTCTTCGACTTGACGTAGGCGGAAATCCTGGCGTTCGGATCCGTCCATTTCGTCTCGTTGAAGGGTGAGCGCTGCGGAGCCTGCCCATAGCCGATCGCGGCGAACGAGGAGGTCAGCACGACGCGCCTGACGCCGGCCGTGCGTGCCGCACGCAGCACCCGCAGCGTCCCTTCGCGGGCCGGCACGATGAGTTCGTCCTCGTGTCGGGGGACGCCTGGCGGCAGGGGCGATGCCACGTGCAGCACATACTCGCAGCCCTCGACCGCCTCCGCCCATCCGGCGTCGCGCTCGAGATCGGCGGAGGCGAAGGACAGGACATCATCGGGCTCGGCGCCGCCCTGCTTCAGCATGGCCCGCACCCCGGCTTCTCGATCGAGGCTTCGCACGGTCGTGCGCACGCGATAGCCCGCCGCGAGTAACTGCAAGATGCAGTGGCAGCCAATGAATCCCGACCCGCCTGTGACCAGAACCATGCTCATATCGGCGCCGTCTCCGCTCGCTCAATCGCACACGAAGCGAATCACCCTCACGAGTCCGGTCTGTTTGAGCAGGCT
>DATHCO010000348.1:0-5500 GCA_035319505.1 Steroidobacteraceae bacterium | reverse complement strand
GGAGCCTCGGGCCTGGGGCGCGCCGTCGCCGAACGCATCATCGCGCAGGGCGGCCGCGCCGCCATCCTGGACGTGCAGGAGCACGTCGGCCAGAGCGTCGCGAAGGAGATCGGCGGCGCCTTTTTCAAGTGCGACGTCAGCGTCGAATCCGACGTGATCGCCGCCTTCGAGGGCGCCCGTCAGGCGATGAACGGCATCAATGTGCTGGTCAATTGCGCGGGCATCATCGGCGCCGGCAAGCTCCTCGGCAGGGAGGGGCCGATGACGGGCGAGTACTTCGAGCGCGTGCTGCGCGTCAACCTGCTCGGCACGTTCCTGTGCGACCGGACTGCGGCCGCGCTCATGCGCGACAATGCTCCGAACGCGGACGGCGAGCGCGGCGTGCTGATCCACACCGCCTCGGTCGCTGCGTTCGAGGGTCAGATCGGGCAGATCGCCTATTCGGCGACCAAGGCGGGGATCGTCGGCATGACGTTACCGATCGCACGCGAGCTCGCGTCTGTCGGCATCCGCTGCGTCACGATCGCCCCCGGCATTTTCATGACGCCGATGCTCGCCAGCCTCTCGAAGGAGGTTCAAGACTCGCTCGGTCGTCAGGTGCCCTTTCCCCCGCGGCTGGGCAAGCCCGAGGAGTTCGCGCAGCTCGTGCAGTCCATCGTCGAGATTCCGACCCTGAACGGGGAGGTCATCCGATTGGACGGGGCCATTCGAATGCAGCCTCGCTAGCGGCGCCGAGGCTCCCCGGGCTCGCGCCCACCACCCTGCGCTTACGCCGCCGGTGCCGCTCGGGCTCACGCCGCCGCCGGGTGCCTCTTGGCCCAACGCTGCACCACCGCGCGGATCGCCGACAGGCCGTCGGTCAGGGCGGCGGGACCCGGCTGCAGAATCAACGGCGATTTGATCTCATGGACCTCGCCGTCGCGCACGGCAGGTATCGACTCCCAACCAGGACGTGAAGCGACCCGCTCCGGGCGAAATCGCTTGCCGCACCAGGAACCGAGGATGATGTCGGGCGCGCGGCGCACGACCTCGGCGGGGTCGCTCACGATGCGGTCCTTGGCCAAGGCGCAGGCCGCCCGCTCGGGAAACACCTCGTCCCCGCCGGCGATCCCGATGAGCTCACTCACCCAGCGAATCGCGCTGATCAAAGGCTCGTCCCACTCCTCGAAGTAGATGCGCGGACGTCGCTCGAGGCGCTCGGCCTCGAGCCGAATCGAGTCGATATGCCGCTCGAGTTCCCCGGCAAATGCGCGCGCGCGCTCGGCAGCGCCGACGAGGGCCCCCAGGCGGCGCACGTAGCCCAGGATGCCTTCCACCGAGCGATGATTGCTGACCCAAACTTCCACGCCCGCCTTGATGAGCGCGCGGGCAATGTCGGCCTGAATGTCCGAGAAGCCGACCACCAAGTCGGGCTCGAGCGCGAGGATGCGATCGAGCTTCGCGCTGGTGAACGCGGAGACCTTGGGCTTCTCGCGCCGCGCCTGCGCCGGACGCACGGTGAAGCCGGAGATACCGACGATGCGGTCCTGCTCCCCGAGCGCATACAGCACCTCGGTCGGCTCTTCGGTGAGGCACACGATCCGATGCGGGTAGCGCCGATCCACGCCCGCTCCTAGATGAGCTCTGCGATGCGCGCCTTTCTCACGCCGATGCCCTTCTCACGCCAGAGCCGCCTCGGCCAGCGTGCCCGCGGCGCCCTGGGTGATCGCATGCGCGAGCCCGGGAGCCGCGGACAGCAGATGATCGGCGTAAAAGCGTGCCGTCTCGATCTTCGATCGATAGAATTCCGCGGGCAACGGGTCCGCTGGGGGCCGCTCGAGGCGCTCGGCCGCGATGAGCGCCGAGCGCAGGAGCTGCCAGCCGCCCGCGACGATGCCGAAGAGTTTCAGCAAGGGCACGGCACCCGCGGCCGCATCGCGATTCCCGTGGTTGCTCACGGCGTAGCCGAGGGAGCGATCCAGCGCATCCACCGCGCCTGCGAATACGGCCGCTACGCTCGCCAAGGCCGGCGCCTTCGCCAGGCGCGGATGCAATGCGCGCATCTGCGCGATGACGGCGCGCGCCGTGGCGCCGCCGTCGCGACCGAGCTTGCGGCCGATCAGATCGTTCGCCTGGATGCCGGTGGTGCCCTCGTAGATCGGCGTGATGCGCGCATCCCTCAGGTGCTGGGCGGCGCCGGTCTCCTCGACGAATCCCATGCCACCGTGGACCTGGATGCCGATCGAGGCGATCTCCACGGAGTTCTCCGTGCACCAACCCTTAATCACGGGAATCATCAGATCGACGAATGCCTGGTGGCGCCGGCGCTCCTCGGCGTTCGGGTGCAGGCGAGCCGCATCGAGCGACACGGCGGCGAGGCTTGCGAGCGCGCGCATCGCCTCGGTCTGGGACTTCATGACCAGCAACATACGGCGAACGTCCGGATGGCGCAGGATCGGCACTCTCCCCTTCGCCCCTGCCTCGGTGCCCTGGATGCGCTCACGCGCGAAGGCCAACGCGCTTTGCCAGACGCGCTCGGACAACCCGACGCCTTCGAGACCCACGGCGAATCGCGCGGCGTTCATCATGATGAACATGTACTCCAGGCCGCGGTTCTCCTCCCCCACGAGTTCGCCGATCGCGCCGCCCCGTTGCCCGAACGCGAGCACGCACGTCGGGCTCGCATGGATGCCGAGCTTGTGCTCGACGGAGAGACAGCGCACGTCGTTGCGCGCGCCGATCGTGCCATCGGGATTCACGGCAAACTTCGGCACCAGGAAGAGCGAGATCCCCTTCACGCCTTCGGGCGCTCCTGCGACGCGTGCAATCACCATGTGGACGATGTTCTCGGTGAGATCGTGCTCGCCGTAGGTGATGAAGATCTTCTGGCCTTCGAGCTTGTAGCGCCCGTCGCCCAGGGGTTCCGCGCGGGTGCGCACCGCGGCAAGATCCGACCCCGCCTGCGGCTCGGTCAGGTTCATCGTCCCGGTCCATTCGCCGGTGACCATCTTGGGCAGATACATACGCTTCTGCCGCTCCGAGCCCCTGAGCTCGATGGCCTCGATCGCGCCACGCGTGAGCATGGGGCAGAGCGTGAATGCCACGTTGGCGCCGTTCCACATCTCCTCGACCAGCGCGGAGAGCGAGCGCGGCAGATTTTGACCGCCGAATTCTTGCGGACAGGTGAGCGCGTTCCAGCCCGCCGTGACGAACTGCGAGTAGGCTTCCTTCCAGCCCGCCGGGGTAAAGACCTGGGTGTCCTTCCAGCGTACGCCCTCGAGATCGCCCTTGCGATTGAGCGGCGAGAGCACGCCGCCCGCAAACTTCGACGCCTCCTCGAGCACGGCCTCGGCCACCTCGAGCGAGTAGTCCTCGAAGCCGGGGAGTCGCGCGATGAGATCTTGATCTACCAGCTCGCGCAGCACGAACTGCATGTCGATGAGCGGCGCCTGATAGTCGTGCATGGAATCGTCCTTTGGATCAGTTGGAGTGAAAAAAGCCCTGCATTACATGTTGCGCCGGTAACGGCCGCCGACCTCGTAGAGAGTCCGCGTGATCTGCCCGAGCGAGCAGCTGCGCACCGCTTCCATCAGCACCTCGAAAGTATTGCCGTTCGCGATCACCGTGCGCCGCAACCGCTCGAGCGCCTGCGGCGCGCTGCCGGCGTTGCGCTCCTGGAACTCCCTGAGGCGCTTCAACTGCGATTGCTTCTCCGCCTCGGTCGAGCGCGCGAGCTCGACGCTCTCCGGCACCGAGTCACCGTGCGGATTGCGGAAGGTATTGACGCCGATGATGGGGTACGAGCCGTCGTGCTTCTTGCGCTCGTAGTACAGCGACTCGTCCTGGATCTTGCCGCGCTGATATCCGGTCTCCATCGCGCCCAGCACCCCACCGCGCGCGGCGATGGCGTCGAACTCCTTGAGCACCGCCTCCTCGACTAAGTCCGTGAGCTCCTCGATGATGAAGCTGCCCTGGTTCGGATTCTCGTTTCTGGCCAGACCCCATTCGCGATTGATGATGAGCTGAATCGCCATGGCGCGCCGCACGCTGTCCTCGGTCGGCGTCGTGATCGCCTCGTCATAGGCGTTGGTATGAAGACTATTGCAGTTGTCGTAGATCGCGCACAGCGCCTGGAGCGTCGTGCGGATGTCGTTGAACGCCATCTCCTGGGCGTGCAGCGAACGGCCCGAGGTCTGCACGTGGTATTTGAGCTTCTGGCTACGCTCGTTCGCGGCGTACTTGTTCTTCATCGCCACCGCCCAGATGCGCCGCGCCACTCGGCCGATGACCGAATACTCGGGATCCATGCCGTTCGAGAAGAAAAAGGACAGGCTCGGCGCGAAGTCATCGATGTGCATGCCGCGTGCGAGATACGATTCGACGTAGGTGAAGCCGTTCGCGAGCGTGAAAGCGAGCTGCGAGATCGGATTGGCTCCGGCCTCCGCAATGTGATATCCCGAGATCGACACCGAATAGAAGTTCTGCACCCGCTGGTGCACGAAGTATTGCTGGATATCGCCCATCATCTTGAGAGCGAACTCGGTGGAGAAGATGCACGTGTTCTGCCCCTGGTCCTCCTTCAGGATGTCCGCCTGCACCGTGCCGCGCACCGTTGATAGCGCCCAGGCCTTGATCTTCTCGAGCTCATCCTCGGTGGCATCGCGCCCGTTCTGCTCGCGGAACTTGTCGACCTGCTGATCGATCGCGGTGTTCATGAACATGGCGAGAATGATCGGCGCCGGCCCATTGATGGTCATCGACACCGAGGTCGTGGGCGCACATAGATCGAAGCCCGAGTAGAGCACCTTCATGTCGTCGAGCGTGGCAATCGACACGCCGGAATTGCCCACCTTGCCGTAGATGTCCGGGCGCGGATCGGGATCCGATCCGTACAGCGTCACCGAATCGAAGGCGGTGGATAGGCGGTGCGCGGGCATGCCCTCCGAGACGCGCTTGAAGCGCTGGTTGGTGCGAAACGCATCGCCCTCGCCGGCGAACATGCGGGTGGGATCCTCGCCTTCGCGCTTGAAAGCGAATACCCCGGCTGTATAGGGGAAGGAGCCGGGCACGTTCTCCTTCATCAGGAAGCGCAGGATCTCCCCCTCGTCCTCGAAGCGCGGCAGGGCGACCTTGCGCAGCTTGGTGCCGGAGAGCGTCTCGTGATTGAGACGCGTGCGGATCTCCTTGTCGCGAATCTTCACGACGTATTCGTCCTGAGCGTAGAGCTCGCGCGTTTTCGGCCACAGGTCGAGGAGCCTCGCCGCCGCCGGGGAGATCTCGCCGCTCTTTGCGGCCATCAATGCGTCGAAGTCGGCGCTCGATTTACCGGCCTTCTCGAACAGGGACTTCGCGATCTTGAGCGACTGGCGCTCGCGTGCGCTGCGCGCCTGGGCGTCGATGCTCTTGTGATAGGCGCGCACCGTCTCTGCAATCTCCGCAAGGTAGCGCGCTCGGTCGGGCGGCACGATCGCGGCGCCGCCCGAAGAGGCCATCACCCGCACTCGAGGGAGTTTTCCGGGCT
>DATHCO010000347.1:0-11714 GCA_035319505.1 Steroidobacteraceae bacterium | reverse complement strand
GTCGGGCCCTATACGCTGGATGTGACGGCCGATGCGGTCAGGAACTTCGGGTTCCACGAGGCCTTCGTCGAGGCGAATACCGGCTACTACGTTGCGCCTCGCACCAAGGGCTACCAGGCCCAGGCGAGCTTCGGCAACCCCGCGGCACTGTCGCTCGGCGCGTGGCGCGGTACCGTCGGCTACCGGTACCTGCAACGGGACGCCGTCATCGATGCCTATACGGATTCCGACTTCCACTACTTCGGCGGCACCAACGCTCGCGGCTACTACATTGTCGGAGACGTCGGCGTCGCGCATAACACCTGGGTCCGGGTCCGCTACCTCAGCGCGAACCAGATCGACGGACCGACGTTCGATGTCGATACCCTGCAGTTGGACCTAAATACTCGTTTTTAGGAGCGCGACGATGAGCCGCCATCTGCCCATAATGAGTCTTGTGCTGGCGCTGTGGCCGATTGCCTGGGCTCATGCGCAAATCGAGCGGAGCGGCGGCGAGGCCCAGCGCTTCATGCAGCAGTATCAGCAGATCGCGTCGGAGAAAACCGCCCTGCAGGGACAGCTCGCCCAGTCGAAGAAGGAGCTCGACAACGCGAACGCGCAGATCGCCGCGCTCAAGAAAGAGCGCGATGAGCTGAAGGCGCATGCGAGCGGGTCGGCGGCCGCTGTCGATCAGGCGACCGCTGCCAAGGACGCGGCAGAAAAGAGTCTCGAGCAGTACAAGCAGCGACTCGCCGAGCTGGTCACGAAATTTCGCGAGATGGCAAGCAATCTCCGGGACATCGAGGCCGACCGCATGCAGCTGCACAAGACGCTGGACGAGCGCGACGCTGCTTTCGATCGTTGCGCGGAGAACAATCAGCAACTCTATGAGATCAATCTCGACATCCTGAATCGATACGATCACATCGGGCCCTTCACCAAGGTGAGCTCCATCGAGCCCTTCACCCGGATCACTCGCACGCGACTCGACAACCTCGTGGTGGAGACCAAAGCCAGGGCCGAGGAGCTGCGGGTAAAGAAGGCGGCAACGAAGAGCGCGACTCCCTGAAGGCCGGTGGTCCGATGGAAGATCCAGCGCGTTACGTCGAAATCTCAGTGCGCGCCGGCACCGACCGTGCCCATGGCGCGAGGCTCCGCGAGCGTATCCTGTCCCGCAATCGCGTGCTGTTCGAGGACTCTGCGGTGGAGTGTGAGTTCGAGCGGTTCTTCCTCGATGCGACGGACCGCGGCCGATAGCATGGGCGTGGCCAAGATGCAGACCCTGTTCGCACGAGGGCTCGAGTTCTACCGGGGCGGTGCGCTCGAGCGTTCGGAGGAATGCCTGAAGGAGATCCTGGAGCACGACCCCGATCATTTCGACGCCCTGCACCTCTCGGGCCTCATCGCTGCGCGATTCGGGCGCCAAGAGACCGCAGTCCGGCTCATCCGCAGAGCCCTCGGCCGGAACATGCACATCGCCCCGGCTCATCGGCATCTGGGCAACGCGCTGCGCGATCTGGGTCGGCTGGAGGAGGCGCTGCAGAGCTATTCGAAGGCGATCGAGATCCGGAGGACGTTCAAGGAGGCCTACGTCAATCGCGCGATGGTTCTTACGCAGCTGGGCCGCGCCGCGGAGGCGCTCGCCGATTTTGACCGCGCCATCTCGCTGGGAGCGAGCGATGCCGAGGTTCATACCTATCGTGCGTCCGCGCTGATCGGTCTTCGGCGGCCGGCGGAGGCCGCGGCGAGCTGCGACCTGGCGCTCACGAGGCAACCGGACTTCGTGGACGCGCACGTCAATCGCGCAGCCGCGTTGTATCTTCTGGGTTCTTACGCAGAGGCGGCCGCGAGTTGCGAGCGTGCGCTCCTGCTTCGAGCAGATCACGCAGATGCACATGCGCATCACGGCGCAGCCTTGTTCGCTCTGGGGCATCTCGAGGCGGCACTCGTGAGTCTCGACACGGTCCTTGCGTTGCAGCCGCAAAGTGCCTTCGCGCACAATGTGCGCGCCCTGTGCCTTCTTGGCTTGCAGCATCCCGAGGAGGCGCTCGCAAGCTCTGAGCGCGCGATCGCGCTGCGGCCGGACCTCGCGGATGCGCATAATACCCGTGGGCTCGCTCTCGCGGATTCGATGCGATTCGAAGCAGCGTTCACGAGCTTCGATCGGGCCATCGCGCTCGACCCCGCGCTCATCGAGCCTCATTTCAACAAGGCGGTGCTGCATCTTCAGGCCGGCGATTTCGAGCGGGGGTGGGAGCTCTATGATCGGCGCCCTGCGCCGAAACCGGTGCATGCGTCGACGCGCACGCGCTGGGACGGCCGTCAGGCAATTTCAGGCAAGACGGTGTTCACCTATGCCGAGCAAGGCCTGGGAGACACCATTCAATTCTGCCGTTATGCGAGGCTCCTGAGCGAGCGCGGCGCGCGCGTGGTTCTGGCGGTGCAGGAGAGCTTGTGCACCCTTTTGCGCACCCTCGGGCCGCACATCGAGGTCATCAGCCTCACCGACACTCCGCCGGAGCACGACTACCATTGTCCGTTGCTCAGCTTGCCACGTGCGTTCCGCCTCGACGGCGTTCCGGCGCCCGTTCCCTACCTTGCGGCGGATACCGAGCGGGCGGCGCGCTGGGCGGAACGGCTCGACCGCAGCGCGCGCTTGATCGGCATCCGCTGGCAGGGGAGCACGGGGCGAGCGGACGCCGGCCGGTCGTTTGCGTTGTCGAACTTCGAGTCAATCGCCCGTCTTCCGGGCGTTCGCCTGGTGAGCTTGCAGAAGGGTGCGGGCGTCGAGCAGCTCGAGCGGTTGGCGGCCGACTGGCCAGTCGAGGATCTAGGGGGAGAGTTCGAGCCCGGCGGGCGCGACGGATTCCTCGACGTGGCGGCGGTCATGCAATGGCTGGATCTCGTGATTACCTCCGACACCTCGATCGCGCACCTGGGGGGTGCGCTCGGACGACCCACGTGGCTCGCACTGAAGCACGTTCCGGACTGGCGCTGGATGCTCGAGCGTTCTGACAGTCCCTGGTATCCCACGATGCGTCTGTTCCGACAGCCGCGCGCGGGCGACTGGGCGAGCGTATTCAGCCGAATGCACGAAGAGCTTTCCCGCACATCATGAGCGAGACTATTGTGCGGTCGGAGCCCATCGCGCAGCGGATGCCGGAGCTCATATCGGCGGGCCGGTGGCACGAGGCCGCCCGGCTGCCAGGCTCGACGCCGGAGCTGTTGCTCGGGCGAGGTGCGGCGCTCCTTGGTCTGCGCCGCGATGCCGAAGGTCTCGCATGCTTCGAGCAGGTGCTCGCTGCAGCGCCGCAGCTCGAAGCGGCTATCATGGGAAAGTGCCGTTCGCTGCTGCGCCTCGGCCGCTGCGGGGAGGCGCTTGCGCTCCTCGACGCGCAGCCCGCCGATTCACTTCGCTGTGCCGAGGGCATGCGCGCGCAGTCTCGCCGCGGGTCTCTTCGAAGCCCACGATCGCGTGCGATTCGAGACTCACGCCTTTTCCTTCGGGCCCGACGACGGAAGCGCGATGCGCGGCCGGGTGAGTCGGGCGTTCGATCGCTTCGAGGACGTGCGTCAGCTCACCGATCAACAGATCGCCACCCGGGTGCGCGCGGCGGGCATCGACATTGCCGTGGATCTCAAAGGTCACACGCTCGGCGGCCGGCCACGAGTCTTCGCCTACCGCCCGGCGCCGGTTCAAGTCTCCTTTCTCGCCTATCCCGGTACTCTCGGAAGCGAATGCATGGATTACATCGTGGCGGACCGGCAGGTGATTCCGGAAAGTGACCGCTTGCACTACACCGAGCAGGCGATCTATATGCCCGGTTGCTACCAGGTGAACGATTCGGCGCGCACTGCGAGCCCGGCTCCGGTGCGCCGCACGGAAGGACTGCCGGAATCAGGCTTCGTGTTCTCGTGCTTCAACAGCAGCTACAAGATCACTCCCCCGGTCTTCGACGACTGGATGATCATCCTGCGCGCGGTTCCGGGCAGCGTGCTGTGGCTCATACAGGGCAGCTCCGAGGCGTGTGAGAATCTGCGCCGCGAAGCAATGCGGCGGGGAGTCGACCCGCTGCGGCTCGTTTTCGCGCCTTGGCGGACGGTCGAGGGTCACCTCGGTCGCTGCGCGCTCGCGGACCTCTTTCTGGATACATTTCCCTACAATGCACACACGACCGCGAGCGATGCTCTGTGGAGCGGTGTCCCGGTGCTCACGCGGCCCGGGACGACGTTCGTATCGCGCGTCGCGACGAGCCTCCTGCACGCCGTCGGGCTCGAGCAGCTCAGCGTGGGCTCGGCCCAGGAATATCGCGGCGCCGCGATCCGGATTGCACACTCGCCGGAGGAGCTCAGGTGCTTGAAGGACAGACTCGTGCTCGCGCGCACCGCATCGACACTGTTCGACTCGGTGTGGTATGCCCGGCAACTGGAGGCGGCGTTCGAGGAAATCGTCGCTCGCCAGCGCCGCGGTGAGCCGCCATCGCCGCTGGCCGTCCGTGAGGTGCCGCGATCTCGCTGCGCGCAATCGCGAGAGCACGGCGAGTCGAGCACACCGCATGCGGTCTAAGATGCGGAATCGATGCGAGGCACCTCGATGGGCGGCGCGGAGCCCTCGTCCCGGGAGCGCGGCGCTTCGCCGACGCGCGCAGCCATCGCGAGATACGCCGCCTCCAGATGGCGCGTGAACCGACGCGTGTCGAAGATCGGGCTCGCGGCGCGCTGGCGCCCGATCGTTCCTCGAATCATGGCGAGCCGCGCCGGGTCCAGAGCGAGCTCCAGCGACAGGCGCTCGTAATCCGCAATCGACTCGGTGATGAGCTCGGGCGCGCCGAGCGTGCGCAAGAGACTCCCGGACATCCGCGCGGCAAAGCTCCTCCCGGCACAGGTCACTACCGGCACTCCCGCCCACAAGGCATCGCTCGTGGTCGTGCCGCCATTGAAGGGCAGCGTGTCGAGGCACACATCCGCCAGGGACAGGCGGGCCAGGTGCTCTGCGTAGGGCAGCGGCCGGGCGAATACGAGGCGCTCGGGATCGACCCCGCGACCGGCGGCCTCACGCCGCAGATTGCGCTCCACCTCCGGCTTGCCGCCGACCAGCCAGAGCACGCTGCCCCGGGTGGCGCGCAAGATCCTCATCCACACATCGAAGAGCGGTGGGTTCAGCTTGTAGGAGCTGTGAAAGGAGCACCAGACGAGTCCCGGCGCCGGCAGACCCGCCTCTGCGCGGCTCGGTGCGGCCCCGACGATCCGGCGGTCGTCGTTCGCCTGGAAGCAATCCGGCAGATGCACGATGCGCTCGCTGTAATCCGAGCGATGGATCTCGGGGATGAGGAAGCGGTCCGCGAGAATGTAATCAATGTAATCGCTGCCCGAAGTGGCCGGAAACCCGAGGTAGTTCACGTGAATCGGCGCGGGGCGGTAACAGAAGACCGCCGCGCGATGCTCGCCGGTGCATCCCATGAGGTCGATCGCAATATCGATCTCGAGCTCGCGGATCAAGCTCGCGAGCGCGAGATCGGATCCCGCCGCAGGCACGATAAACCGCTCGAATGCAGCCCGCACGCGGCGCCCCGTAGGCGAGCTCGTATCCTCGCGCAGGGAAATCGCGATCGGCTCGAAACGCCGCCGATCATGGTTCTCGAATACGCCGGCCATGAGGAAGGATGTCGGGTGCTCCAGAAAATCGCTCGAGATATAGCCGATGCGCAGGCGTGTGTGGCCGTAATGCTCGCCCCTCCACAGGGGCCGCTGGCCGGTGTATTGCAGCCGGGAGAATTGTTCGGCACATCGCTTCTGCAGCGACGGCGAGTCGCACACCGCCAGGAACGAGAACGGGAAATCGACGACTGCACCGCGCTCGACCGCGGCACAAATCTCCGCAACGGACTCCCGGTAGTGCCGCCACTCGCAAATCTGTAGCTGCGCGTGCATGCATGCGCCGCGCGCGTAGGCGTGGTCCGGATCGAGCGTCGCGCAGCGCCCGAACGACTCTGCCGCCGTTGCGAATCGAGCGTCGAGCGAAGCGGCAAGCCCGCGACCGAACCACGCAGCCGCGAGCCCCGTATCGAGCTCGAGAGCCCGGTCGTACGCGGCCAGCGCCTCATCGAGCCGGCCGTCCTCGGTCAGGATGTCGCCTCTGGTCACGAAGGCCTGGGCGAGCCCCGGCGCGAGCTCGACGGCCCGGTCGACGGCCCGGAGCGCCTCCCCGGGACTCTTGAGCGCGAGCAGCGCCGTTGCTCGGCCGAGATGGGCCGTTGCAGCGCATGGCACGCGCTCGAGCGCGCCGTCGAAGCTCGACAGTGCCTCTTCGAAGCGGCTGAGCTTCACGAGCGCGTGGCCGCGAGCAACCAGAGCCTCGATGAGGCCCGGCGACAGGCTGAGCGCCCGATCGTAACTCGCCAGCGCCTCGGCCGGCTTGCGGAGCGCCGCAAGGGCATTGCCCCGGCCGAATGCAGCAAGCGCATACTCGGGCCATGCGCTCGAAGCCTCCTCGTAACAGCGCAGTGCGTCGGCCGGCCGGCGGAGCGCGAGCAAGGAGTTACCCATGTTGGCAATCGCGGCCGGCTGATTCGGGTTGACTCCGAGGGACTTGCTGATCCACTCGAGCCCTGCCTGGGGCCGGCCCAGCTGGGTTTCCGTCACACCGAACAGATGCAGCGCATCGGGATTATCGGGCTGCGACTGCAAAATCTCGGCGTAGAGCGCCGCCGCCTCGCGCGCTCGCCCCTGGGCGTGCAAGGCGACCGCCTCCCGCAGCTTGATATCGAGATAAGTCATCATTTGCTGCGCACACACGCGCCGCGTGCAACATACGAAATCTCGATGACGGAACGATGACCGCGCCCTTGGCTTTACGTCCCACAGGTTGTGGAACATCATGCGGCCGATGCTCGCCGACCAGTTGCAACAAGCCGTCTCGTTCCACCGTCATGGCCAGCTCGATCGAGCGCAGGCGATCTACGAAGACATCCTGCGCTCGGAGCCGCGCCACTTCGACGCTTTGCATCTGCTCGGATTGATCGCGGCGGCGAGGGGCAACCTGCGAAAGGCCGTCGAGCTGATCGACGCGGCGCTTCGCATCACACCCGGCAGCGCCGTGGCCTACAACAACCGCGGCGCTGCGCTCGAGGAACTGGGTGAGTGGGACGCGGCGCTCGCGAGCTACGAGCGCGCGTGCGGCGCTCAGAGAGCGTATCGCCCGCCGGGGCGCAGCCTGGATCATCGAGCGCGGCCGCACCTGGCGCGATCATGCCGCGCCGCTGAAGGCCCACCTGATCGCCTTGGCCGGCTAGGTACTTAACGGCGCAGGAAAGCAATTAGTTACACTTAGCCCGAGCCCGCTCATGCATGCCGCTGAACGCGGCCTCGAGCGCACGGCAATAGCGCGGCGTGTCGAAAAGCGGAGCCGTGAGCCGATTCTGGTGCAGCCGCTTTCGGATCTCCTTGAGATCCTCGGGATACGTCGCGAGGTGCACGGCGAGGTTCTCGTAATGCGCCGGCGTGGCCGTGATGAGCTCGGGTAAGCCGATCGCGGTCAGCAGGCTCGCCGCGACTCGAGCCGCGAACGACTCTCCGGCGTAGGTGAGGACCGGCAAGCCGCTCCATAGCGCATCGCTCGCCGTGGTATGGGCGTTGCAAGGCCACGTATCGAGGAATAAATCGGCAGCGCGGTGGCGCGTGAGATGCAGGGGAAGATCGATGCGATCGGCGAATATCAACCTCTGCGGAGTCACTCCCCGCTCGGCGGCCGCACGACGCAAGTTGCCGATCGCCGTCGAATTGTCGCCTAGCAGCCAGAGCACGCTGCCTTCGACGCGCGCGAGCATACGCATCCAGCGATCGAACGTCGCGGGCAGGATCTTGTAGGTATTGTTGAAGCAGCAGAAGACGAAGCCCGCCGGCGGCAATCCCAGCTCCTCGCGGGAGAAGCATCGGTCGGCGATTACCCGCTTGGCGTCGTTGACCTGATAGCTATGCGGCAGATGGATGATCTGTTCGCTGAAATAACCCTCATGCGTCGCGGGCACCACCACGGGGTCGGCGATCAGATAATCAACGAAGGGCGCCGCCATCGTCCCGGGGTATCCGAGAAAGTTCACCTGGACGGGTGCCGCGCGCCGGGCAAAGATGCCGACCCGATTGTCCTGAGTGAAGCCCTTCAGATCGACCGCGATGTCCACGCGGCGCCTCCTCGCGAGCGCGGCGATATCGGCGTCCGACATGGCGCGCACGTCGATGAACTCATCGCAGGCCGCCTGCAAACGCCGGCGCATCGGGGTATCCGATGGCGGCCCGAAGGAGAATGCGCTGATGTGAAATCGCGAGCGGTCGTGCAGCTCGAGCAGCTGGGCGATCAGATAGGCCGTGGCATGCTCGTAAAAGTCGGCGGAGAAGTATCCGATGTGAATGCGCTCGGCCGGACCGTGCCCGGCGATCCTGTCCGATATGTGGGCACAGTGCTTCCGCACCCAGTTCGCGGCCGACTGCCGCTGGAGTGAGGGTGAGTCGTAGAGGGCGAGGATGTAAAACGGATGCGGCTCCGCGGTGCCGTTGCGCACGGCGACCGCGATCTCGTCCAGGTCGGATTGCAATCCGCTCCAATCGCAGACCTGCATCTGGATGTGCCGCCGCACCGCGCGCAGCTCTCCTGCCTCGGGGGGGTGGAGCGAAATTGCCCCGTCGTAGCTCGCAATCGCGGCCTCGTAGCGCTTCAGCTCGCGCAGCGCCCGTCCGCGATCGGCATGCGCCTGCGCATGCTGCGGCCTCAATGCAATCGCGGCGTCGTAGCTCTCGACCGCCGCCGCATACCGGCCGAGGTGCTGGAGCGCCGCTCCCCGGTTGAGATGGCCGTCCGCAAAGCGCGGAAGCAGCGCGATCGCACGCTCAAAACAGGATAGAGCAGCCGCGTAGCGCCGCATCTCCATGAGGACGTTGCCGCGGTTGATGTGCGCCTCCGCATAGCCGGGCTGAAGCGCTAGAGCCCGCTCGTAGCCCGCGAGCGCAGCCTCGAGACGATCCATGGTGCGGAGCTCGTTGGCGCGATTGAAGTGGAGCTCCGCATGGTCCGGCTGGGCCGCAAGGCCCTTCTCGAAGCTCACGAGCGCCGCTTCGCGTTGCCCGAGTGCGGACAGAGAAAGCCCGCGGTTGAGGTACGCATCGGCATAGTCGGCCCTCAAGGCGATCGCGCGCTCGTAGCTCTCGAGGGAATCCTCGTAGCGCTCGAGCTCACGGAGCGCATTGCCGCGATTGTAGAAAGCCTCGGCGCAGCAGGGATCGAGCGCGATGGCGCGGTCGCAACTCGCGGCCGCCTCATCGAAGCGACCCCGCTCGTGCAACGCGGTTCCGTAATTGACGTGCGCGGCGAGGCTCCCAGGGTGCACGGCGACGGCCCTGCCGAGCAGCTCGATCGCGAGATCCACTTCGCTCTCCTGGAGCGCCATGACGCCGAGGAAATGCAGCGCATTGAAGTGAGTCGGATCCATGTCCAGGGCCTGCCGGCAGAGGTTGCGCGCCTCGTCCCGGCGTCCATGGACATGGAGCGTCCGGGCCTGATGGTATAGGGTCTCGACGCGTGCCGCGTCAGATGCGGTCATGTGAGACACCACCGTTCATGCTGGGCAATCAAATTGTCATGGGGCGCTGTTACATTTTGGTGTCGTCGCGGGCCCTCGTGGCCGCCTTCGTGAGCAACCACCGGGAGCGTTGATCTATGGCTGCAGGACCGGGCGGCGCTGTGCCGGGCGGCCTCGCGGCGCAGGAGACGGCATTTCAAAACGCCGTGTCCCTGCGCAGGCAGGGCGAGCCTCAGCGCGCCGATGCCCTCTGCGCCGAATTGCTGCGCGCCGACCCCGGCAATTTCAACGCCTATCATCTTCGCGGCCTCATCGCGCTCGAGACGGGCGAAACGCATCGGGGCATCGCGCTCATCGGACGATCGCTCGCGATCAACCCGAATCAGCCCTTGGCCTACTCGAATGTCGGCAATGCCTTGCTTTCGGCCGGGGAGCCCCTGCGCGCGCTCCAGAGCCTCGATGCGGCCATCGCGCTGAAGCCCGACCTCGGGCTCGCGCACTACAACCGGGGCAACGCCCTGAAAGCTCTGCGACGTCTCGAAGAGGCGGCCGCGAGCTACGAAACGGCCGTCGCGCTCGACGCTGGCGACGTGAAAGCATGGAACAATCGGGGGCTCGTCCAGCAGGAGCTCGGTCGCCTCGCCGACGCGCTGGCCTCGTTCGAGCACGCGGCCGCCCTCGATCCGCGCTTTCCCGGCATTCAGGTGAACCTGGGGGCTGTGCTTGTCCGCCTCGGTCGGCTCGATGAGGCCGTCCGGTCCTATTCGCGGGCGCTACGGCTCGATCCGGCGAACTTCGAGGCTTGGTTGAATGTGGGTAGCGCACTGCAGGGGCTCGGACGCCTCGAGGAGGCCCGCGAGAGTTGCGAGCAGGCCTTGAAGCTCAAGCCCGACTCGGGTCTCGCGCTCGTCAATACCGGAAACGTGCTGCTCGGATTGGGCCGTGCGGGCGAAGCTCTCGAGTGCTACGAGCGCGCATTGCGACTCGCGCCGCAACAGGACGGGGCTCTGCACGGCCGCGCCGCAAGCTTGCTGGTGCTCGAGCGGCTTGAGGAAGCCGATGCTGCTTTTGCGGCGTTGCTGGCAGTCGAGCCCGATCACCCTTCCGCAGTCGGCAATCTATTTCAGCTGCGGATGAATCAATGCGATTGGCGCGACTATGATGTCCTGTCAATGCGCCTCCGGGAATCGTTGAGTCGGACTCGAGGACTCGCGAGTCCGCTCTCGCTGCTCATGATCGATGAGCCGGAGGTTGCTCTGGCGTGCGCGCGCGCCTGGTGCGAAGAGCGCTATCCGGAGAAGGTGCCGAGCGGCGCGTGCATCCAGGCGCCGGCGGCCGAGTCCGGAAAGATCCGGATCGCCTACGTATCGGCCGATCTCTGCGATCACCCCGTCGCGCATCTTTTGATCGGTGCGCTCGAGCGGCATGATCGAAATCGGTTCGAGCTGATCGGGGTCTCGCTGCGTCCCCCAGGATGCGGGCCATTCGAGGCGAGGGTGCGCGGCACGTTCGATCGGTACATCGACGTGTCCGCTCGCACCGACCAGGAAGCCGCGGAGTGGATGCGCCTCTACGGTGTGGATATCGCAGTCGATCTGATGGGCCTCACGGACGGCTTTCGCCTGGGGATCTTCGCTCATCGCCCAGCTCCGGTTCAGGTGAGCTATCTCGGCTATGCGGGCACGGTGGGTGCTCCTTACATGGACTACCTGCTGGCGGACGAGTTGGTCGTCCCGCCTGGGGCGGAGCGCTGGTACCGCGAGCAGGTGGTGCGATTGCCCGGCTGCTACCTGCCTGCGGATAATCAGCGCAAGGTAGGCAATCAGCCGACGCGGGCGCACGCCGGGCTTCCAGCGCAGGGATTCGTGTTCTGTGCCTTCACGAAGGCGCACAAGATCAACCCGACCATGTTCGATCGCTGGATGCGCCTCCTGCAAGGGGTCCCGGGGAGCATCCTCTGGCTGCGCGAGATGGGCGAGTCCGCCGAGGCGAATCTTCGGCGCCACGCCGGCGAGCGCGGAATCGATGCCGATCGCTTGGTGTTCGCGCCGCGTGTGCCGAGCGTGGCGGACCATCTGGCCCGTCACTCGCTGGCGGACCTCTACCTCGACACGCTGCCGTACAATGCGCACTCGACGGCGAGCGACGCATTGTGGGCCGGCG
>DATHCO010000346.1:0-8983 GCA_035319505.1 Steroidobacteraceae bacterium | reverse complement strand
CGCCGCGCCGCCCGTCTTGCAAGGCCAAGCGAGCATGCGATGAGGCGCCTCGCTCAGGCCGCCGCGCTCCTCGCGGCGAGCGCTGCCGCGGCGCTAGCCGCGGGCCCCAACGAGCTCGCGCCCCTGCAGTCCGGCCTCGATTACCACTCGTTTGCCAACGTGGAGCAATTCCGCGTCACCCACCTGGATCTCGATCTCAGGGTGGACTTTACCAACAAGGTGCTGTTCGGCACCGTCGGGCTCGAGATCAAGCGCCTCGACCCTCGAGCGGGGCAGCTCGTTCTTGACACCCGCGACCTCGACATCAGGGACGTGAGCGAGAAGGCGACGAGCGTTCTCGGGGCACTCTCGAAGAGCGAGACGACCTGGGTGAGCCGGCCATTCCACCTCGACAAGGCCGACCCCGTTCTGGGGAGCCCGCTGGTCATCGAGCTGCCGCCGCTCAAGAAGACCACCGAGCTGATCAAGATCGATTACGTGACCTCGCCGGCCGCGACGGCACTCGATTGGCTGGCGGCCCCGCAGACCGCCGGCAAGCACCACCCGTTCATGTACACGCTGTCCGATCCGATCGGCGCCCGCAGCTGGATCCCGCTGCAAGACACCCCGCAGATCCGAGCCAGCTATTCGGCGTTGATTCATACCCCCGATGATGTGATCGCGGTGATGAGCGCGAAGAACGATCCGAAGGCGAAGCGCAACGGCGAATACTCCTTCGTCATGCCGGACCCCATTCCCTCGCGTCTCCTCGCCTTGGCGGTGGGCGATCTGCGCTTCAAGGAACTGGGATCGCTCACCGGGGTATACGCGGAGAAGCCGCTCACAGCGCAAGCGGTCAAGGATTTCGCCGATGCCGATGCCGTGCTTCGAGCCGGCGAAAAGATATTCGGTCCGTATCGCTTCGATCGTTTCGACCTCCTCGTGGCGCCGTCGAGCTTTCCCTTGGATAGCGTCGCGGGCGCACGCCTCGCATTCGTGTCGCCCACGACGCTTCTCGAGGGTCGCAGCCCCGTGGTCGCGCGCTCGCTCGCGCAGTCCTGGACGGCTGCTCTCGTGAGCGGTGCCGGCTGGCGCGATGCCTGGATCGAGGAGGGCATTGCCGACTACGTCGAGCGGCGCATCGCGCGCGAGGTGTACGGCGCCGAGCGCGAAGCCATGGACCACGCGCTGGCCGTGAAGTCTCTGCGCGTGGAGCTCGCGCAGCACACCGAGAAGGATCAGGCGCTTGCCGTCGATCTGCGAGACCGCGATCCTGCCGCAGTGCCGGCGGCATTGCGCGCCGGGAAGGGGGGCTTGCTCCTCGAGCTTCTCGATGCAAAGTTCGGCCGTGAGCGCCTCGACGGCTTCCTGAGCGCTCTGTTCGATCACTTTTCGGGCAAGAGCGTGAGCACGGAGGAGTTCATCCGATACCTCCAGGAGAGCCTTCTCGATCGATCCCCCGGCATCGTCACGCGTGAGGAGCTCGCCGCCTGGGTGAGCGGGCCCGGCATACCCGCTCAGGCCGTGCTGCCTCAAGCCCACGGCTTCGAGTCCATCGACGCGGCTCGAGGCCTGTGGCTCTCCGGCAAGGTTCCCGCCAGGAAGCTCGACACTCGCGCTTGGGTCACGCCGCAGTGGCTGTACTTCCTCGACAACCTGCCGGCCACGCTCTCGCGGGATCAGCTCGCCGACCTCGACCAGGCCTTCGAATTCTCACGCACCGCAAACTCCGAAGTCGCCGCCCGCTGGTTCTTGCAGGTGATCGAGCACGGCTACCCGCCGAGCTATCCGCCACTCGAGCGCTACCTGGAGACGACCGCGCGGCGATCGCTCGTGACGCCCTTGTACGCCGAGCTCATGAAGACACCGGCGGGCGCCGCGATGGCGAAGCGCGTGTACGCAAGGGCGCAGCCCAACTATCATCCGCAAACCGTCGCGAGCCTCGATCCCCTCGTCGTGCCCGCCGAGGCTCAAGATGACGAGTGATTGGATGCGGGTGATGCTCGAGGAGATCGAGCGCAAGAAAAAGGAGGCGGAGCTCGAGCGTATCGAGCAACGCCGTCGCGAGGAAGAGGCCGCGCCCCGCCCGTCGCGCCCCGGCGGGCACGCCGAGGAGACGGGCTCCAAGGCATGATTCCCCTCAAGGGCGACACCCCCTCCGCCCGCACCCCGTACGTGACCCTCTCGCTGATCGGCACCTGCGGCGCGATGTTCGTGTGGCAGATCTCCTTGGATCAGAGCACGGAGCGCGCGCTCGTCGATGCGCTGGGCGCAATCCCTGCGGTGCTCTTGACCGATGCGCGCCTGCCGCGCGAGCTCGAGTGGGTCCCCCGCTACGCGACTCCGCTCACGTCGATGTTCGTGCACGGCAGCTGGATGCACCTGCTCGGCAACCTGCTCTACCTCTGGATCTACGGCGACAAGGTCGAGGATGCGATGGGGCATGCTCGCTATCTGCTGTTTTATGTCGCCTGCGGCATCGCCGCGCTCACCGCGCAGGCCCTCGCCGACCCCCACTCGGCGTACCCCATCATCGGCGCGAGCGGCGCCATCTCCGGCGTGCTGGGGGCCTATCTCTTGCTGTTCCCGCGCGCGCGCGTCTTGACCCTGGTGCTGCTGCCCTTCTTCGTCACGACCCTGCGCCTGCCGGCGATGTGGCTGCTGCTCACCTGGTTTGCCGTTCAGCTGGTGAGCGAGATCGCGGGCGGTGGAGCGGCGGTGGCGTTTCGCGCGCATATCGGGGGATTCCTCGCCGGCATGCTGCTCAGTCCCCTGCTCAAGCGCCGCGAGGTGCGCTTGCTCGCTCCCTAGCGCATGCGCCCGGCAGCGACCCTTTGTGTTACAGTTGCCTCGAGGTCGCGCCTCGAGGGAACTATCTGGTGACGCCGAGCAGCCTGGGGCTCCAGGCACAAGAAGAACGAGGTCCTGATCGCACCATCCAACCCTTGGGCACGGGGCGCACCGCCTTCGTCGGACGTGCGCTGCGCGGCCCTGTCAACCGTCCCGTGCTCCTCAGGAGCTTCTCCGAGTTTCAGAACGTGTTCGGCGGACTGTGGCAGCCGAGCAGGCTCTCGTACGCGGTGGAGCATTTCTTCGACAACGGCGGGCGCGAGGCGCTCGTCGTTCGTGTCGTCAACGGCGCGCGCGCTGCGACGCTCACGCTGCGCGCGGGCGCGGGCGTGCTCACCTTGCGGGCGGTGAGCCCGGGAACTCGCGAATTTCTGCGAGTGAGCGTCGACTACGACAACATCCCCGTCCACGACGAGTCGCGCTTCAATCTGACAGTGCAGCGGGTGCGCGTGCAGGGCGGGAGTCATGTGGAGGACCAGGAGATATTCCGCGATCTGTCGACGGCGCAATCGCACGAGCGCCATGCGCCGGTGGTGCTCGCGCAGTCGCAGCTCGCGCGGATCGTCGGCGACATGCCGGCCGAGCGGCCCGATCGGACTCTCACCGCCGGCGGGCATAGCGCCGCTTATGTGGCCTCGAACTCGGACGGCGATGACGGTGCGCCGCTGACGGATTACGATCTGATCGGCTCCGAGATCGAGGGCACCGGCCTTTTTGCCCTCGGGGCGGCCGATTATTTCAATCTGCTGTGCATCCCGCCTCTGTCGCGTGCCGAGGATGTGGGACCGAGCGTCTGGCTCGTTGCGGCCCGCTACTGCAGGGATCGCCGTGCGCTGCTCGTCGTGGATCCGCCCTCCTCGTGGCACACCGCGGACGATGCCTTGCATGGCTTGCGCGATTGGGAAATTCTGAGCGAGAACGCGCTCATGTATTTTCCCCGTGTGCTCGCGCACGACAAGCTGCGCGGCCACTTCGAGTCGTTTGCGCCCTGCGGCGCGGTCGCGGGCATGCTGGCGAGGATCGACCTCATGACCCCCGTCTGGGGAGAGGCCAGGATCGACGACACCGTGCTGCGCCCGGGGTATCGCCCGACTTGCTCAGTGGGGGAGGACCGCCGGATGCGGCTCCTCAAGCGAGGTGTGAATACGCTCCAGGCCGTGCGCTCGGTGGGACGCGGCATCAAGCCGCGCACATTGGCGGCGGGCACCGCGGGCAGCGCCGACGGTGAGATACTGGCGGCCAAACGCCTGGCGCTCCTCATCTTGAACAGCATCGAGCGCGCAACCCGCTGGGTGGCGACGACACCGCGCAGCGCCGAGACCGCGCAGGCGGTTGCGCATCAGACACGCAACTTCTTCGAGCGGCTCTACCAGGCGGGCGCGTTCGGCACGCGCCGCAGGGAGGAAGCGTTTTACGTCTTCTGCGATCAGCGGACCCCGCAGGGTTTGGCCGAGTTCCATCTACTGATCGGATTCGCCTGCGCACGCCGTGGTGAATTTCACGGCTACCGGATATCGCACGCACCGGCAGGCAGCACAGTGGTGCCGGCCAGTCTCAACCGCGCGAGACTGGCCGAGCTCTGCCCCGAAGAGCTCGATTGGGTGGACAAGCTGGCTAGCCAGCTTGGGCCGCCCTAGCGCGCATGCGCCGGTCGATCTCGGCCGCGAGCGAGCTCTCGCCCTTGCTCGCGGCGGGTGCGGCCGCGACGCGCGGCACGTCCGGAAACGTCTCGATCACGCGCTTCGCGTAAGCGTAGCCGGCTTCAATCGCCCGGTCGAAGGCGTGCCAGGCGAGCAAGTCGATACCGGTGAGCGGGGGCCTCAGCATGACATCCGCCAGCGTGCGTTGCGCGGCCGCGCTCGACACGCTGTTCACCATGCCGGCATGCATCAGGATTTGAAAGATATTAATGCGACGCTTGCCGCCGCGGCCGCGGGCGAAGAGCCGCCACAGCGGCGGTCCATCGTGCGCAGAAAGATCGCTCGAGAAATCGTAGTCGGCGCCCACGTCGCATCCGATCACGAGCCCCGGCGCATGACGATGCATGACGTCGACCGGCAGGTTATTAATCGCCGCGCCGTCCACCAACACGTCCTTGCCGCGGAATATCGGCGGCATGACGCCCGGGATCGCCACCGAGGCACGCAGCGCCTGCGGCAGGTTTCCATCACGGTGCTCGAGCGCACGGCCCGAGGTGAGGTTCGAGCTCATGCAAAAAAACGGCTGGCGCAGGTCCTCGATGAGCACGCTGCCGAATTCCCGCTCGAGCAAGCGCGTGACCTTGCGTCCGCGCGTCAGAGCCACCAGCGGAAAGGTATAGTCGTTCACGGGATTCGTGGCGACGAAGCTTCGGCGGTAGCGCACCTGCATTTCCTCATCGCCCCAGCCCATCGCGACGCCGGCGGCGATGATCGAGCCGATGCTGGCACCGCCGACGAAGTCGAGCGGTACGCACGCCTCGCGCAGGGCGCGAATGACCCCGAGATGCGCAAAGCCGCGTGCGCCCCCGCCCGACAGTACCAAACCGACGCCGCGCCTCGTGAGGAGTCTGGCAACTCTACCCAAGTCGTGCGCATCGATGATGTGGTGGTGCAGGGCCGCGGGCAGCGAGCCGAGCCAGCGGCGCGCCGCGCCGGGGGTGACTCGTGTGTGATGCAGGAGCGCGAGCTCGATCCGCGCGCCGCGTGCGACCGCGCGGCCGGTGACGCTGTGCGGCCAGGGCCGTATCGGGGCGGCTGCATGCGCCAGACACAGAATCACGTCCGCTTGCCGGCAGCACTGGCGGGTCCAGCCCGAATCCGTCGGGTCGGCGAGGTAGATCACGTAGTCGTTGATCTCTTCGAGGCGGCCGAACCACGCGGAGGTGTGGGTGATCGCGCGAACGTCCCACACCAACTCGGTGCGGCCGGAGCGCCCGAGCTCGCTGACCAGCTGAGTCGCCAGCTCGATCGCATCGATCTCGTCGGTGTTCGGCACCAGCGCGAATACGCGCGCCCGCCGCGGCGTGCGATTCACCGTGTTGCTGCGCCGGAGGCGGCGGGCACAGAGTTGCGCAATCGCCAGGGAGAAGGCGCTCCATTTCGCAGCGACCTGCGCGAGCACCTCGTGAGGCAGCAACAGCAGCTCCGAGTCGCGCAACGCGATCACCGTGGCGCCGCGCGTCTCGTTCAGCAACCAGCCCGCCTCGCCGACCAACTCGCCGCGCTCGATTTCCGCCATGAGAGCGCCGTTGCCGGCCATTCGGACGCCGAGCCGGCCGCTCGCCAGGAGATATACTCCATCGGGGATGGATCCCGATTCGAACAGCACGTCGCCGGCCGGCAGGGAGAAATGGACGGCCCCGACCGCAAGCGCCTCGAGCGCCGCGGCAGGCACGCCTCTCAGGTCGTCGCTGCTCTCGAGGCAGTCGATGGCGCGACGCAGTTCCTGCACCGCACTCGACGGCTCTTCCTCCAAAGCCATGGTTCATCTTAGCGGCCGAGGCTCGACGATTCTGTAACATCAGTCACGCGAAACGAAGTGGGGCAAGAGTTATGTCATCTACAGTGGTGTTCTCTCACGGCAAGGAGAGCGGCCCCTGGGGCCGCAAGATCACCGCCATGGCCGCCGTGGCGCGCGGGCTCGGTCACGCGGTCGAGTCCGTGGACTACCGAGGCATCGATGATCCGGCGCTGCGCGTCGAGAAGCTCGTTGCGCTCGCGACGAAAATCGCGGGTCCGGTCGTGCTCGTCGGCTCGAGCATGGGCGGTCATGTGTCGGCAGCCGCGGCCGCGCGCGTGCGGCCGCGGGGTGTGTTCCTATTGGCTCCCGCGTTCTACATGCCGGGGTTCGAAGCCTATACGCCGCAGGAGGTGCCGTGCCCCGCAGTGATCGTGCACGGCTGGCGGGACGAGATCGTGCCGGTCGAGAACAGCATCCGCTGGGCACGCGAGCATCGCGCGGCGCTGCACATTCTCGATTCCGATCATCGATTGGAGGATCGGATCGAGACGATCTCAACGCTTCTCAGGGCCTTTCTGGTCGAGGAGCCGGCGCCGGCGGCAACGAGTCCGGTGAAGGATTGATCTCCGACGGCACCCGATTCGCGGGCGAGGCGTCGAGTTGGGCCTGCGCAAGCTCGCGCAAGCTCTCGCCGAGATGCTCACCCGTGCGCCGGCCCATCGCGTCGTATCCGGCGCCCATCGAGGCGTTGTAGGCCGTCACGTAGCGCACCCCTGGCGGTGACTCCAAGAAGGCGAGCAAGTGCTTGAGGTCCGCATCGCTCAGGTCCCGATAGGCGTAGGCGAGAAAACGGCGCATGGGAACGCGCATGGACTCTTCCAATTCGGCGCGATTGGCCTCGCCCGACTTCTGCACTCGTTCCTCGATGCTCTTTCGATCGAGCCCCGAGCCGATCGCCGTGCCCACGGCCACTGCCTCGCCCATGCTCAAAAAGACCTGAACCGTTGATTCCGTCGAGCGGGTGGCACGCTCCAGCCTGTCGATGAGGGCATCGCGCTTCGCGGTGGTCGGTGGGGCCAATTCCCCTCCCATGACCTTGTCGATGTTCGCGTCGCCGAGCTGGGCGACGGCGACATCGTCCCCCACCATGCGCTTGCCCAGGTCGCTCCCCAGGAACGCGAGCGACTTCGTCACCGTTGAGGTGTCCAGATGCTGGGCGAGCGCGACCAGCGCGGGCGCCTCGAACACGTCGATGCGAAACCCGCGCTCGGCGGCCGCCGTGACGGCCGCGAGCTGCTCGTCGGAGAGCTTCGCGGAAACATCGCGCGCAAGCATCTCGCGCACATGCACCGGCATCGAGCCCAGGGAAGCTCTCACCTGCTCGCGTATTTCGGCGGCCTGATAGATCTTAGCCGCGGTGTCGATGTCGACGGGCGGCGGCGCAGCCCAAGCGGCGCCAGCCAGCATCATCAAAGGGGCGAAACGAATCATGCGCGAAACTCCGAGTGACTGCCCGTCCTGCACAATTGTACACTTAACCGTTTTTGAGGCCGGCCGCTGCGAGGTTGCAATCATGCGTGTGCTCGGGTTTTCGACCATGCTCCTGGCGGCTTTGTTCACTCAAGCTTGCTCACCCTCGGCCCCGCCCGACCCTCCGCCGCCGCCGAAAACCGTGCTCGACCCGATGAGGAGCGAGCTCGATCGCGCGCGCGGCGTGCAGAGTACCGTGGAGCGCAGCGCCGACGACACGCGCAAGGCGATCGACGCCCAGGAGCGCGGCGACAGCACGCCCTAGCCCGAATCATTCATGAACAACGATACCTATCACGAGGAGTCGGCTTTGGAAGGGAATTTTCCGGGGCGTGAAAAACACGGGCGCGACGCATGCGTCGCGCGGGTGGCCACGGATGGCCACCCAGGGCTTGCGCGCAGCAGGGACTGCGCAGCGCAATGTTTTTCCCGCAGCCTCCAGGGAGGGATTGACGGCGGCCCGGAAAATTCCCTTCCAAAGCCGGCGCCGTCGGATAAAGCAGCTGCCCTTCATGAATAAGCCGGGCTAGGAGCTCGCCTGAATTTCACACGCGGCCGGCTCGTGAGCCCGTTCGCCGGTTGGACCCGCGCCTGGCGCTTCAGCTTGCGAAAGATCCTCGGTCTGTGGGTCAAGGTGACCATCAGGCCGAGCGACATCGCCGAGTCCATCGCGGCGCGCGCACGGCCGGTGTGTTACGTGCTCGAGAACGAGAGCCACACCGATCTCGCCGTACTCCACAACGCCTGCAGGGCGCTCGCCATGCCGCGGCCCGAGCGCTGCTTCGCGCTCGTTCGCCAGACGCCCTTCTCGAGCTTGCGCAACCGGCTGCGGACGCCGCGTTACTTGGTGAGCCTGGTCGAGCGCGCGAAGGCGGGCGCGCTCGACGTCGATCTCATTCCGGTGGCGATCTACTGGGGCCGCGCACCGAACAAGGAGGAGAGTCTTTGGCGGCTCTTGTTCACGGAGCATTGGGTGCTCGTGGGGCGATTCCGCAAGCTCCTCAACGTGCTATTCAACGGCCGCAACACCGTCATTTATTTCGGCGAGCCGATCGCCCTCCAGGAGGCGATCGCAGATTTGCCCGCCGCCCGTGCCGTGCGGCGGCTGTTGAGATCGCTGCGCCTCGAATTGCGCGCGCAGCGCGTCTCGACGATCGGACCGGATCTCTCGCATCGGCGGACC
>DATHCO010000345.1:0-11006 GCA_035319505.1 Steroidobacteraceae bacterium | reverse complement strand
CGCGCCCCGAGCGGGCCGCCCGCTCGAGGAGGCGCACTGCCTGGAGAAACGCGAAGCGCTGCGGCTCTGCGCGCAGCGCCTCGATCACAGGAGCGTCAGATCGCCCGCTCGCGGCGGCCATGTGCGCAGCACTCCGGTGCGGCCCTTGACCGCCGCCGTGAAGCGCGTGAATGCGTTGATCGAGGCGAAGTGCGCCATGAAGCGCTCGAGCACCGCGGCAAAGAGGAATATCCCTGCGCCCGACGCGCGCTGCTCGTCAAATTCGACGGTGATGTCGAGACCTCGGCATAGAGCGCCCATCGCTGCGTCGGGGGCACGCGCGGTGCCGCGCCGGCTCCTCACGGAGAGGACGCTGTCGATCATGGCCTGGGTCTCGGCGGCATCGCGGAAATCGTACAGCCTCAGCATCTCCCGCAGCGCCTCGGCGCCCGTCTCGTCGTCGCTGAGCGTGAGGTGATTCAGGTTCAGGTGCGAGATCAGGCGCCAGGCATTGTCCTTGCGCGTCGATAGGCGCAGCGTCGGCGTCGGCGCCATCATCGCCGCGACGCCGGCGACGCCGGGCACCGCTTTGGTCAGCTTGAGCTGCGGGCGCCCGCCGCCGAAGGGTAATTTCGCCGCCACATCGCGATTCAGACACGTCGTCTCCACCGACGCAATCGCCTCGCCCGCATACGCGGGCTCACCTTGCGAATCCACGAAGGATAGAAAGATCTCGCTGCCCGGATCGCGACCCCCTGTGGCGCGGCGCGCCGCGTGCCAGTACCCTGTCAGCGCCGCGCCGGAGCCGCCGTGGGTCAGGCCGAAGAAGGGAGCATAGGTCCTCACTTCCCCGGCGGGGGTCGTCACCGTGACGTTGTCGACCGAGTAGACCTCGAGCGCCGCTTGCCGGCGGCTATCGGGAAGCACGTGATACTCGACGGAGCTCTGATCGAGCCGAATCGGCTCGGTGCGCTGGCGAAACAAATTCACCACCGGGGCGCAGCCGAGCGCGAACGACTCGACGGAGACGCTGCTCTCCAGATCCTCGGCCGAGCGGTTGAGGTAGAGGAAAATCTCGCACTTCCGCGAGGCACAGCCGCCGAGCTTGGAGGCAAGCCCGGTGAGCTCGAAGAACAGGAATTTCTGCGGGAATGTGAAATACTCGGTGAGCAGGCGATACCCCATCGAGGAGCTCGCGCGGTACGGCAGCACGCCCTCGGAGGCGCCGAAACCCACGGGACGAATCGAATCCTGATTGAGCAGGAGCGGTGCCGCGTCGCCGCCCGCCTCGGCGACCGCGACCACCGCCGTGTTGTTGTAGATCAGCTCGTAGAGCCGCAGCGACTCGGTCAGCGAACCGCGCAAGAAAAAGCGCAGCGAGTCGGGCTGCAGCTGCGCGAAGGTGACCTGCGGGGCCATGCAGCGCAGCGCGAGGCGCAACACGCTCACGCAGCCACGAGGACTCACCGGTCCGCGCAGCGGACGTCCGGTGAGGGCCGCGCCCTCGATCTCGATCGGCCAGACCGTGACATCCTGCGTGGTGCGAAACGTGCACGCCTCGCCGCCCACGGCCTCGGATTCGATCTCGGATCCGGCCGGCAGCACCCGGCTTTCGTCGAGGTCGCGCTCTGCCGTGAATGCGAAGATCGACATCGGCGGGATCGGAGCGAGGTAGTGCGGATAGAGCTGTCCGAGCAGTGCGTGGGTCAATTCCGGAAACTCGTCATCGAGCTTGCGCCTGATCCGGGCGTTCAGGAACGCCACTCCTTGAAGGAGTCGAGACACATGCGGGTCTTCTACCGTGTCGGCGCTCATCCGCAGCCGTCCCGCAGCGGCCGGGTGCTGCTCGGCGAATTCGGCGCCGAGGCGCATCAAGTACACGAGCTCCTGGTTGTAGTAGGGAAGCAGCTCGTCGGCCACTACGCGCTCCCAACGACGGCGAAGCTCTGACTGGAGGGATCGAGCAGCGAATCGAAGCTCACGTGCTCGGGTGCCGGCTCGGCGTACATCAGCGCTTCGATGCGAAAGCGCAGCGTTCGATCCGTCGGCGTCTGCTCGAGGAGCGTCACCTTCACGAGCTTGAATCGCGGCTCGAAGCGGCGGATCGCCTGCTCGACCGATTCGCGAAACTGCTCTCGGGCGCTCGCCGCTGCCGCGTTCGTGGTCAGAAAATCCGGCACGCCGAATTCGAGCAGCGATCTTGGCAACTCCGTGAGCTCGGGGGGCGTCGAGCGGCAGCGCTGGTGCGCGTTCATCAGCGCCTCGAGATCACGCCGCACCGCGGCGCGCAGCTCGTTTAACTGCTGCGAACGCGCACGCGGCCGCGCCGCCGAGACCGGGTTGTCGTCGAGCAGGCGATCGAGCACCGAGGGGAGGAAATCGACGTCCGGAGGCGCCATGAGCGCCCCTCAGCCGGCGTGCCGGGTGAAGGTGACCCGCCCGAGCTCGCGGATCGTCTTGCTCGTTTCACCGACCAGGAAGGTGCGCAGCCCTCGGCCGAACGCGACGCGCTCGGCCGGCTCATCGAACTCGGTCACGTGCCCGGGCCTCTCTCCTGCGGTCGAGTTCTTGGCGACATAGATCGAGGGGAAAAACACCTCGCCGTCCGGTCCGTCGGCGACCGCCAACTGACCGCGCCGCCACAGGAGGTCGCGCTGCGACTCGGGCTTGCGCAGCTCGATCGATTCGACGGCCGCCACCGGAATCCAGAAATATTTTCCCGTCGACGTGAGCACCTCGAGATGCGCGGCCGTGAGATCATCGAGATCGCGAAAGTCGTCGAACGCGGCGCCGTCCGCGACTCCTGCGCAAGGCACCCTCGCCTCCTCTCTCTGCGCCACCAGCTTGGCGAGCTCGGCTCGCGCCCCCTCGCGTGCCGCGATCGTCGCGCGCAATTCCAGCTCGATCAGCACATCGGGCTTGACGACGAACTCCGGAAGGCGCCCTTCGGAATAGAACTGCTGACGTGCCTGCTCGGCCCGCACGAGCTGCCTGAACAGCGCCACCCCCACCATGGCCCCGGGATCGATGTCGCTGATGGCGTTCAACACCGTGTCCGCACGCTCGAGATTCCCCGCGACGCACAGCAGCTCGGCGAGCTGGGCACGGCGGTCGATCGCCTTCGGATTGTTCTTCACCTCGCCGTTCAGGTAGGAGATCGCCTCGTCGAGCTTGTCCGTACGCAATAGAGTTTGCAGATCGATTGGAGTGGTCATGTCGCGGCTCCGGCGCTAGGGTTCTTACGCTGCGTGTGCCGCCGGCGCGAGCTGGGTGACCAGCCGGAATCCGGTGGCGATATCGTCAAGCTGGTAATGGGGCCGCAGGTACAGCACCGCCGAATAAGCTCCGGCCTTCCCGGGCACCTCTTTGATCTCGACACTCGCGTCGCGCAATGGGAAGCGCGACTTGGCATCCTGACTCGCCTCGTCGCTGCTCGTGACGTAATTCTGAAGCCAATCGCTCAAGGCCCTTTGTATCTCGCCTGCCGTCTTCATCGTACCGATGAACTGGCGGCCGAGGAGCTTGATGTAATGCGCGAAGCGCGATACGCACAGCATGTACTGCAGCATCGCGGAGAGACGCGCGTTCACGTTGGCGGCCGCTCGGTCGTAGCGCGGCGGCGAGTGCAGCGATTGATTGGAATAGAACAGCGCGTACTCCGTGTACGGAGCTTGGCGCAGCGCGATGAACCCCAGATCGGCGAGATCCTTCTCCTGCGTATCCGACAAGAGCACCTCGATCGAGGGCTTCCCGGCGATACCCGGGGCATCGGTCGCAAAGCACGCCAAGGGGAGGTTGGTCACCAGGCCGCCGCGCATCTCGTCACGCGCAGCGCCGCGAATATCGGCAAACCACCCGAAGCTCGCGAAAGCCCTGAGCACGACCGAGCCGAATGCCAGCGCTCCGCACGCCCACAGGTAACTACGCGCGTTCTCCCCGACGACGGTCTCGGCGAACTTGAAGCCGTCGCGGCGTGCGCCGTCGATCCGGTAAGGGAGTCGCATCAGCACGCGCGGCGCGACGAGTCCCACGAAGCGCATTTCCTCGGCCTCGCGCATCGCCTGCCAGCGCTGGTATTCAGGCTGCTGGAAGACATCGCGCACATCGAGAGGCCGGCCGAGCGTCGCGTAGCTGTCGACTTGGAACAACACCGGCGAGACGCCCATCACCAAGGGTGCAAAGGCTGCGGCGGCGATCATCGCGAGGGACTTGAGCGCCGCCACATCGTCGGTGGGGTGATCCGCGGTGGGTCGATGCTGAATCTCGTAGTCGCCGATCAGCAAGCCGAAGGGCTCGCCGCCGAGCATCCCGATCTCCTCGGTGTAGATCTTGTGAAATAGCTGACTGCGGTCGAAATCGCCCGCGCGATCGAGGTCCCGAATCACCTCGCTCCAGGGCAGCGACAGCACGCGCACCTTGGCAAGCGGCGAGAGGGCCGCGGCGTCCGCCAGGAAGTCGAGCCCGCGCCATCGCGCCTCGAGCCGCTGAAACGCCGGCGCATGCAAGATCGCATTCACTTGCGCCGACATCAAGGCATCGATGTCGGCGATATCGCGATCGAGGGCGAGCAGCACCCAGCGCCTCTCCGGGACGAAGGCCCCGCCGAACCAGCCCCCGAGCGAGCGCTCGAGCCAACGCTCGTCGTCCTCAAGCGCGAGCCAGGCATCGAGCTGTGGGGTCTCGCCCGAGCGTAGCGCCGCGCTCGCCTGTGCGAGCAGGCCCTCACGCACCCCTCCCCGAACGCCGCCTCGAGGGGTCTCCCCGAGATCGACGATCCTGGCAGGGAGCGGCGCCGCCGCGTCGCTCCCCTGCCCTTTCGTGCCGATCACGATTGCTTGGGCGGAATATTCGCTACCAGACGCATCGATGCGGTGAGCTCCTCCATCTGCAACCACGGCCGCAAGTACGCGACGGCGTTGTACGCGCCGGACTTGCCCGGGATCGCCTTCACCTCAACGCGCGCCTCTCGCAGCGGATAGCGGGCCTTGGACTCGGACGTCGCGGTGGGGCTCGAATTGACGTAGTTCTGAATCCAGTTATTCAGCCACTTGCCGCAATCCTCCACCTCCATGAAGGAGCCGATCTTGTCGCGCCCCATCACCTTCAAGAAATGCGCGAAGCGCCCGGTGGCCATGACATAGGGGAGGCGGGAAGCGATCTGCGCATTCTCGGTGGCGTCGGGGGTCGTGTATTTCGTGGGCTTCTTGGTCGTCTGGCTGCCCATGAACACCGCGAAGTCCGAGTTCTTCGAATGCACGAGCGGCAGGAAACCGCACTCCGAGAGCTCGTATTCGCGCCGCTCGTCGATGCCGATCTCGGTCGGGCATTTCTGGTCCGTGTCGCCGTCGTCGGTCTTGAAGATATGCGACGGGAGTCCCTCGACCTTGCCGCCGTTCTCCGTGCCGCGAATCGCCGTGCACCAGCCGTTCATGGCGAACGACTCGGTCAATCGTCCGGCAAGCACGTAAGCCGCGTTCATCCAACAATACTCCTCGTGCTCGAGGGGCTTCTCGTTGCCCTTGGCGTCCTTCGGAGCTTCCTCGAACGCAAACTCCTCGATCTTGTTGGTGTTCGCGCCATAGGGCACGCGCGCGAGCACGCGCGGCATGGTGAGCGTGACGAACGCCGCCTCGTCGCGCTGCCTGAAGCTGCGCCAGCGCGCATATTCCTGAGCCTCGAAATTGCGCTTGAGGTCCTGGGGCTTCGAGAGCTCGCGAAAGTCCGTGAGACCGAACATCTTCGAGTTCGTGGAGGCGATGAAAGGCGCGAAAGCGCCCGCAGCGATGCTCGACATGCTGGTCAGAAACTCGACGTCGGCCGACGAATTGGTGAATTCGTAGTCCCCGACGAGGGCGCCGAAGGGCTCGCCGCCCAATGTCCCGAACTCGCTCGTGTAGACCCGCTTGAAGGTGTCGCTCTGGTCGAAATCGGTGGCCTTGGCGAGGTCCTTCCCAACCTCCGTCTTGGAGGCGTTCAGCACTTTGATCTTCAGCATCGAGTCAGTGAGGGTATTCTTCACGAAATAGTGAAGCCCGCGCCAGGATCCCTCGAGCCGGCTGAAATCCGGATGATGCAGGATCGCCGCCACCTGATCCGATAATTTCTTGTCGATCAGCGCGATCGCCTTGTTGAAGGTCACGGTGAGGTTCTTCGAGAAGGTCACCGTGCCCGCGAGCGCCTCCTCGGTAAGCGTCTTGAGCAACAGCTGCGCCTGTTCCGGCTCCGTCTGCTTGGTCGCGGTGATCGCTTGGTCGAGCAGACTCGCCTCGGCAGTCGTCGCTTCCGCGCCCTTTTTCTCCATTTTCGTGGCCATCGCTTACTCCTTGGGTTTGTCCGTGCCGAGCTGGCTCGACAGCGTCTTCAGCTCGCTCTCGTTTTGCAGTACGCGCTCCAGGATATTCTCGAGATCCTGCGAGCGGTCGACCTTGGTCATCAGATCACGCAGCTGGTTGCGCGTCTCCATGAGCTTCTTGAGCGCCGGCACCTGCTCGGCAATTTGGCCCGGCTCGAAATCTTCCATCGAGCGAAACTTGAGCTGAACCGGGATCTCCGAATCGTCGCCCGCCAGGGTGTTCTTGACCTTGATGTTGAGCTCAGGGGCGATGCGCTCCATCACGTCGTTGAAGTTCTCCTTGTCGATCTGAATGAACTTGCGATCCTTCAGAGGTCTCATCGCTTGCGTCGGATTGCCGGAAAAGTCTCCCATGACGCCGACCACGAACGGTAGCTCCCGCTCGACCGTCGCCCCGCCGGTCTCGATCTCGTACTTGATGTGCACGCGAGGTCGCCGTTGACGCTCTAGCTTGTCGTAAATGTTGGCCATGTTCCTTCCTCCCGTTTGATTTCTGTTCGCGGTTCCGATTCCTGGCTATCCCATCGAATGCGGCCTGACTCTACTGCTGTGGCGGCGGCTTGATGCCCGCGCTCGTGAGCACGGTGCGCAACGCCGAGGGGTCGGGCAGGAGCTCCGCCAGCAACTCGACGAACGGCATTCGCGCGCGGCGCACGAGCTCATCGAGGCTCGTCGCAATCGGTGAGTGCGGCTCGTGCGTGCGGAAGTACTCCGCCACCTGTTGCAGAGTCCTGAGCGCCTCTTCCCGCCCGCGCACCGGACCCCCGATCCCGCCGGCGGCCGACGCGCCGGCCGAGGCGCCATCGGTACCGGCGACGCCCGCGCGCTGAGCCGCCGCGGCTCGTGCCGCCTGCGCGCGCGCCACCAAATCGGCGCTGAAGTTCGCCACCGCATCGCGGATCGTCGTGAGCACCCGGGTGATATCCAGGGTGGACGGTGCGTCCCTCCCCGCGCGCTCGTGCAGGGTGGTGCCCAGCAGGGATGCTTCCGAGAGCGCAGCGTCGATGTCCTCGAGAAGGTTAATGTAAAATTCCCCGCCGCTCTCGTTCACCCGGCCCATGAAGCGCTCCATGGTGACCTCGCCCGCCGCCTCACGCCGCGCGCGCTGGTTCGCGTCCGCGAGGTTCGCGAGCGCACGGGCTTGATCGTAGTGATAGAGCGCGAGCGCGCTGCCGTCGCCGGCGGCCTGTGTGATGGGAGTCAGGCGCAAGGGTTGAATCAGGGTTCCTTCGTTGCCCTGACCGTTGAGCCCGGCGAGGGGAGCGAGGCGTGTCGTCAAACCTTCCTCGTCAGCGAGCGAGAAAAAACCATCCCAGTACTTCTCGACGAGGCCGCGGGCCAGCTTGAGCCCGTCGCGCAGCCCCGCAAAGCCCGAGCCGCGCACGAGACCCTCGACGTACCAGGCGACGACTTCCAGATCCTTCGATTTCTCGACGAGCGCCTTGGGAGCAACGGAGAGAATGGTCTGCCACTCGGGCAAGACGCCCGGTGTCCCGCCCTCGGACTCCGCGCGCCGCTCCGCGGCCCGGGCGCCGCTGCGCGCATCCTTCAGGCGGTAGTAAATCGAATTGGGCGAGCTATCGGCACGCAGATCGTCCCCTGCCGGCTTGGCGTCGGAGACCGGTAGGAGCAGCGAGTCGATGTCTATGGTGGCCTCCGTCCCCATCGCCGCCCTATCTCTCCCGAAAGAACTACCCGAACGCTGTCACGCAGGATCCTGATACGATAGCATAGCCACCGCCCGGAGGATAACGAGCCCTCACCATAATCGGCCGCCGGGGCGAAGGTTACGGGGAGCGAATCATGGTCACGGTGGATCTTCGCGCGCTGATTGCGAAGCTGGACAATCCCTGCCGCCAGGCCTTGGAGGCGGCCGCCGGACTTACGCTGTCCCGCAGCCACTACAACATCGAGATCGAGCACTGGCTGTTGAAACTATTGGACATTCGCGACAGCGATTTGAGTGCCTGTCTCGCCCACTATGGCGTCGACCAAGGCAAGCTCGCCGCCGATCTCAACAGGGTGCTCGACCGACTGAAGACGGGCAACAACCGCGCCCCCAGCTTGGCTCCTCAGGTCGTCCAATGGGTACGCGAGGCCTGGCTTCTCGCCTCCCTGGGCGCCAACCAGCCATTGATCCGCTCGGGCCAGCTGCTGGTCGCCCTCTTGAGTGATGACGCGCTCGCCCTCGTCGCTCGCGAGGCGAGCCGACAGCTCGAAGCGATTCCGGCCGAGGGCTTGCGCAACGGGCTCGGGAAAATCACCGCTTCCACCGCGGAAGCGACGACGATGCCCACGGGCTCGGCCTCGGCCGAGCCTCGAGTCGCGACGGCAGGCGCGGGGCCCGTCGCGGGCGGTGCGCTCGACCAGTACACCATCGATCTCACTGCACGCGCCAGGGCGGGAAAGATCGATCCGGTGCTCGGGAGGGACAGCGAGATTCGGCAGGTCGTCGACATTTTAACCCGTCGCCGTCAGAACAACCCGATCCTCACCGGCGAGGCCGGGGTCGGCAAGACGGCGGTCGTGGAGGGATTTGCGCTGCGCATCGCCGAGGGCGACGTGCCGCCGGCGATGAAGAACATCGCGGTGCGCACCCTCGACCTCGGGCTCCTGCAAGCGGGCGCCGGAGTCAAAGGCGAGTTCGAGAATCGCCTGAAGTCGGTCATCGAGCAGGTGAAGTCGTCGCCGACTCCGATCATCCTGTTCATCGACGAAGCGCACACCATGATCGGCGCCGGCGGGGCGGCGGGCCAGGGCGATGCGGCCAATTTGCTCAAGCCCGCGCTCGCGCGCGGCGATCTGCGCACCATCGCCGCGACCACCTGGGCGGAATACAAGCAGTACTTCGAGAGCGATGCCGCCCTCGCTCGCCGCTTCCAGGTCGTCAAGGTCGAAGAACCGGATGAGGCCGGGGCCTTCGCGATGCTGCGCGGCATTGTCGCGACGCTCGAGAAGCACCATCAGGTGAGGATTCTCGATCAGGCGGTCACGGAGGCCGTTCGACTGTCCAAGCGCTACATCCCCGGCCGGCAGTTGCCGGACAAGGGGGTGAGTGTGCTGGATACCGCCTGCGCACGGGTTGCCATGAGTCAAAGCGCCATACCGCCGGAGATCGAGGATTGCCGCCGTCGGATCGAGCTCGGCACGACGCAGATTCAGATTCTCGAGCGCGAGAGCGCATCGGGAGCAGACCACGCGGCGGACCTCAAGCAATTGTGCGAGGAGCGAGCGAGCGCCGAGCTCAAGCTCAAGGAACTCGAGGAGCGTTGGGCGATCGAGAAGGAGATCGTCGCGCGCATGCGCGAGCTGCGTGACCGGTTGGAGGGAGATTACGCGGGTACGGTGCCCGAGCTTCCCCTCGAGGAGCGCGAGCGGCTGAAGGCGGAGCTACTCGCCGAACAGCAACGGCTCACGGCGCTTCAGGGCGAGCACCCGCTCCTGCAGGTGAGCGTCGACGGGCAGGCGGTTGCGCAAGTCATCGCGAACTGGACCGGCATTCCCCTCGGGCGCATGGTCTCTAACGAGATCCAGACGGTCCTCAATCTCAAGAATCTGATGGCCGAGCGCATCATCGGACAGCCCGACGCGCTCGAGGCGATTGCCGAGGCCATGCGCACCTCGCGGGCAAGATTGACCGATCCGCGCAAGCCCACCGGTGTTTTCCTCATGGTCGGCACGAGCGGCGTCGGTAAGACCGAAACCGCGCTCACGCTGGCGGAGCTCCTCTACGGCGGCGGGCAAAACTTGAGCGTTATCAACATGTCCGAGTTCAAGGAGGAGCACAAGGTCTCCTCGCTGGTCGGCGCGCCTCCCGGCTACGTGGGCTACGGCAAGGGCGGAGTTCTCACCGAGGCGGTGCGGCGCCATCCCTACAGCGTCGTGCTGCTCGACGAGATGGAGAAGGCGCATCCCGGCGTCCAGGACGTTTTCTACCAAGTCTTCGACAAGGGGCTGTTGCGCGACGGCGAAGGCCGCGACATCGACTTCAAGAACACGACCATCATCATGACCTCGAACGCGGGCACCGACACAATCGCAAAGCTCGCAGCGGACCCGGAGACGATGCCGGACTCGAAGGGGCTCGCGGAGGCGCTGCGTCCGGAGCTGCTCAAGGTATTCAAGCCGGCGTTTCTCGGCCGAGTGACGGTGGTTCCTTATTTTCCGTTGTCCGACGTGACCTTACGGATGATCATCAAGCTGCAGCTCGGCCGCATTCAGCGCCGCATTGCGGAGACTTACCGCACCCGATTCGACTACGCGCCGGAGGTCATCGAGGCGATCGCGACGCGCTGCACCGAGTCGGAGAGCGGCGCGCGCAACATCGAGAGCGTGCTGTCCCACGGCATTTTACCGGCAGTGTCGACCCGATTTCTCGAGCGCCTCGCGCAGGGTCAACCGGTCGGCGACGTCTACGTTTCACTAGACAGTCAAGGCGGGTTTTCTTATAGTTTGACGTGATATTGGCGGACGAGCCCAAGAGTTGTGTGTCGCCCAAAGTTTCAATAAGGTCCACAGACGGCGAAGGGTCCTCTCAGGCAGCGACAGCGCATGTTCAGTCTCGGCGGCACGGCGACAAGCGCCCAGTGGATCGTGTCAGGGGATCAGCGCGTAAGGAGAACGGATAATGTCAGTCTTTGTTCAAATCCCGGGTATCACGGGCGGCGCCACCGAG
>DATHCO010000344.1:0-8137 GCA_035319505.1 Steroidobacteraceae bacterium | reverse complement strand
GCGGATCGAGCTCGATCGCCTGCGTGTAGTAGTCGAGCCCCTTGCGAAAGTCGGCTTCCGTGCCGCGGAGAATGTAGAATCGGCCCTGCAGCAACGCGTTATAGGCCTCGAGACTGCCGCTCGGGGGCCGATCGCTCTGCTCCGCGGCATGATCGTCGGGCAGGAGCTTTGCCTTGAGCGCCCCCGCCACCGCACGAGTGATCTCATCCTGTAAGGCAAAAAGTTCCTGGTACGGCCGATCGTAGCGCTCGGACCACTGAGTGCTCCCGTCCGCGGTGTCGATCAGCGCGGCGCTCACCCGCATCATGTTTCCAGACTTCCGTACGCTCCCCTCCAAAAGGTGCGCCACCCCGAGCTTCGCCCCGATGCTGCGGCTGTCCTCCTTCGAGTCCCGAAACTTGAACGCAGAGCTGCGCCCAATCACCTTCAGTTGCCGGAACTGCGCGAGCGCCATGATCAGATCCTCTGAGATCCCATCCGAGAAGTACTGCTCGCTCGCCTCCCCACTCTCATTCGTGAGCGGCAGCACCGCAATCGATTGGGGCGGAGGCGTGGGAATGCCCAAGCGATGCTCGAGCTCATAGCCACCGATCGCAAGAACAACTACTCCCGCCAGCGAACTCACCCCGATCATCGGTCGATTGCGCCGCGCGAATTTCTTCGCCCGGTACAAAAGCGGCGCCGGTCGAGCCCTGATCGGCCGGTGCCCCAAGTACCGGTCGATGTCCTCAGCCATCGCCGCCGCACTCGCGTAACGCTCGCTCGGCTCCTTGGCAAGCGCCTTGAGCGTGATCACATCGAGATCACCTCGTAGCTCGTGCGCCAGCCTCTCTTGCGTCGTGCCCCGATCGAGCCCCGCACGCTCCTCCAATCGCGTGCTCGGCCTTCTCACCTCCACCGTGTCAAGTGCGTGCTCGATTGAGCCAACCCAAGCGCCGGCATTGAGCTCATAGGGACGCTTCCCCGTGAGCAGCTCATAGAGTAAGACCCCGACCGAATAGACATCGCTCCGCGCATCGAGCAGGCCCCCCTTGACCTGCTCGGGGCTCGCATAGTCGGGGGTCAGGGCCCGGCCATAGCGGCGAGTCAGTTGTGCTCCCTCGGTCTCCTCCAAAAGCTTTGCCACCCCGAAGTCGAGGAGCCGCACCTCCCCTGCTTCGTTCACCAAGATATTCGACGGCTTCAGGTCACGGTGGATCACCCGTCGGTCGTGAGCATATTGCACGGCCCCTAGTACCCGATGCAGGAGCCTCAGGCGCTCGGCAACTCCCAGTCGCTTCGCATCACACCAGGTCGTGAGGGCGGCTCCGGACACATATTCCATCGCAAGGTACGGAAGCCCCTGAGCGTCTACGCCCCCGTCGTAGAGCCGGGCGATGTTCGGGTGCTCGAGGCTCGCCAGGATGTCTCTCTCGCGGATGAAGCGCTCCTCGAGGTCCTTGCGGAGCCGGCTCACCATCGGGAGCTTCAACGCCACCTCCCGTTTGAACGCCCCATCGGCGCGCTTGGCAAGCCACACCTCGGCCATCCCGCCCGACCCTAAGAGTCGCTCCAGCTCATAGGGACCCACCCGCTCGCCCGGCACAAGAGCGCTGGTCGGCTCCTCTTTGCCGAGGAGCCCGGGATCCGCCTCGACCAGAGCGACTCCGTGACGGGCCACGAACTCACGCGTCTCGAGAAAACGCCCCTGATCCCCGCTCTGCAGGGCGAAGATCTCGCGCAGCACCACCCCCAGTCGCGGCTCCTCACTTTCGAGCGCGGCGAGCCACGCGTGCCGCTCCGTCGGCACCATCCCGATCGATTCGTCCAAGAGCAGCGAGAGGCGTGAGAATTCCGACGCGCTCAAATCCTTCAGCGACAGACTCGATGCTAAAAGCTCATCCACTGCCGTGTTTCTCGAATGATGCGGCGAGAACCATGTCCCCGCCGGTGTCTCCCAGCACCCACATATACGCCCGCCGAGGCGCTGTTGTCCACGGAACAGCACCGTGTAGATCGCGAACGGATTCGACTCTGTTCACTCCATTCAGGTATATCGAGCGTAGCCCTGGATATTGCGGCGAGCCGATCGCGCGAATCCGGGAAGCCGCGAATCATTTATTGGTTGATAATGCGCCTGCTCGTTGGAGCCGCCCTCCAATATGATCGCAACACCGACAGAGAGCCGAATCCATGCTACGGAAGCGATCAAAGAACTTTATGCTGACCTGCGGAGAGGGAATCGCAGCGCCGCGTTCCGAGCGCTCCAAGCACTCGATCCCATGCTTCATGTCTCTCGACCGGCTGCGCAAACAGCCTCTTATTCACCACCACCCGAACATCAGACGCCGACCTATTCTCGGTCCGCCTTCTCGCTGCCGCAGGCTGGTGTGGCTGAGTCTGCTTGTCTTCATCGCATCGGCGAGAGAGGCGAGCCTCGCCAATCCCATGCTTCACGTCGCGAACGGGGCGCTCGTGGACGGGCAGGGAAGACACGTGTTGCTTCGCTGCGTGAATCTGAGTCCGTGGCTCATCCCGGAGGGATACCTCATTGGACAGGCCAGTTTGGCCGCACTGACTACTTCGCCCTCGGAGGTCAAACAGAGGCTCGAAGAGATCGTCGGTCCTGATGAGGCCCGTGCGTTCTGGCAGGAGTGGATCAATAACTTCGTGGTGGAATCGGACTTTCAACATTTGAAGAGCCACGGATTCAACTGTGTGCGGCTGCCGCTCAACTACGGTTACCTGGTCGGCAGCGATGCAGGGGGAACGATTGCCTTCGCGGAGGCGCAAGTCGCTCCCGTGGATCACGCGGTCGCGTGGGCCGCCGCCTACGGGCTCTACGTTATCCTCGATCTGCACGATGCGCCCGGTGGACAAAACCCCCTACCTAGCGTCGCCGACGTGTCGTCGGGGGACAAGGTTGCTCGTCTTTGGCGGGGCCCGACAGCTGCTGCGAACCAGACGAAAACCATCGCTTTTTGGCGCACGATCGCGGCACGGTTTTCCGGAGCTGCCGGACTCGGAGGCTACGATCTGCTGAACGAGCCCGCACTACCGTCGGGCATCGCCAAGGAAGTACTGGCGCAGCTGTATCAACACATCGTAGAGGCCGTCAGGCAAGTGGACGGCGAGCATCTTATCGTGCTCGAGGGAGACTCGTATGCGCACGATTTCTCCGCTCTCAAACCCCCTCCCGATGAAAATGTCATGTACGAGTTTCACGAGTACGCCTTCTTTAATCCACGATGGCGCACTCCGGTCCAGCAGACTCTTGAGCCCTTCTTGGAGCTTCGCAGCGCGACGAAGATGCCGCTCTGGTTGGGTGAGTTTGGGGAAAACTCGCTCGAGTGGCACGTTCGTATGGTGCGGCTCATGAAAGCCAACGACATCGGCTGGTCCGTCTGGCCCTGGAAGCGAATCGATCTCATGAATGGCCATCCGGCAGTCGAGACGATCCACGTTCCGGCATCCTGGAAAGCGATCGCCGGCTACCTGGTGGGTGCCTGGCTTTCGCGCAGACCGGCTCGTGCTGAGGCCGAGCTCGCGATCAGAGAGATGCTGCAAGCAACCAAGTCGGCGAACTGCGCCGAAGATCGGGTGTTGGAGGATGCTCTTGCGGGAGGACAGGCGGGATCGCAGTCCCCGGGATCGTAGTCCCAATGAGAAGCCCGTTCGTCGCCTTTTGGGAGATTCGAATCGCGTCATATTTGTCACTCCCACGGTCTCGCTCTCGGGCAGTAAGTTTATGGCCGACTACCAACATCGTGTCGTACCGGGTAACCCGGTGGGACGCAAAGGAAGGAGACAAGAGCTATGGCGAAGCACATCGCCGTGACGATGACCAAGACGCTCGAGAACGGCCGGAAAGTCGAACAGCCCGCCATGCGCACCCCGCCGGTCGTGTCGCCAGAGGCCTGGGAGGCGGCGCGCCAGCAGATGCTGGTGAAGGAGAAGGCCCTGACCCGCGCCCGCGACGCGCTGGCCGCCGAACGCCGGCGGATGCCGTCTTTGGCCGACGAGGCGCAGTCGGCGAGTCCTGACCAAGCGGCGGCGTTGGCCGAGACATCGCAGATGTGGGAGGACTCGCCGAGTGGCTGGCCACAGCGGTTCAAAGGCAAGCAAAATATCCGTGCCAACGGGCGTCCCACCGCCCAGTGGCCTCGCCTGAAGGCGGGGCATTCCGACGATCTGAGCAGTGGCGGCCGCTGACTTCGTCTCCGCAGCACAGATACGAGCCGCTGCTGCCGGCGGCTCGACTCCACGAGCAAGGTCAGATGGTGAGGCCACGACTCAAAAACAGACCAAAAGAGATCAACGTCTGCGGCTGGCAAGCAGTCTGCGCGCTCTTCGAGCAGCACCCTGGAGAGATCAGGCGACTCTACTTCGATGCTTCGACAGGCAAGCGTGCAGGGAGTTTGTGCAGCTACCTCGCTCACCGCCGGAAGGTCTATCGGCAGCTTCCGTCGGCCGAGCTGGAGAGAGTTGCCGCTACGCTGCACCACGGCGGCATCGTGGCAGTCATCGCCGAGCGGCCGCTGCACAAAGTGACTCGCGAGACAATCGACGGGTGGGCGAGCGCCAGAATGCCCCTGCTATTACTCGACCGGGTGAGCAACGCCAACAACCTCGGCGCAATCGTACGGACGGCGGCATTCTTCGGGGTGAAATCGATTGTCGTGCCCGATCATCCCTCACAGGCTCTGCCCGGCGACGCCACGTGGCGAGTGGCGGAAGGCGGAATGGAGTTCGTAGAGTTCTACCGTGTACCGGCGCTGACGGATTTCTGCGCCACTCTCAAGCGAAGCTATTTCCTTGTAGGCTCGAGTCTCGCTGGCAGGCCCCTGAGAGTTGCCTTAGATGCGGCGGCATCACGACCCGTGGCACTGATTCTGGGAAACGAAGAGCAAGGGATTGCGCCTGCAGTTGCTTCGGCCTGTGATCGGCTCGTGAAGATTCCGGGCGGGGACAGCGTGCAATCGCTCAATGTATCCGCAGCCGCCGCGGTGCTTTGCTGGGAACTCTTCGGCAGAGATTGAGCTCATTCGTCGGTGCCGATGCGTCTCTCGCGTGTACTACCCGATGCGAAGCCGCACCACTCCCCGCATCCCCTGGCGCCTGGCGCCATCCTCGAACCGCGCCCGCTAGCCGAACCTCGCCGATTCGGCCCGGCTAGCGATCGGCAATCCTCAGCAAAGACGACCGAGGATGCAGCTCCGCGTAGTAGCGCGTGAGCGGCGGCTGGTTCGCGCGTGCGACGGCCGACCTGATCGCCTCTGCCACGCACGTCCTCCAGGCCGGCAAGGGAATTGGGCTGGTCGGACTCTCGGATTCGCCGCAAACGGCGCGAGCCGCAAGCTCGATGCGCCGGTAGAGCGTCTTGACTCCGTCGCGAGTTTGAACGTCGAGGTCACCGAAGTGAACGACCCGCGATTGCGCCTCCTCGAAGGCTCGCGGGCGCGTCGTCGTCGAGTCGGTCGCGAAAACCGCGGTCGCAACCAAGGCGAGGCCGGTGGTTGCAAGTAAGCGTCGCATGCTCATGAGGGATCTCCGCCGCGAATATCAAAAGATGTGTGCCTGGAGCGGACACTAAGTCAGGCCCATGCCGCCAACAACGAGAGCTATTTATCGCGGGTTAAGTTTTGCTTAAACGCCGTCGGTCAGCGCGAGTGCACGGGCCGGCGGCCATGAATCGGGGCCATCAGCTCGTCACATGCAGCGACCGTGTGAGCGAATCGAGCCGCTCCCGGGTCAGGCTGGGCGGAATGCACTCATAGCCCGCGGGGCTCAGGAGCTTGGGCTCCTTCACCCGGCTCCATACGTCGAGACTTCGTGCGTACCACGAGCGCGCCGCGTTTAACTGCTCCGTGCGCCTCTGCGGCGTTTGCGCAATCGCGGCCGTTTGCTCCGCGACAAGTCCGAGCTCGGCATAGGATTCCGCCGCGATATAGAGCGATTCCTCGCTAGGGCGCTGCGAGTTGATTTGGGGCTCGGAGAGCGCAAGTGATTTGCGATAACTGTCCGTCGCGCCGTCGAGATCGTGCATTTGCAGGAGCAGCTTTCCGAGCGCACTGTAGCCGGTGGCGAGGTCGAGGCGCGCCGACAAACTGCTCGGGTCCTCGGCTGCCCGACGTGTGAAGATGCCGACAGCCGTGCGTGCATATCCCAAGGCGCGGCCCGCATCCCCGGCCTTGCCCATGACATCGCTCGCGGTAATGTCCGCCGAGGCCTGAAGACCGGGAATCTCGCCGTTAGCAGGATTATGGCTGGCCAGGTTACTGATGGTGCTGAGCGCCTCGCTCGCAGCCACTCTCGCCTCTTCCAACGCCCCCGTTGCGGAAAGGACGGTCGCCAAATTGACGTCGTCGATGACCAAGGACACGCGCGAGCGAAAATCGTTGGGGTCCGCGCGCGTGAGCTCCTTGGCGATCTCGAACGCGCGCCGAGCGCTCGCCAGAGCGCCCGCTTTGTCTCCGTCCGAATACTGCGCGAAGTACAGGCGGTTATAGATCGCCTGCAGCGTCTGCAATGCCTTCGTGCCCGGCGCGCGCTGGGCCAAGTCCTCGAACATCCGCCCGGCACGCAGGTAATGCTCGAGCGAAGCGTGCCGTCGCCCCACCATCGATAACTGGTCGCCCATGTGCGCGAGACTCCGCGCCACCGACTCCTCTGCCGACAGGCTGCCCGGCTCGAGAGCGCTGATGCGCTCTGCCACGGCGAGCTCTTTCTCACGCACGCTGAGCGCAGCGGAGAAATCGCCGAAATTGGACATGTTGTAGTTGCCGCCCAGAATGGCGGCTTCGGTGGCGTAGTCCTGACGCAGCTCTTCGAGCGCTGCGACATCGCCCCCTCGCGCAAGCGCCGCCTGCTCGGCTGTGCTCACGGCGAGCTCGCTGTTGCTGCGCGCGCCGGCTGTGTCTCCGGTGAGCAGCACGGCATTCGCCACGAGACGCAGAGACCTCGCCAATGCAACGGTATCGGCGATGTTGTCTTCATGTGAGGCGTGGACCGCTTGGCGCAGCGCCAGCGCCTTGCGATAGCTCCTCAACGCTCCAGCCGTGTCGCCCAAGTTCGCCGCAAAGGTGTTCCCCTGCACATCCCCGATCCGCTCGTAGCCGGCCGCCACTTCCCGCTCGAGGGAATCGTCACCGTGCGACTCCTGCGCCATCTTGTCGAGATACTGCAGCGCTCGCTCGACGACCAGTTTTCTGGCGGCCGTGGACCCCGGAAGATCGGAAATGGCATCGTGGATATCGAAGATCATCGAGTTGGCCAAACTGTCGACATCGTTGAAGCGCCGTTGCGCGACACCTGCCTCGCGCCACGTCAGCACCAATCCGGCCGCGAGGCTCAAAATGACGAGCGCCGTCGCGGCAACCCCAGCTCGGTGCCGAAGCAGGAATTTCCAGAATCGATACCGCCATGTGTCACGGCTTGCGGCCACGGGTTGGTTGTCCAAATAGCGCCGGACGTCGTCGGAGAACTGCTCAACCGAGCGGTAGCGCCGCTCGGGCTCCTTGCGCAACGCCATCAGCACGATGTTGTCGAGCTCGCCTCGCAACATGCGTCGCAAGCGACGCATCCCGCGGCGTCTCGCTCGGTCGGGAGCTTGAGCTCGATCCTGCGGATTCCCCGCCGACTGCGCATCGCCGGGCTGGGAGACCGCGGACCATCCGACCACCGTACTCGGTCTGGCAGGCTCGGTTTCGCAAACCGCCTTGATCACGTCGTGAGCGGAGCGACTTCCCACGCGATAGGGCGGCCGCCCCGTCAACAGCAGATAGAGGATCACCCCCAGCGAGTAGGTGTCGCTCGACGTCGTCACCGCCTCGCCTCGCACCTGCTCGGGGCTTGCGAATTCGGGCGTCATCATCGGCAGCATCGTGACAGCGGGCACGTTCTGCGCATCATGGTGCGGATCGCGGATCTTCGCGATCCCGAAATCGAGGAGCTTCGGCTCGCCTTTCGCCGTCACCAGAATGTTGCCGGGCTTCAAGTCGCGGTGCACGATCAAGTTCTGGTGTGCGTATTGCACGGCTGCACACACCGTGCGAAACAGCACCAGCCGGTCGCGAATCGACAAGCGCGCCCGATTGCAGTACTCGTCGATGGGCGTGCCGTCGACGAATTCCATCACCACGTACGGGACGCCCTCGGC
>DATHCO010000343.1:0-3925 GCA_035319505.1 Steroidobacteraceae bacterium | reverse complement strand
CGACGCACTATGCCTACCATCCGAGCGACTACGCCGTGCTCTCCGTCCACGAGCTCGCGGGGCGTAACTGGCACCTGCAGGACGCCAAGCGAATCATGATGGAGGAGATCACGGACGGGATCGACGAGCTGGGTGTGCTGCTCGCCGGTCACAAAAGGAATGCCTACTGGTACGGCTCCCAACTGTCGATCGGAGAGGCGCGCGAGTTGGTGGCCCACAACAGTGCGACGAGCCTCCAGGTCACGGTGGCGGTCCTGTCCGGGATGATCTGGGCGATGGAGAATCCGCGCCGCGGGATCGTCGAGCCCGACGAGATAGACTACGCGCGCAACCTGGCCATCTGTATGCCGTACTTGGGCACGGTGGTCGGCGAGTACACGGACTGGACGCCGCTCACGGGGCGGGGTCAGCTCTTCGCCGAGGACCTCGACACGACGGACCCGTGGCAGTTCAAGAACGTTCGCGTGGTCTAGGTCCGTAGCTGATCGCGATCACCGTGAAGGTGTGCTCGCCGGCGGGCAGCATGACGGTCACCTCATCGTCGAGGCGCTTGCCGAGCAGGCCGCGTCCGAGCGGCGAATCCATGCTGACGTACTCACTCGCCATATCGAATTCATCCGGGCCCACCACGCGGTACCAACGCAGCTCTCCGTCCGCGTGCTCAAGGTGCACCCACGCACCGAAGAACACTCGGGTCGGGTCGCGCCGGCCCTGCTCGGATTCGGTGTCCACGATCGTCATCCCTTCCAGGCGCTTGCGCAGAAACCGCACGCGCCGGTCGATCTCGTGCAGTCGCTTCTTCCCGTAGGTGTATTCGGCATTCTCCGAGCGATCGCCCTGCGCCGCGGCGGCGGCGACCGCGGCGGTCACGCGTGGCCGCTCGTTGTGCCATAGCTCGTCCAGCTCCTCGCGCAGGCGCCTCGCGCCCGCTGGAGTAATGTACTTCGAGCCTTGAGGGGCGGGAGGGCGATACCTTGACACGGTGCAATACGCCTAAATCCTAAGGACGTGAACCGGTTATTGGGATTCACCGATCGACTGAGCACTTGTTCACAGTTGCAGGCGGCAATTGTCACTAAGCTTCGGTGCCATGAGCGCCAAATACTACACCCACTTCATCGCGCAGTCGGACGGCGCGGTCGAGTACAGCGAGTACCGGGGCGTGGTGGAGCTCTTGGGAGAGTCCGGGTCGCTCCAGGGTAGCCGCGAGATCGCTCGCATGCTGGCCCGAAGTTTCGATCTCGAGGAGATGGATATCCAAGTGCTGCAGTGGCATCAGCTGCATTGAATCCCCTAGCGGGCTTTACTTCCCTTCATTGAAGTCCGCATCTCCGCCCCGAGCTCATCACTCGGGGCTTTTTTTATGGGGGTGATAAACTCGCGAAACGCCCCCCTTCGAGGGGCGGTGTGAAGAAGGGGTCCCTCGATGCGCCTTTCCGCCCTCGGTCCGAGCGTTTGCCTCGCCTTGCTGCTGTCCGGCTGCGGCTACAACACCATCCAGAGTGAGGACGAGCAGGTCAAGTCCGCGTGGTCCGAAGTGATCAACCAATACCAGCGCCGGGCCGACTTGGTACCGAACCTCGTCAACACGGTGAAGGGGTATGCCGCCCAGGAGCGAGAGGTGCTGCTGGGCGTCACCCAGGCTCGAGCCAAAGTGGGCTCCATTCAGGCGACGCCCGAACTGGTCAATGATCCGCAGGCACTCGCCAAGTTCGAAGCGGCGCAGGGCGAGCTGTCGGGCGCTCTCTCGCGCCTGATGGTGGTCGTGGAGCGCTATCCGGAACTCAAATCCGACCAGAATTTCCGCGACCTGCAAGCTCAGCTCGAGGGAACGGAAAATCGCATAGCGGTCGCTCGTAATCGCTACATCCAGGCGGTGCAGAACTACAACACCACCGTGCGCACGTTCCCCGACAATTTGACCGCGATGATGTTCGGCTACAAGCCGAAGCCGAATTTCACCGTCGAGAATGAACAGGCCATCGCCAAGCCGCCGACCGTCGATTTCTCGGCACAGCCTGCCGTGCCCGCGCCCGCCCCGGCGCCCGCGGCGCAGACGCCCGCAGCGTCGGCTCCCGCCCCCGATCCGGCGCACTAGGAGCCCGTCTGAGGCGTTTCGCGCTCGGCGCGCTCCTCTGCCTCACCGCACTCATCGTGCGGGCAGAGGTTCCCGTCCCGCCCTTGAGCGGTCGCGTCGTCGATCTCACCGGCACTCTATCAGGCGCGGCCGTCAATCGCGTCGAGGCCGAACTCAGCGACCTCGAGAAGAGAAAGGGCAGCCAGATCGCCGTGCTCATCGTGCCGACCACTCAGCCGGAAGACATCGAGCAGTTCGGCATTCGGGTCGCCGACCAATGGAAGCTCGGTCGCAAGGGGGTCGATGATGGAGCGATCCTCCTCGTCGCGAAGGACGACCGGCGCGTGCGCATCGAGGTCGGCTACGGGCTCGAGGGTGCGCTGCCCGATGCGATCGCCAACCGCATCGTGGACGAGGTGATCACGCCGCACTTTCGCTCGGGCGATTTCGACGGCGGGGTCGAGGCGGGCGTCGCGCGCATGATTTCCGTGGTGAACGGCGAGCCGCTGCCCGAACCCGATCGCCGCTGGGAGCGACGCCGCGGGGACCTCGAGCGTCTCCTGCCCTTGGCGCTCGTGGTCGTGGTGGTGGCGAGCGGGGTGCTCCAGGCCCTCCTCGGTCGACTGCTGGGCTCGCTCGCCACCGGGGGACTCGCCGGTGGCATCGTGGGGATGCTCACCCACCTTCTGCCCCTTGGCCTGGGCGCCGGGGTGCTCGCCTTTCTCTTTGCCTTGGCTTTCGGATCGAGCCGCGGCTGGTCAGCCGGGCGCGGGTGGGGCGGGGGCCTCGGCGGTTTTGGCGGCGGGGGATTCGGTGGTGGGATCGGCGGCGGGGGATTCAGCGGCGGTGGCGGCCGCTTTGGCGGCGGCGGAGCCTCGGGGAGCTGGTGATGGGGTTCGGACGCCTGGTTCGGCACCTCGCGACGACGCATTGGGGGACGCGACACAAGTTCTCGTCGGCGACGCTCGATACGATCGAGCAAGCGATCGCTCGCATCGAGCGAGCGCATCGCGGCGAGATTCGGTTCGCCATCGAGACCGCGCTCACCCCGCTGGCGATTTTCAACGGGGTGACACCCCGCGCGCGGGCGCTCGAGGTGTTTGCCCACCTCAAGGTGTGGGACACCGAGCACAATAACGGCGTCTTGATCTACGTGGAGCTCGCCGATCGGGTCGTCGAGATCGTCGCCGACCGGGGACTCGCGCGCCGTGTCGACCAAGCGGAGTGGGACGCGGTCTGCCGGATGATGGAGGCGCACTTCCGCGAGGGCCGTTTCAAGGAGGGCTCGATCGCCGGGATCGATGCCATCGGGGCGCTGCTCGCGCGCCATTTTCCGGCCAATGTTGCGGGCTCGGCCTGCGGGGAGAACCAATTGCCTGATCGGCCGACTTTGCTGTAGATAGCTGCGATGACTCCGAGACATCGTCGGCGCCTCTCCATCGTGGCGGCTTTGCTGCTCTGCGGCCTGGGGGCTGCCGGCTGCTCGCTGTTTCGGCCCCCGCCGTCACCCCCGCCCGAGGCCCCGAAGATCGCCCCGCCGCCGGCACCCGTATTACCCAAGCCGATGGCGACGCACCGGTTTGAACTGTCCCCCGCCGCGGGCGATGTCGTGGGCTACGTGCAAAAGACCACGGTCGGCAAGGACGACACGATGCCGGACATCGCGCGCCGATTCGACGTCGGCTACGAGGAGATTCTGCTGGCAAATCCGGGGGTCGATCCGTGGCTGCCCGGCGTCGGGCGCGAGGTGGTGGTGCCGACCGAATACGTGCTGCCGGCCGCCCCGCACGAAGGCGTCGTGGTCAACGTCGCGGCCATGCGCATCTTCTACTATCCGCCGCACAAGAA
>DATHCO010000342.1:0-14374 GCA_035319505.1 Steroidobacteraceae bacterium | reverse complement strand
AAAAACATTGCGCTGCGCAGTCCCTGCTGCGCGCAAGCCCTGGGTGGCCATCCATGGCCACCCGCGCGACGCATGCGTCGCGCCCGTGTGTTTCACGCCCCGGAAAATTCCCTTCCAAAGCCGGCTCCTCGTGATAGGTATTGTTCTTCATGAATAATTCGCGCTAGTCTGATTGCGCCTCTGCGGCGAGAATGGGATGCACGCTCACCGAGAGCCCCGAGTATCGAGTCATCCCCGTCAGCGGGTCGACCTCGTGCTTGCTGGTCAGGAGGTTGACGTTGGCGTGCTCGTGCCCGTGCGGCACGGAGACCACCCCCGGGCGAATCGTCGCGTCGAGGTGCGCCGTGCCGATGATCCGGCCCCTCGCGCTTTGCACCATGACCCGCTGACCCTCGATGACTCCGGCCGAGGCCGCATCGCTCGGGTGAAGCAGCACATCGGCCGGAGAGCCCAGGAACAGGAATTGCGCGTTCAGGTGTCGCCTCTGGCGTCGCGGGGTCAAGCGAAGCGAGCCAGCCTCGCGGCGCTCGGCCAGCTGGGAATCGTGCACGCGCGTCAACTGATCGAGCAGCGCCGATGGCGCGAGCCTCCATCCGCCGAGGCGCTCGATGTGGGCCTCGACCCACGGCGCGGGGAGCTCGCGTGGGGTCTCAACGTATCGATCGAGGGCGAGATCGGCGAACCCGCATCGCGAATGCGCGGTGAGCGCCGCGAGCATCGTGTCGTCGGCGCGCGCCGACGTATCGTCGGGGGGAAGCGTGCCCGGCGGCTCGTGTCCCAGGCGACGCATGAGCTCGGCGAGCACCCACCATGTCGAGCGTCGCTCGCCGACGGGTGTCACGACCGCAGGCGTGTACTGCGCATTGACGCGCGGACTCAAGAAATCCCAGAGCGTCAAGTCGGGTCGCTCCAGCTGATCCTTGGTCGGCAGCACGTGCGTCGAGAGCGCGGTCGTCTCGTTCTCGATGATCTCGAGGGTCGCAAAGACCTCGAGCCGCTCGAGCGCCGGCTTCAGCTCATTCGCATCCGGAAAGGACCTCATCATGCTGCCGCCGAGATTCAAGAACGCGCGGATGTGACCCGCATTGATCTCGTCGGAAAGCGCGGCGCATGGCCAGTCGCCTGCGATGCTGCGTAGCTCGGGGCGGCTCTTGGGCCCCGGACCGAAGATCTCGGTGATGAGCGGCAGAGGCGCGGCGTCGAATCGATTGAGAAAACCCGGGTGAAACCACACGCCGCCGGGCCGATTCATCGAGCCGGTCACGATCATCAGAGCCCATGCAAGCCACTGCGTGAGATTGGCTGCGACCGACATCGTCACACCCGTACCGGTATCGACGGCGAGTCGTCCGGCCTTGCGCACGGACGCGAGCAACTCGCTCAACGCCTCGGGCGATACGCCCGCCACGTAGGCCGCATGCTCGCAATCGAAGGGCTCGACGGCGGCGCGCAGGGCATCGCTCCCCGCAGTGTGGCGGGCGAGCGTGTCCCGATCGGTGCCTTCGCGCAGCACCTCGCGGACCAGGTAGGCGAGGATCGCATAATCCGTCCCGGGCGCGGGCGCCAGGTGCCGAGAGGCAAAGCCGGCAGTCTCCGTGTGGACGGGGTCAATGACCCACACCTCGCCGCGCCTCGCCGTCGCGCGAATCGTCAGTGCCGGATTCGGCATCGCGATCGTATGGCCGTGAGATACCATCGGATTGATGCCGACGTAAATGACCAGATTGACCTGCTCGTAATCGGGCCGGGGACTCAATCCGGGAAAGCCTCCGACCACACTCGCGACGAACGTTTTCGCGGTGCCGTCGATCGTCAAGGGGCTGAAGCGCGCCGGAGTGCCGATCGCTCGATGCAGCGCTTCGGCCATGCGGTATCCGGCGGCATCCATCCCAACGCCGCTGCCGAAGAAGATGCCGACCGAGGCCGGACCATATCGATCGATGATCTCGCGCAGTCGACTGCCGAGATCATCCAGGCAGCTCTGCCACGAGGTGGATTGCAAGGATCCGCTGCGCCGGAGCAGCGGCCGCTCGAGCCGCTGCGGATGGTGGTGCATTTTCGGCAGCGCTCGTCCCTTCGGGCACAGGTAGCCGCGAGAGACCGGGTGATCGCGATCGCCACGCACGCGCACGACCCGTTCGCCCTGGGTCTCGACGACGATGCCGCACAACGAGGTGCAAATGCGGCAAAAGCTGCGCTCGGTCCGGGTTTCAGCCATATCGAGCTCTCGTCGAGATACCCTGGGGCTCGCGTGGGACGCCCGGGCAGTCTAACGCGGGCCGCGAAACCCTGCAGCCGCGGGACAGAGCGCTCTCACGACGACCGTATATTGACACGGCGCCTCGGCAGGCTACTCTCATCGCAAACAAACCCCCGGCTCAGCGCGAGCAGCCGGCCCATCAGCAGCGAGGCGAGCATGTCCCACTCCTCGGCAGCAGCAAGAAGCGCAGAAGTCACCCTCGATTTGAGCGACGTTCACCCGCGAGTCGGACAGCGGGTCGGCGGCGGTCAACTGTGGGAGCCCTGCACGGCGAGCGATATCCGCCGCTGGGTGATGGCACTCGACTATCCGAACCCGATCCACTGGGATCAGGAATTCGCCCGCGATTCGAAGTTCGGCGGCATCGTCGCGCCGCAGTCGATCTGCGTTGCGCTCGATTACGGTCACGGCGCGCAGCCTGCCTGCGTCGGCCGCATTCCGGGCTCACACCTGCTTTTCGGAGGCGAGGAGTGGTGGTTCTACGGCCACCGCGTTCGTCCGGGCGATCAGCTGTTCCAGGAGCGCCGCTTCCACGACTACAAAGTCACCGAAACCAAATTCGCGGGGCCGACGATGTTCCAGCGCGGCGACACCATTCACCGCAACCAGAACGGCACCTTGGTGGCGAAGGAGCGATCGACCTCCATTCGCTATCTCGCCGCCGAGGCCGAGCGGCGCAAGATGCTTCAAGGCGATGCACAGATGAAGAGGCCCGTCTGGAGCGCGGAGGCGCTCAAGAAAGTCGAAAAGACTCGTCTCGACTGGATCCTATCGAACCGGCTCGGAGTCTCGCCGCGATTCGACGAGGTGAAAGTCGGCGAGAAGCTCCCGCGACGGGCGATCGGACCGCATTCGATCGCATCCTTCACGACCGAATACCGCGCCTTTCTTTTCAACATCTGGGGCACCTTCCACTGGGTCGGCGTCCCCGGCGTCAAGGATCCCTGGATCAATCAGGATGCGGGGTGGGTCGAGGGCTTCGGATTCGACGAGGAGGGCGCGAAGATCGATCCGCGCAAGCGAGATGGTCTGTATGTGGGTCCCTCTCGAGGACACATCGACGACGCCAAGGGCGCCGTGATCGGTGTGCCGCGCGGCTACGGCTACGGCGCGACGATGGGCGCGTGGGCGACTGATTATCTCGCCTACTGGGCCGGCCACGAGGGCATGGTGCGTCACAGCAAGCTGTCGTACCGGGGTCCGGCTTTCGAGGGTGATGTCACCTATGTCGATGGCGAGGTCACCGCCAGGCAGCCGGAGTCGGCGTGGGGTGTGCCGCTGGTCGCCATCAAGTTGCAGATGACCAACCAGGAGGGCACGCTCCTCGTGGACGGCAACGCCGAGGTGGAAGTGGCGCTGTAGGAGGAATCGCGGCGGCGCGAGCTGCGGCGGCCGAGTGGGCGGCGGAGCGGCCCGCGATCTCAGTTCCCCGGTACGCCCTCGAAGAAGGCGACGCCGGCGGGCTCAGGGAGAATGTATTCGAGATAATGACCGAGCTCGGGCGCCTCGATGATGCAGGCCCGGAGAAATCCCACGTTATGGCTCTTCGAGCAGATCGGCCAGCCGCCTCGCTCGATCTCCGCCTCGAGGGCGGCCCAGTCCGCGAGATTCTCGATGAAAAAGCCCAGATGATGATGTCGTATCGCGAACCCTTTGCTCGGCAACAGGTTCATGAAGAAGTCCGAGCCCGGCCCCTCGGCGCGGAGCAGCTCGTACATCGTGCCACCGACCCAGGCGAGCTCGATGCGAATGTGACCGCCCGCCGCAAGCGGGCCCTCGAGGCGGCGGAATTTAGTGATTCCGAATCGATCGGCGAAGACCTGGCAAGCGCGGTCGAGATCGCTGGTGGCGTACGCCATCTGGAAGCAGTCGTTGCGCAACAGCCCCTGGCCTGGACTGAACTTCGCGACCAGCCGACCGACGATTGCGCTCATGGCAGGAGTCCCGAGCAAGATAGTGCACACTATCTTACGATATAGTGTTCGGCCAGGCAACCGCGCGGGCGGTCGCACCCCAAGGACACCCGAGCGATGAGCAAGAGGCGGACCAAGAAACGCACACGCCGTTCCCCGGAAGAGATCCGCGATCGAATCGTCCGGGCGGCGGGCGAGGAGTTCAAGCGTCGCGGGTTCACCGGGGCGACCACGGCACGGATCGCCGGCAGGGCCGGCGTGACCGAGGCCCAGCTCTATCGCTACTTCGGCTCGAAGTCGGGCCTATTCCTCGAGGTCGTCTTCAAGCCTCTCGACCGCCAGTTCCTCGCATTCATCCAGGAGCACGTGACCCAAGGCGGCGAGAGCTCGAGCGTCAGGGAGATGACGCAGCTCTATACCACCAAGCTGCAGCGCTTCATCGCGGAGCACTCGGCCCTGTTGACGACGCTGGTCGTCGCCCAGATCTACGATGCCGGGATGCCGCAGGGCGTGGGCCGCATCCACAGTCTGGCGGCCTATTTCGAGCACGGCGCCGAGGTCATGAGCAGGCGCATGAAGCCCGGGGCCCGCATCGACCCCAAGCTGATGGTGCGAGTGTCGTTCGCGACCGTACTGGCCTGCGTCATGTTTCAGGACTGGATATTTCCAGCCGGGCTCGCGAGCGACAAGGCCATACGAGCGGCCATCAATGATTTTGTTCTGGAGGGGATCGGCGCCAACCTGGATCTCGGATCACGCGCCGCACCGCGGCCGGCCGCGCTACGGCCCGCCGCGCTACGACCCGCCGCGGCACGGGCGCGAGGAGAGCGCCGTGCGCGGGGCGGGCGACGAACCACTTAAACGAGGAGACGCGAATGGAGCTCGAGGAGGAGATCAAGCAAATCCGACGCACGCTTCAGTATCTGAAGGATCGCCAGGATATTCTCGATTGCATTACCCGAGAGTCGCGCGGCCGGGACCGCCACGACGCCGCTCTGACCGCGAGTTGCTACTGGGAGGACGGCGCCGATGAACACGGTCGAGCCCTCACGCCCGGCCCGCAATACGGTGAACAAGCGAACAGCGGGCACCGCGCGGGCTTCAGCGCGAACAGTCACAATCTCACCAACCATACCTGCGAGATCGAAGGCGACGTCGCCCACTGCGAAACCTACGTCGTCGGCGGCCTGCTCTCGCTCGATCAAGCGACCTGCAAGATCGCTCTGGGCCGCTACGTCGATCGGTTGGAGCGGAGAAACGGCGAATGGAAGATCAAGCTGCGGCGCACGGTGATCGATATGGTCGCCGAGGGCGATGCCTCGTGGCTTCGATCGCCCGCGATCGCCGGGTTCCTGAAGGGCGTGCGCTCCAAGGAGGACCCCTCGTATCGGCGTCCGAATCGGCTCGACCCGGCGGACGCGCGCTGGTGAGCCTGATGCGGTCGGTTCATCGGCAGGTCTTCGGAGAGTCGCTCTCGAGCGGTGGGCGGGGACGATGGACTCAGCTGACCGACCAGCCGCCGTCGACCGACAGCACCTGGTTCGTGACATAGCGGGCGGCGGGCGAGACGAAGAACAGCACCGCGGCTCCGATGTCCCGCGGCTCGCACAGACCGAGCGGCGGCCGTCGCCGCCCCGGTCCCTCGGGCGGTGGCCCTTTGGCTCCGATGGCCCCGGGGGTCGCGACGCCCCCCGGCAGGATCGTGTTCACCGTGATCGCGTGCTCGGCGAGCTCGAACGCGCTGGCGCGACTCAACCCGAGCAGGGCACCCTTGGAACCCGAATACGCGGCCAAGCCCTTGACGAGCGACCCCACCAGCGCCGCCGAGGCGATATTGACGATGCGGCCGCCGCGGCGCGCGGCGACCATGGCCCGGGCGATCTCACGTGTCATCAAGAAGGGTCCGCGCCCATTCACCGCATTCATGCGATCCCACTCGGCTGCGCTGCCCTCGAGCAGCAGCTCGCGGTCCTGAAGACCCGCGTTGTTGATGAGCGCCCAGGGCGCGCCGTACCGCGAGACGACCGCGGCGCAGGCGTGCACGATCGAGGCTTCGCTGGCGAGATCAGCCTGGACGGCTGTGGCCGCGTGCCCGGCCGCGGTCAGTGCCTCGACCACCCGCCCGGCGCCGGCCTCATCGCGGTCGGCGATCACGACGGTCGCACCGGCGTCAGCCAAAACGGCTGCGATGCCCGCGCCGATGCCGCTCGCGCCCCCGGTGATGAGGGTCACTCTACCGCCGAGGCCGAAGGTGTCGATCGCGCGCTCCGTCACTTCTGCGACCATCGCACGCCGCTCGCTCGCTGCCGAGGCAATCAGGGCGCCTTCGGGGAGCCGCTCTCGGCGCTGACGGCGACGAATACACAGCAGCCCACGCGCTCGGTGAGCGTCCCGCGCTGCTGAGCGCTCCCCCACCAAAAGCCGCCCTTGGGCTGCGGGTAATGACCGAGCACGATCAAGTCGATGGCGAGCCGCTTAGCATAGGCCACGATTTGATCGAGGGTATTGCCGGTAGTGAGATATCCCTCCGCCGACACCCCCCGCTGCTTCAGCCATTCGAGCGATTGATCGAGGAGCTTGCGATAGCCACGGGGGTCATCGACCACGCACGCGTGACCGGTTGCGCCCGCGATGACGGCGGCATTCGCGATTCCCTCGGGGACGATGGACAGCACGTGGACCTGAGCGCCGAGCAGGATCGCGAGCTCCGCTCCGCGCTTGAGCGCCCGACGCCCCGCCTCGGAGCCGTCGTAGCAAAGCAGCACGCGCTTGAACATAACCAACCCCCGACTCGAGGTGCGCGAGAACCAGGTCGATTCTAGCGCGGATCGCCGCGCCGCCCCAATTTCAGGCGGCGCGTCTCGAGCGGCGCATCGAAGGGTGTCTCGCAGCGCATGCCTCGCGGCGTCTCCACCACAGTTGTGATAATCACACTAGTTATGATATCTTGAGCTATGATCACGAGACCCCCGGGGCGATCGCTCACTTGAAAGAGTCGAGGCGTTTCGGTTTTCTGCTGAAGGACGTGACCCGTCTTTACGTGCAGCGCTTCGAGCAGCACGCCGCGGCGCTCGGGTTGACGCTGGCTCAGTGCAAGGCGCTGCTGCGGTTGGCCGATCACGAGGGGGTGAGTCAAGTGCGCCTCGCGGAGTTGACGGACCTCGAGCCGATGACGCTGCTGCGGCTTCTCGACCGGATGGAGGCCGAGGGCTGGCTCGAGCGGCGCAGCGACCCACGCGACCGGCGGGTGCGATGCCTGTATCTCACGGCCAAGGCCAAGCCGCTGCTCGAGGATATCGGGCGCTTGATCGACTTGACCTGGGACGAGGCCTTCGCGGGTGTCCCCAAGCGGCATAGGAACTTGTTGGTGGAATCGCTCGATGCGGTCCGGAGCAACTTCATCGCTCTCGGCGCCGTGCCGGCGCCCGGGATGCCGCGGGGCCCGCTCACCGGTCGAAGCGATGCGGCCCGCCGCGGGTCGAGAAGGCGCGTGGAGCGGGGAGCACGCACGGAGACTCGAGAGCGGACGCAGACGCGAGGGCGGATAGACGATCATGAGCGCGGACACCCCTGATCTCGAGAGTATGGACATCCGTCGCGAGGAGGCGGGATCCTCGCGACGCAGGCTCCTGCAACGCTTGCGCCGGCCGCTCATGCTGCTCGCGCCGGCGGCGCTGCTCGTGGCCGGGTACCTTTATCTCACCAGCGGCCGCTATCAAAGCACGGACGATGCGTACACGCAGGCCGCCACCGTATCGATCAGCGCCAATGTGGCGGGGCGCGTGCTCGAGATCTACGTGCACGACAACGAGATCGTGAGACAGGGCGAGCCGTTGTATCGGCTGGACGATGCGCCGTTTCGGATCGCCGTGAGCGATGCGCAGGCGCGCCTCGCCAGCGCACGGTTGCAACTGGCCTCGCTGAAAGCGACCTATCGACAAAAGCAGGTGGAGCTGCACGCTGCGCGGGACACCCTCGCTTTCGCACAAATTCAGTTCGATCGCAATTCGCGCCTCCTGCGCTCGGGGATCGCCTCGCAGGCACAGTACGATCAAGCATCGAACGCGCTCGATCTGGCGCGCCAGCAGGTGGCGAACGCCGAGCAGCAGATCGCGGTCGCGCTCGCCAATCTCGGCGGAGACCCCGATATCGCTCCGGAGCGCCATCCGCTGGTCGAGCAGGCGCAGGCCGCTCTCGATCGCGCACAGCTCGATCTCTCCTACACCCTGGTCAAGGCGCCGGCGGAGGGGATCGTCACCAAGGTCGAGCAGCTGCAGGTCGGCGACTACATCGCGGCCTCCGCGCCGGTGTTCGCACTGGTGTCGACGCACGATGTATGGATCGAAGCAAACTTCAAGGAAGTGCAGCTCGCCCACATGCAGCCGGGACAGACTGCGACAGTCGAAATCGACCGCATTCCCGGCCGGCGCTTCTCCGCGCGCGTGACGAGCGTGAGTCCCGGCACGGGCTCGCAGTTCTCGATGCTTCCCGCGGAGAATGCCACCGGCAATTGGGTCAAGGTCGTACAGCGCGTACCCGTGCGCCTGCAGCTGACCGAGGTCGATCCGGGCCTGAAGTGGCAGGCGGGACTCAGCGCCAACGTGACCGTCGACACGCGCTCGACGGGCGCCACTGCGTCCTCCGAGGCGGCTCGCTCGACGGCGGCCGAGACTGCGCGTTAGCAAGCGCCATGGACGCCTCGAAGATCACCCGCTCGCGCAGGGCCCTCATCACGGTGTCCCTGATGATGGGCTCGATCATGCAGGTCCTCGACAACACCATCGCCAACGTCGCCTTGCCGCACATCCAAGGCTCGGTGTCGGCCACTCAGGATCAAATGGCGTGGGTGTTGACCTCCTACATCGTGGCCGCGGCGATCATGACGCCGCTTTGCGGCTGGCTCTCGGGCCGTTTCGGGCGAAAAATAGTGTACCTGTGCTCGATCGCGGGCTTCACGCTCGCATCCATGCTGTGCGGTCTCGCCCGATCCTTACCCGAAATGGTGCTCGCGAGATTGCTGCAGGGCGCGTGCGGCGCTGCGCTCGTTCCCACGGCGCAGGCGGTGATGCTCGACATCAATCCGCCCGAGCAGCATGCGAGGGCCATGAGCATCTGGGTAACCGGTGTCACCATCGGTCCGATCCTGGGGCCAGCGCTCGGCGGCTGGATCACCGATAACTACAACTGGCGATGGGTGTTCTACATCAACGTGCCGTTCGGCATCCTGGCCTTCCTCGGGACACTCTCGTTCATGCCGGACAGCAGGATCAAGCGCGCGCCGTTCGATTTCTTCGGCTTCGCAATGCTCAGCCTGGCGGTCGGCGCGTTGCAGATCACGCTCGACCGGGGGCAGCTGAAGGACTGGTTCAGCTCACCGGAGATCTGCATCGAGGCCGCGCTGAGCGCAGCCGCCCTGTACCTCTTCGTCGTACACATGATCACGACACGAAAAACCCGATTCCTGGATCCCACGCTCTTCAAGGATAGGAATTTCATCGCGGGCTGCATGTTCATGTTCACCGTCGGACTCGTGCTGTTCGCGACGCTGGCCCTCTTGCCACCGCTCCTGCAGGACCTGCTCAACTATCCTGTCGTCACGACGGGGCTGGTGACGGCCCCTCGAGGAATCGGCACGCTGCTCGCGATGCTCGTCGTTGCGCGCATCACGAAACTCATCGACGCACGCTGGGTCATCGGCTTCGGATTCGTCCTCACCGCCTTCTCGGCGTGGCAGATGACGCAGTTCGATCTGCAGATGGACGTGGGCACGGTGATGTGGTCCGGTATCGCGCAAGGTTGCGGGACCGGCCTCGTCTACGTGCCGCTCGCGGGAGCCGCATTCGCGACGCTGAGCGCCACTTTGCGCAACGAAGGGGCGGCCCTCTTCAGCCTGTCCCGCAACCTCGGGAGCAGCATCGGCATCTCGATCGTGGAGACGCTCCTCACGCGCAACACGCAGATCGCGCATGCATCGCTTGCCGAGCATCTGATGCCGTTCAGCTCGATCGTGCGCGCGCAGCTGCCGGGCGGAGTGCCGGACGCGCGCGCGCTGTCCGCGCTCAATGCACAGGTCACCGAACAGGCCGCCATGATCGCCTACGACGACAACTTCAAGCTGATGATGTGGCTCGCTCTTGCGGCGATCCCGCTGGTGCTGCTCTTGCGCCGCGCCGCACCGTCGCAGAGCGCCGAGGCGGTTGCCGTCGAGTGATATCGCCATGCCGCCGAGACTCCTAGCTTCGGGCCCTTGGCGCCACGCACATCGGGCGCTGCCCGCGCTGCTCGCGGTGCTCGCGGGCTGCAGCGTGGGTCCGAACTTCACGCGGCCCGAGCCGCCCGAGGCGACTCGATATACCTCGAACCCCCTGGCGATCGGGGCTTCGACATCCGGCGGCACGCAGCACCTGGTGCTCGGTCAACAGATCGAAGGCGACTGGTGGTCGCTGTTCGGCTCGGAGGCGATCGAGGACATCGTCCAGCAGGCGCTCGAGCACAATCGTACCCTCGAGGCCTCCAAGGCGACGCTCGCGCAGGCGCAGGAGCTCGCGCTCGCGCAGGCGGGGATGCGCTATCCCCAGCTTGCGTTCACCGCAGGGATCGGCCGCCAGCAATACGGGGCCGAGTTCTTCGGCTCCGGTTTCAGTTTCCCGCCCTTCACCTACTTTGCCGTGGGGCCCACCGTCAGCTACACGCTGGACTACACGGGCGGCATTGCCCGCTCGGTCGAGCAGCAAGAGGCGCAGGCTGAAGCGGCGCGCCACGAGCTCGGCGCGGCCTACCTCGCGGTGAGCGGACAGGCGGTCATGCAAACCCTCACCATCGCCTCGACGCGTGCTCAGATCGCGACCGTCGAGACCATCCTCGAGCAAGATCGGGACAACTTGAGGCTGGTGCGCACCGCGTTCGAGAACGGCTCGGTCGCGCGCATCGACGTGGTGAGCGCCGAGAGCCAGATCGCAAGCGATTCGGCGCTGCTTCCGCCGCTGCGTCAGGAGCTGGCGAGGGCCCATCACGCACTGTCGCTGGTGCTCGGGCGCTCGCCCGAGAAGGATCTCCCGCCGGATCTGGACTTCGCGCAGATCAGCTTGCCGCTCGAGGTACCGGTCAGCCTGCCGTCCGAGCTCGCTCATCGCCGCCCGGACATTCTCGCGGCCGAAGCGCGCTTGCATGCCGCGACCAGCGCCGTCGGAGTCGCGGAGTCGAATCTTTACCCCAAGATTCAGCTCACGGGCACGGCCGGACAGCAGGCGGTGACGCCGGGCGGACTCTTCGATCGCTCGAACAATGCCTGGAGTGCCATCTCGGGATTGACGATGCCGCTGTTCGATGGGGGGACGCTGCGCGCCCAGAAGCGCGCGGCGGTCGATGCGATGCGCGCGTGCGCCGCGAGCTATCAGGAGACGCTCCTCGAGGCATTCGCTCAGGTGGCAGACCTCCTCGAAGCACTCGGGCACGATGCCGAGCAGCTCGACGCGCAAGATCAAGCGCAGAAGGCTGCCGAGGCCAACCTGAGCCTGACCCGCGCGGCCTACCAGGAGGGCAATGTGGGGATCCTGCAGGTCCTCGATGCGCAGCGCTCGTACCAGCAGGCACGTCTCGGCTACGTCAAGGCCGTGGCACAGCGCTATCTCGATACGGTGCAGCTGTTTCTCGCGCTGGGGGGTACGGCTCCTAGGGAGTGAGGCGGCCTGTCGAGGCCTACGGGCCCCGCTCGAGCAAGGCGCGGAGCGGAGTGAGCGAGGCCAGGCTGTGCGGCTCGGACTTCTCGATGCGCAAGAACTCGACCAATGCACGCTCGTGAGCGACCAAAAAATCCATGGCGCGCGCATCGCTCGCAGGCGCCTCTTTGCGCAGCGCCTCGAAGCGATCGATGTAAGGAGGCCACTCCTCGAGAGCACGCTCGATGAATTGCCCCCACGACATCGCGCTCATCTCCTCCACGCGAGGGCGCGCAATCTCGTCGATCTCGCCGGCAACGCATGCGATGCCGAGCCGTCGCGCAATCGGCTCGAGCGCGCCGGCGGTCCGCGCTTCGACCTCGGCGATGGCGGCGAGCTTGACCCTTTCGTTGTCGTCGTGCTTGCGCTCGGCGAGGAGGCCGTACACCCGCGATGCCTCGAGCTCTCCCCGATACGCTCCGCGAACGCCGGTGATGTACTCGGATCCGTCACTCATACGTCGAGCGATGATATCGCAAGCGCCGCGCATTCTCGAATCGCGCAAAAAGCCGTGAAGCTCGCGCAAAAGCCATGGTTGCCGTCGGCCAATTCCCGGCGAGCGGGACGCACTTGCCACGAGCGGCACAATGCTCTTAACCTGCCGGCGAGAGCTCGGCTGCAAGCGGCCAGCATTCGACGCGATGAGGTGAATCCATGGGCGAGGCGTATATCATTCAGGCGGTTCGCACGGCGGGGGGGCGACGCAACGGCAAGCTGGCCGGCTGGCATCCGGCCGACATGGCCGGGGAGGTGCTGAATGCGCTGGTGGATCGCAGCGCGATCGACCCGAACGCGATCGATGACGTGATCCTGGGCTGCGTCAGTCAGGTCGGCGAGCAGAGCTTTCACATCGGCCGGAACGCCGTTCTGGCGTCGAAGCTGCCCGACCGCGTCCCCGCGGTGACGATCGACCGGCAATGCGGCTCGTCGCAGCAAGCCCTGCACTTCGCCGCGCAGGCGGTCATGTCGGGCACGCAGGATGTGGTCATTGCGGCAGGCGTCGAGAGCATGACTCGGGTGCCGATCGGCTCGCCGACCGCGCTTGCGGTCAACGCCGGTCTCGGGGGTCCCTGGAGCAAGCGCATCCAGGAGCGCTACGGCGTCACCGAGTTCAGCCAGTTCACCGGCGCGCAGATGCTCGCGGACAAGTACGGGTTCACCCGCGAGCAGCTCGATGAGCTCGCCCTGCGAAGTCATGAGCGTGCGGCGCGGGCCACGCGAGCGGGCGCATTCGCGGGCGAGATCCTGCCGCTACGAGTCGACGGCGCCGAGCACAGCGTCGATGAAGGCATTCGCTTCGATGCGACTCGCGAATCGATCGCCGCCGTCAAGCTCCTGAAAGAGGGTGGCGTGCTGAGCGCGGCCAATGCGAGTCAGATCTGCGACGGGGCCGCGGGCATCCTGGTGGTCAACGAGCGCGGCTTGAAGGATCACGGACTCACGCCGCTCGCGCGCATCCACCACATGACGGTGACGGGCGGTGACCCGGTGATCATGCTGGAGGAGCCGATCGGCGCGACGCGGCGCGCATTGAAGCGCAGCGGCATGAGGATCGAGGACATCGACCTCTACGAGATCAACGAAGCCTTCGCATCCGTCCCGCTGGCGTGGCTCCGAGCAGTCGAGGCAGACCCCGAGCGGATGAACGTGAACGGCGGGGCGATCGCCCTGGGTCATCCGCTCGGCGCCACCGGTGCGAAGCTCATGGCGACGCTCCTTCATGCCCTGCGCGCGCGCAAGGGGAGGTTCGGCCTTCAGGCCATGTGCGAAGGCGGCGGTCTCGCGAACGTCACCGTCGTCGAGGCACTTTGAGTGGCGCCTGAAGGCCGCGGCGGCCCGCTCGCCGGCGTGCGGGTTCTCGAGCTCGCGGGCCTGGGTCCGGCGCCCTTCTGCGCAATGATGCTCGGCGACATGGGTGCGGAGGTGATCCGGATCGAGCGCCCGGGAGCTTTGTGGCACGAACCCTCGCGCGATCCGCTGCTACGCAACCGCCGCTCGCTCAGATTGAATCTCAAGCACCCGCAAGGCCTCGCCACGGCACTGCGCCTCATCGAGACCTGCGATGCGCTGATCGAGGGGTTTCGCCCGGGGGTGATGGAGCGGCTCGGACTCGGCCCCGCGCAGTGCCACGAGCGAAATCCACGACTGGTGTACGGACGGATCACGGGCTGGGGCCAAAGCGGACCGCTCGCGCTCGCCTCGGGTCATGACCTCAATTACATTGCCCTGACGGGAGCTTTGCATCTCATCGGGCCGCCGGGTGGAAAGCCCGTGCCACCGCTCAACGTGGTGGGCGATTTTGGCGCCGGAGCCATGTTTCTCCTCGCCGGAGTGCTCGCGGCGCTGATCGAGTCGACGCAGTCCGGGAAGGGTCAGGTCGTCGACGCCAGCATCATCGACGGGACCGTGGCGCTCCTCGGGATGATGTTCTCCTTTCGCGCGAACAGCTTTTTCCGAGATGCCACCGGCGAAAATGCCCTGGC
>DATHCO010000341.1:0-5032 GCA_035319505.1 Steroidobacteraceae bacterium | reverse complement strand
CCTTCCGCGCTCGATGCCCCGATCACGCACGGCCTGAGCGACGGAGGCGACGATGATGGCCAAGAAACCGGTGCTCAGCGCGTCCATATCGAGTGACGGTGCCGCCTCCTCGACATGATGGCCGAGCGATTCGCAGAGTCGTGCGGCGGCGCGCGCGGCTTCCTTGCATGCCGGGTCGACCGGTGAGCCGGACAGCGAGCTTTGCATCAACGCAATGCGCAAGCGCTCCGGCGCGCCGGCGATCTCCTGCAAGAAGCTTCCACTCGGCGGCGCGGGCGAGGTGTAGCGCGACCCCGGCTCCGTCCCCCAGGTGGCGTCGAGCAACGCCGCACTGTCGCGTACGCTCGAGGTGAGAGCGTGGGCGGTCACGAGACCGAACCAGCGCTCGGTGCCGTCGGGACCCAATGGCATGCGGCCGCGGGAGGGCTTGAGCCCGAAAAGCCCCGTACACGATGCAGGTACTCGAATGGATCCGCCGCCGTCGGATGCATGCGCCATCGGAACGATACCGCCGGCGACGGCCGCAGCCGCCCCACCGGATGAGCCCCCCGCCGAGCGCTCCGGGTCCCAGGGATTGCGCGTGAGGCCGAATGCCTTCGACTCGGTCGTAAAGGCGAGACCCAGCTCGGGTGTCGTCGACTTGGCAAAAATGACGAGTCCCGCTCGCTTGTAGCGCGCAACGAGCTCGCTGTCGGCCGTGGCGAGACGATCCCCGAAGGCCCTGCTGCCGCAACTCGTGATGGTCCCGCAAAGCTCGGCGCCGAGATCCTTCACGATGAAAGGGACGCCCTGAAAGGCCCCCGGCACGACACCCGTGGAGATCTGCGCCTGCGCCTCCTCGTAGTGCTTGTGGGCGATGCAGTTGAGAGTCGCATTGATCGACTCCACGTTGCCGATCGCCCAGGCGAGCAGCTCCGCGGGAGTCGTCTCCCGGCGGCGCACCAACTCGGCCAATCCGAGGCCGTCGTATTCTGAGAAAGCTGTCGACATCCTAATTTGCGCTGTGCTGTCGGAGAGGTCAGTATACCGGAGTTGCTTTTTCGCTTGAGGACGAATCCACGTGAGATCGACCGTTCGATATGCTGCCCTCGCGTCCCTGGTTTTGCTCGGTGCGGGCGCCGCGCACGCCGACTCCTACTCCGATACGATTTCGCTGTTCAAGAACGCCGGCGCCAGCGCCCGATTCTTTCCGAGGAGCTACGCGTATGCGGTGTTCCCGGTGGTGGGCGAGGGGGGGTTCATCGTTGGCGCGGCGATCGGCAAAGGCCGCGTGTACGTCGCCGGCAAAGCCATGGGCGAGGTCACCATGACGCAACTCAGCGCGGGATTTCAAGCCGGCGGCAAGGCCTATAGCCAGATCATTTTCTTCGAGGACAAGCGTGCGCTCGATGGGTTCGAGTCGGGCCCGTTCGAGTTTGCGGCGGGGGCGAGCGCGGTCGCGGTCACCGCGGGCGCGAACGCGAGTATCGGTACGACAGGCACCGAGTCCGGAGCGAGCGGGGGAGAGAAGGACGCAACAACCCACAGCGGCGGCTTCGAGAAGGGAATGATCGTATTCACGATTGCCAAGGGCGGCCTGATGTACACGGTGGCCCTCGCGGGCCAGAAGTACATCTATTCGCCGGGATTGAAGCAATAACGGAGGACGTCGAGCTAGGCTCGCGCGGATCCTCGGAGCTTGTCTGAGTAATCCCCGTGCGGCTCGGCTCGACTGACGACCGTGAAGCGCCGCCCGAGCCGCCGCGCAGCATCTGCATCATCCGGCTCTCGGCCCTCGGCGATACCTGCCATGTCGTGCCGATCATTCGGTCGCTGGAGCGCACCTGGCCGCAATGCCGCATCACCTGGATCATCGGCCGTGTCGAGGCGAAGCTGATGTCGCTCATGCCGGAGATCGAGTTCCTCACCGTGGATAAGAGCCGCTTTGTTGCGGATTTTGCCGCCTTGCGTGGGGATCTCGCTCACCGGCGCTTCGACGTGCTGCTGCACATGCAGGTGAGCTTTCGCGCGAGCTTGCTCTCGCTGCTCGTGCATGCGCCGATCCGCTTGGGGTTCGATCGGGCCCGAGCGCGCGAGCTGCAATGGCTCTTCAGCAATCGCAAGATCGCGCCGCGGCGTCGCGAGCACGTGCTCGACAGCTTCTGGGGGTTTGCCGACGCGCTCGCGATTTCCGATCATCGTGTCGAGTGGAATGTTCCGCTGCCGCCGGAGGCGATTGCCTATGCACAACGGCTGATCCCGGACCGGCGGCCGACCCTCCTCGTCAGTCCCTGCTCGAGCCATGCGCTACGCAATTGGCGGCCCGAGTTCTATGCGCAGGTGTGCGACCATGCGGTCGATCGCTGGAACATGCGCGTCGTGCTCTGTGGGGGTCCGAGCCGCGCCGAGCGCGAGACGGGCGATCGGATCATGGCGCTCGCCGATCATCCGCCGCTCGATCAGATCGGGCGCGACACGCTACCGCAGATGCTGGCGCTGCTGCGCGCGGCCACCGTGCTGTTGACGCCCGACTCGGGACCCGCACACATGGCGACGATGGTCGACACTCCGGTGATCGGCCTCTACGCGGCGACCAATCCAGCGCGCAGCGGTCCCTACTTGAGCCGACAGTGGTGCGTCAACCGCTTCGCGGAGGCGGCGCACGCCTTTCTGGGTCGAGAGCCCGACCAATTGCCTTGGTGGGTGAAGATCGAGAAGCCGGGGGTCATGGATCTGATCCGACCCGAGGACGTGATCGAGCGGCTGGATCAGCTCATGGAGCGCAAACGGGATTGAGGAGCGGGGGCGAGCGTCCTGCTCACCCCCGAATGGCGTCGCTAGAAGGGTAAGAGGTGCGACTGACCCCCCATGCACATGAGCATGGGAATGGACAGAATGAAATTGATGCGCGAGGCCATACCGGCGGTCTTGCGGGCTGCCGCCTTCTCATCATCCGTCGCCGGCACGATACCCAGGATCTTTTTCTGGTTCGGCCAAATGAAGACCCATACATTGAACAGCATGATGGTGCCGAGCCATGCGCCGGTACCGATCGTGCGGTATCCCGACTCCAGCAGGAAGGCCTTGCCGATCGCGCCCAGCGCGCTGTCACGCCCATAGCCGCCCATCAAGTATGCGGCCCCGCTCAACCAGGTCACCACCGCCGCCCAGCGGAACCACAGGAGCGCACGGGGTGCAATGTACTTGCTGATCCCCGCGCCTCCGGGACCGCCCTTGTCCGCCGCCGCCGCGGCGAGTCCCGGCGTTTGCACGACATTGAAGTAATACAAAAGACCAATCCACATGACCCCGGCGAGGATGTGCAGCCAACGGTCGGCGCGTACCAGGTGGAAGGTAACGCTTTGTCCCGCCCAGACGGTGAGCAAGATCCCGATGATCACTGCGAGCACCACACCGGTCGTGATGGCACCCCTAACAGAATTGATCGGATGCATTGTAGTCAGCCCTCTTGATTGTTCTGTTGTGGTTCGCGAAGCACCCGCGCGCGTGCGCGCGGTCCGCAACGCAACCGTCGATTCTACGGGATATCCGCGGCCGCGTCATTGGGGGAGCGCGCCCGCCCTCGGGAGCGGCACGGCGTCGTGGAACTTGCTGTAGTCTATGTGAACGGTTCCATCCGCGGCCCTCTCGAGGATGTCGCGGAAGGTCTCGTTCCAGCGGATGACAGTCGCGGGATACTCCTCGCGAGCCATCAAGACCTGTCCGGTGGTCTCATCTGTCCCGCTCAAGCTCAAGATGAAGGAGGTCCCGGCATCCTCGAGCGACTTCTCGTTTTCCTTGCGGAGCGGGCTCGACTCATCGATGACGTGCATGATGTTCCACCCGAGCACGAACGCGGGATGCTGGGAGCGTACCAGCCCGAGGTCCGTGATGCGGCGGATCCGGTAACCCTCTTCGGTCACATCATCGCGCAGCATGCGCAGCTGCGCCGAGGCCTCCTGAATCACGTTCTGCCGTGCATTGGCGGTGCGAAACATCAGCGTGAGCTTGCCGTCGATCGGGCGAACCACCGCCTTGTTCGCGAACAGAAAGCGCGCCCGCGGCCTCGAGAAGCGCGCGAACATGAGTCCCGTGATGAGCGCGAGCATCATCAGGCCCACGAAGATCTCGACCATGGAGACCACGTGGCCATAAAGCGTCTGCGGGTGCATTTCGCCATAGCCGACCGTCGCCAGCGTTTCGACGCTGAAGAAGAAGGCGCCGAGGAAGCCCGGTGGATTGAGGTTGGCGATGGAGCCGGGCACGAGGTCGTAGAGGCAGCCGAACAGCAGATCGAACACGAGAAAAAAGCCGGCAATCGTGGCGAACACCCGGGGCCAGCTCACCGTCATGAAATGGTGGTAAAGATCCTGAAAAACCCCGCGCGCGAGTCCCTGCGCGACGATCTGCCGGTCGCCGACGGAGAAGCGGCGCTCTCTCGAGTCGCCGGTCGAGTGGCCGGTCTCCCTCGAGCCGCGCTGCCTGGCTCGATGGGTGCTCGTGGTCATGTTGCTGGGTCCCGCCGGTTGAGTGCCCGTGCGTGCAGTTTATACAATTCTCGCCCGGTGGCGACGTTCCGAGGAAGGCATGAGTTGGCGAGCTTGGATGGCGTTTGCAGCGCTCGGTATCATTTGGGGCATTCCGTATTTCCTGATCAAGCTGGCCGTCGCGGAGGTATCGCCGCTCGCGATCGCGTGGGTCCGCGTGGCGCTCGGCGCGAGCGTCCTCCTGCCGATCGCCTGGCGGCGCAGGGCGCTCGCTCCCTTGACCAGGCACGGCGCTGCGCTCTGCGCCTTCGCGCTCGTCGAATTCGTGATCCCGTTTTCGGCAATATCGGCCGGCGAGCGATGGATCAGCTCCTCGGTCACCGGGATCCTCATTGCGACGGTGCCGCTTTCGGTGGTGCTGCTGTCGCGCTTTTTCGGGCTGCACGAGCATCTCGGACCGAGACGTCTGCTGGGGCTCGCGCTCGGCTTCTCGGGTGTCGTCGCACTGCTCGGGCTCGGCAGCATATCGGGTCTCGCCGGATGGGGGGGCGTCCTCTGCATGCTCG
>DATHCO010000340.1:0-4915 GCA_035319505.1 Steroidobacteraceae bacterium | reverse complement strand
ATACCTCGAGCGACGTGCCGGCTCTGGACATGGCGTACAAGCTTCAGGAGTACGCAGGCAAGCCGCGCCGCAAGCAATCGGTCGGCAAAGCCACCTGGCCCGGTGCCAAGCAAGTGTACCGGCAGCGCGACGACGCGCGTCGCGCCGCGCTCGATCGCATCTGTCTCGCGGACGAGCCCGCCGGCGGGGAGCCGCTGCTCCGCGAGGTCCTGCGCGCGGGCAAACGCCTCGCACCGTTACCGACCCTTTCGGAGATACGCGACTATTGCCGGCGGGAAGTGGTCGCCTTGCCGCCCGACTTGCACAGGCTCGAGGCGGGGGATTCGGCGTATCCGGTCCAGATCTCCGACGCCGTGCGCAAGCTCGCCGCTGGCTTTGATGCGGCTCTCGGCAGCGGCCGCCGGGGGAGGCCGATTTGCCCAGGCGAGCAACGCGCGCGCAAAAATCGCGACTGTTAGCTGTCCGGAACCTCGTCGCGCAATTCTTCGAGCCAGGCCTGCGCCGTCGCGTCACTCGGCGCGCGCCAGTCGCCTCGCGGCGATAGCGATCCGCCGGAGCCCACCTTGGGCGCGTTGGGGAGTGCCGAGCGCTTGAACTGACTCGATTGAACGAAACGTTGAATGAAGACGGCCAACCAGCGCTTGATCGTGGCGAGATCGTATTCGTGTCGTTCCGCCGGTGCCATGGAGGAGGGCCACATTCCACGCTCGCGCCGGGACCACGCCTGACACGCAAGATAGGCTACCTTGCTCGGCCGAAATCCAAACCGGCTCAAGTAATATAGATTGAAGTCTTGCAGCTCATAGGGGCCGACCGTGTCCTCCGCCGACCGCATCTCGCCGGGCGCCTCGGGAACCAACTCGGCGGTGGCCGGCGAGTTGAGAATGCTCTCGAGCGTCTCGCTCACGCTGCGGTCGAGTTGACCGCTCCGTGCAACCCATCCGACGAGATGTCGAATCAGGGTCTTCGGGACCGACGCGTTGACGGCGTAGTGGCACATGTGGTCTCCGACGCCATAGGTAGTGTAGCCGAGCGCCAGCTCGGAAAGATCGCTCGTGCCGACGACCAGCGCCCCCTGCAGATTCGCCAATCGAAAGAGGTGCGAGGCGCGCTCGCCCGCCTGGACGTTTTCGAACGTGACGTCGAATACGGCCTCGCCGCGCGCATACGGATGACCGATATCGCGCAGCATTTGCATCGCCGAGGGGCGTATGTCGATCTCCCCCGCGGTTACCCCCAGGTGCTGCATGAGCGTGCGTGCGTTCTCCTGCGTGTGCTCGGTCGTCGCGAAGCCCGGTAGGGAGTACGCGAGGATGTTCGATCGGGGCAGGCCCAAGCTATCCATGGTTCTTGCAGCCACGAGTAGCGCCTGAGTCGAGTCGAGCCCGCCCGAGATGCCGATGACGACCTTCTTCGCAACGGATTCGAGCCTGCGGGCAAGACCTTGCACCTGAATTGCATACGCTTCCTCGCAGCGCTCATCGAGGAGCGCAGCCTCCGATGGAACATAGGGATAGCGCGCAATCTTTCGCTCGAGCACGACCGCCTCCGTCGGGACTTCCAGCGCAACCTCGATGCGGCGCATATCGATGAGCGATTCACGGTGCACCCGAACGCAATCATTGAAGCTGGTGAGGCGCATGCGCTCCTGCCGAAGGCGCTCGAGATCGATGTCCGCGGTGATGAGATCGCTCTCGAACGCGAATCTTTTGGATTCGGCTAGAAGATCCCCGTTCTCGCAGATGAGGCCATGACCATCCCAGGCAAGGTCGGTGGTCGATTCCCCGTACCCTGCCGCGGCATACGCATACGCCGCCACGCATCTCGCCGACTGCGATCGGCACAGGAGCCGGCGAAAATCCGCCTTGCCGATCGTCGCGTTGCTCGCCGACGGATTGGCAAGAATGCTCGCTCCGGCGAGCGCTGCATAGCTGCTCGGCGGAAGGGGAAACCACAGGTCCTCGCAGATCTCAACGTGCAGCGTGAAGTCGGGCATCGCGATGGCAGTAAAGAGCAGATCGTTCCCGAATGGCACCTGCTGCCCGGCGACCGTGATGCAGTCGTGAACGGCCTCGGAAGCCGCCGCATAGTGGCGCTCCTCGTAGAATTCCCGATAGTTGGGCAAGTATGCCTTGGGCACCGCCCCCAGGAGATTTCCTCGGTGCATCACCAGGGCGCAATTGAAGAGCTTGCCCTCGGAGCGCAGTGGCGCGCCGGCGATGAGCATCGTGCGCATATCTCGCGTCGAGTCGAGCAGTTCGGCAAGGGCACGCTCGACGGCATCGAGCAGCGCGTCCTGCTGAACGAGATCGTCGATCGAATACCCCGACAATCCGAGCTCCGGGAATAGAACGAGGAGCGCGCCGCAGCGATCGGCGCGGCGCGCCAACTCGACGATACCAGCGGCGTTGATCGAGGGCTCGGCAATGGCGACGCGAGGCGTACCCACGGCGATGCGCACAAAACCATGGCGATAGAGCGAATCGAAAGGGACGGGGTTTCGCATTTTTGCAGTACCTTGCCGGGGAAAGTGCGCGGTTGCTCCTGACGACGGGCGATTCTAGGGCGATTTGCGCGCGAGAGACATCCTGAGCTCGGGACCCCGGGGGTAATACTTACACCGAATGGGGGTTCTGCGAATGGTCTGCCGCTCTCCGCACGCCGAGAATCGATCTTATCCCCGTGTTTGCTGGAGAGAATCTTATGGCCACAGGCAAGCGAACAGGACGCTCAGCGAGCAAGCCGCCGATCGATAAGCCAGGTGAGGCGCCGGGGCATCAAAATGACTCTCAAGCAGCGATTGACCGCCAGGCAGCGAAGGAGCGCGAGGCGGCGATCGCCGAAGCCGCCTATTTCCGCTCGGAGCGTCGCGGTTTCGCGCCCGGTCACGAGCTCGAGGACTGGCTCGCAGCGGAAGCCGAGGTGAATCAGCGTCGCAAGGATCGTGGGCGGAAGAGTCGCCGGCGAAAGGACAGCGTGTCCTAGGCCGCCGCCCGCCGCGTCGGCCATGAGCGCGAAGCCGCCATTCGAGTTGTTGCAGCAGCTGGCGCTCGACCTGCGCTGGTCGTGGAACCACGCGAGCGATGAGCTCTGGAAGCGAATGGACCCCGACCTGTGGTCCCGCACCCACAATCCCTGGATAGTCCTATCGAGCACGTCGCCCAAGCGCCTGGAGCGGCTGCTCGAGACCGCGGAATTCAAAGCGGAGCTGGAGCGGCTCGGCAAGGCTTCGGTCCAAGCACAGGAGCCGGCCTGGTTTCAGCAGACCCATCCGGACTGCCCGCTGACTCGAGTGGCTTACTTCAGCATGGAGTTCATGCTGAGCGAGGCGTTGCCGATCTACGCGGGCGGGCTCGGCAATGTGGCGGGCGATCAGCTCAAGTCCGCAAGCGACCTGGGTGTGCCGATGGTGGGAGTCGGCTTGCTCTACCAGCAGGGTTATTTTCGCCAGGTCATCGACAAGGACGGCGCGCAGCAGGCCCTGTATCCCTATAACGATCCCGCTCAGCTGCCCATCACGGCGCTCCGAGGCCCGGACGGCGAATGGCTCAGGCTCGAGATTCACAGCCCCGGCGACAGTCTCTCGCTTCGCGTCTGGCAGGTTCAGGTCGGTCGCCTGCGCCTGTACTTGCTCGACAGCAACGACAGCGCCAATGAGCCGGCTCAGCGCGGCATCACGAGCGAGCTCTATGGCGACGGATCCGAGCTTCGGCTGCAGCAGGAAATCGTGCTCGGGATCGGCGGTTGGCGGTTGCTCGAGACGTTGAGTGTGCATCCCGAGGTCTGCCATTTGAACGAGGGACACGCCGCGTTCGCCGTCCTGGAGCGCGCACGCCTGTTCATGGAGCGAAACGCAGTGCCGTTCGAGTCGGCGCTCGCCACGACGCGTGCCGGCAACGTGTTCACCACTCACACCGCCGTGTCGGCCGGATTCGACCGATTTGCGCCGTCTTTGATCTCACAGTACCTCGGCCGCTACGCCGATCGCTCGCTCGGCCTGGAACTGAAGCAGCTCCTCGCTCTCGGCCGAGCGAATCCCGATGATGAGTCCGAGCCTTTCAACATGGCATATCTCGCGATGCGCGGCTGCGGATCCGCGAACGGCGTCAGTCGCTTACACGGGGAAGTGAGCCGCCGCATCTTTCAACCGTTATTCCCCCGCTGGCCGAGCACCGAAGTGCCCGTCGGCCATGTCACCAACGGCGTGCACACGCCGAGCTGGGACAGCCCCGAGGCCGATGCACTGTGGACGCATTGCTGCGGTAAGGATCGCTGGCTCGGATCGCTCGGGTCGGTCAGGGAACGCATCCGAGGTGTCGCCGATGCCACGATCTGGGAGTGTCGCGCCGCGGCGCGAGCATCCCTCGTCGACTATGCACGCGAGCGGCTCTCCCTGCAACTCGCTGCCTCGGGAGCCACGCCGGGTGAGATCGAAGGGGCCAAGCAGCTCTTCGACCCCGGGCGCTTGACACTGGGATATGCACGGCGCTTCACCGCATACAAGCGGCCGAACTTGCTGTTGCACGATCCCGAGCGTCTCGCTCGAATACTCACCAACGCCCAGCGGCCCGTTCAGCTCGTTCTCGCCGGCAAGGCCCACCCCGCAGATGCCGTTGGTCAACGGCTGGTGCGCGAGTGGGTGCAATTCGTGCGCCGCTACGATGTGCGGCCGCATGCGATCTTCCTCAGCGATCACGACATGCTGATGACCGAGCGCCTGGTGGCGGGCGTGGATGTCTGGATCAATACGCCTCGACGCCCCTGGGAGGCATGCGGCACCAGCGGCATGAAGGTCCTCGTGAACGGGGGACTCAATCTCTCCGAGCTCGATGGCTGGTGGGCGGAGGCCTATGAGCCGAGCGTGGGGTGGGCGCTGGGCGATGGCAAGGAGCACGCTGGCGATCCGGAGTGGGAT
>DATHCO010000339.1:0-39868 GCA_035319505.1 Steroidobacteraceae bacterium | reverse complement strand
GCAAAAGGTTCATCGCGGCGATGCCTTGCTCACCATCGACGATTCCGTGCAGCGCGCCACGGCGGAGCAGCAGCACGCCCAGGCAGATGCCGCGCAGGCGCTCCTCCATGAGCTCAAGGCGGAGCCGCGGCCCGAGACTTTGCAGGTGAGCATTGCCCAGGTCGAGAGTGCCCGGGCTACCCTGAAAAGCGCGCAAGACACCTTGACGAAGCAGCAGCGCTCGTACGACATGGACCCGCGATCGGTGAGCCTCGATGCATTAGACAATGCCAAGAATGCAGAGAAGGTGGCGGAAACCAATCTCAAGGTGGCGGAACGGCAGTACGAGCTCACCAAGGCGGGCGCGTGGATCTACGATATTCAGAATCAGGAGCGTCAATACATCGCTCTCTCCAAGGCGTACGGGGCGTCGGCGGCGTTGCTCGCGAAATACACGATTCGGGCACCCTCGGACGGCGTGGTGCTCGCGGTCCAAACGGGCGTGGGCAGCTATGTCTCGCCGCAGGGGGCTTACGACTCCTACACTCAGGGTTTCGATCCGCTCATCGTCATGGCGACCCCGCAGCAGCGCTTTCAGGTGCGCGCCTACGTCGATGAGATTCTCGTTCACCGGCTGCCCGATCCGAGCAAGATGAAGGCCGAGATGTATATCCGCGGGACGGATACCCACGTGCCGCTCACGTTCGCGCGCATCCAGCCCTACATCTCGCCGAAGATCGAGCTCTCCAATGCTCGCCAGGAGCGCGTCGACGTGCGCGTGCTTCCGGTCATCTTCCGATTCGATAACGCGCCACGTCTGCATCTGTATCCGGGGCAGCTCGTGGACGTCTATGTGGGTGAGTAAATACGAAATGCGGCACATGCTCGGACGAGCAGGAGTCGCCGTGCTCGCGGCGCTGACGGTGTGCGCCTGCGCCGTCGGCCCGAATTACGTTCGTCCGAAACCCCCGGCGCTCGATCATTACGCCTACGGCGGCGATCCGGTTACTACGGACGAGGCGCAAGGCGTCGCGCAGCACTTCAGCCGCGCGGTACGGCTCGAGGGCGACTGGTGGCACCTCTTCGATTCGGCCAAGATCGACGCGATCGTGGCCCAGGCGCTCGCCGACAATCCGGGTCTGGAGGCCGCGCAAGCGAGCCTGCGCCAGAGTCAAGATACCCTGCGCAGCGGCTACGGCATCTTCTTTCCCCAGGCCGAAGCCGACGCGAGCGCGACTCGCCAGCGCTACTCACTGGTGAAACTAGGCGAGGTAGCGCCGTCGACTCTGTTCAACCTGTTCACCCTTTCCGCATCCGTGAGCTTCGCCCTCGATGTCTTCGGCGGCGAGCGGCGCATGATCGAGGGGCTCAAGTCGCAGGTGGATCTCGAGCGCGCCCAGCGCCAAGCCACTTATCTCACCCTCGTCTCGAACATCGTCAACACGATGGTCGCAAAAGCGGCCTACCAGGCAGAGATCGACGCGACACGACGGTTGATCGATCTCCAGAGCGAGCAGGTGAAGCTCGCCAAGATCCAGGTGCAGGCCGGCACCGTGCCTTACTCGAACGTGCTGAGTCTCGAGAGCCAGCTCGCTTCCTACCAGGCGACGATTCCACAGCTCGAGCAGAAGCTCTCCCAGGCCGATGACCTCCTTGCAACACTCGTCGGGCGAGCACCGGCTGAATGGCACGCGCCCGATATCAGTCTGGAAGAGCTGACGTTGCCCCGGGAGATTCCCGTCGAGCTGCCCTCGGACCTCGTATCGCAGCGCCCCGATGTCCTGGTCGCGGAGGCCACTGCCCATGCCGCGAGCGCGAACGTGGGTGTGGCCACGGCCGCACTCCTCCCGAGCATCGCGCTTTCCGGAAATTACAGTGCCAACGGGCTCACCACCGGCACTCTCCTTTCCTCCAACGGTCGCGCATGGAACGTGGGCGCGGATCTGAGCCAGCCGCTCTTCCAGGGCGGCACACTCTGGTACAAGCGCAAGGCGGCGGTGGACAATTACAAAGCCGCCGCGGCGCTCTACCGGCAAACGGTGCTCGGCGCCTTTGCGCAGGTCTCGGACACCCTGCGCGCCCTCGAGCACGATGCGGCGGCGCTAAAGGCCGAGGAGCTGGCCCTTTCCACGGCCAAGGATGCGCTCACCCTGGTGCAGACCAATTACACCGCAGGCCTCGACACCTACCTCGACGTGCTGAACGCCGACGCGCAGTACCACCAGGCGCAGATCAACGATTTGCAGAGCATCGCCGTGCGCTACCAGGATACCGTCGCTCTCTACGTCGCGCTCGGCGGCGGCTGGTGGAACGGGAAGACGAAAGCGGGCGCGAACGGGTCGCCTTGACGGAATGGCTATCTCCCGCTGCGGCGGTCCCGAAGCAACACACGGGAAAGGCCGTATAGCATCCCGTCCCGCGATGCGGGAAGGTACTCCCATCCTGTCCTTTGGAGACCATCACATGAACAAGGCCATCTGGGGCTCGTTGCTTTTGGCGATCGCCGTCGCTGTCCTTCCGGCGTCTGCGCAGCATCCTCACGGCGGGGCGGTGGGGCACGGGGGTGGGATGCCGCGCGCGAATCAGGGCCATCTGCCTCCGGCGCCGCCCGCCCGGACGGAGCCGAACGCGGTACCCGAATCCGAGATCGACGAGCGAGGCCGAGCGAATGCTTTGCCCCACGTCAATCACGACCACTGGTACGGGCACGATAGCCCGAGCGATCCGCGCTACCGGCTTCCCTCGAGCAACGTCCGCCCGTTCAACCGCGTCGGCCCGAGCTACCGCTATTCGATTACGCGCTTCGATCGAGAGCATCACCGCTTCTGGTTGCCCGGCGGCTTCTTCTTCGTCGTCGCTGACTGGGATTGGCTCGCCTGCGCCGATTGGTGCTGGGACTGCGGAGACGATTTCGTCATCTATCCCGATCCGGATCATCCGGGCTGGTACCTCCTCTACAACGTCTACACCGGCGCCTACGTGCATGTTCAGTATCTCGGACCATGAATGATTCCGAATCTCGGCCTGCACGCCGAATGGAGGCCCACTCTAAGCTAAAGTGGAAGCTCCTGTCCGTCATCGCGGCGAGCGTTCTTGGGCTCGCGACCGTGGTCTTTTGGTTCATGCGCCCTTCCGCGCCCATACGCTACGTTACCGCCCCGGTAACCCGTGCGACCCTCGAACGGAAAATCACCGCCACCGGAACGGTCAACCCGGTGCTGACGATCATCATCGGCTCTTACGTTTCCGGTGTGATCAGCACTATGTCCTGCGACTACAACACGCGGGTGAAAAAGGGTCAGCTTTGCGCGAAGATCGATCCGCGCCCGTACCAGGCGGTGCTCGACCAGGCCAGCGGACAGCTCAAGCGTGATGAGGCGCAGCTCGAGGGAGCGCGCGTGGACCTCGAGCGCTACGCGGCCTCCCTCGCGCGCAACGCCATCGCCAAGCAGACCTATGACGATCAAGTGGCGCTCGTGCACCAGCTCGAGGGAACCGTGCAGCTCGATCGCGGAGCGGTCGAGACGGCACGAGTCAATCTCGAGTACACCAATATCATTTCGCCGGTCGACGGCACGGTGGTCGCGCGCAACATCACCATCGGGCAAACCGTGGCCGCGAGCTTTCAGACGCCGACGCTCTTTCTGATCGCGACGGACCTGACCCAGATGCAGGTCGACACCAATGTCAGCGAGAGCGATATCGGGACCGTGAAGGAAGGTGACAAGGCGCGATTCACCGTCGAGGCGTTCACGGACCGCTCATTCGAGGGAACCGTCGTCCAAGTGCGTCAGGCGCCGCAAACCGTCCAGAACGTCGTTACCTATGATGTGGTCGTCGGCGTGAACAACGCACAATTCCTGCTGAAGCCCGGGATGACCGCAACCGTCGGCATCGTCACGGATCGGCGAGCGAACGTGCTCTCGGTGCCCGACCAGGCGCTTCGATATGCACCGGCCGGCCGGGCTGCATCGCTGCCGGGCGCGCCGGCGCCGTCGAGGGCCAATCGCGCCGCAGCCCAGGTGTGGGTGTTGCACGAGGGCAAGCCGATGCCCGTCCCGGTGAGTGCCGGGCTCGACGATGACGTCAACTCCGAGATCATTTCCGGCAATCTCCGAGAGGGCGATCAGGTCATCGTGGGAGAGCAGCGGACCGGTTCCGGCGAGAGAGCGGGCTCGTTTAAGTTCGGGCTGTAGCGGCGCAAAGGCGAGAATCCCATGCGCGAGGTCGAAAAGCCGTGAGCCAGCCCCTGATCGAGCTCCGTCACGTGACGCGGATCTATTCGCTCGGCGATACCGAGGTGCGCGCGCTCGACGATGTGAGCTTGACCATCGCCCCGGGAGAGTTCATCGCGATCATGGGCTCCTCGGGCTCGGGCAAATCCACTTTAATGAACGTCTGCGGATGTCTCGACCAGCCTACTGCAGGACAGTACCTGTTCGAGGGCGTCGATCTCGCGCACCTCAAAGAGCCCGAGCTTGCCCGAATCCGCAGCGAGCGGATCGGCTTCGTGTTCCAGAACTTCAATCTGCTCGCACGGACGAGCGCGCTCGAGAATACCGCCCTGCCCCTCTTCTACGCGACCTCGGGCCCCGCCGGCGGGGGCGAGCGCTTCGAGCGAGCACGCGCGGCGCTCGAGCAGCTCGGTCTTTCCGGCCGCGAGCATAGCAGTCCGAATCAGCTCTCCGGGGGACAGCAGCAGCGGGTCGCGATTGCCCGTGCGCTCATCAATCATCCAGGACTCCTGCTCGCAGACGAGCCGACGGGCAATCTCGATACGCGCACCTCGCACGAGATTATGCAGACCCTTCGAACGCTCAACCGGCAACAGGCGGTCACCGTGGTAGTCGTCACGCACGAGCGCGACATCGCCGACTATGCCGACCGGGTGATCACGATGCGCGACGGCAAGATCCTGACCGACGAGGCGAGAAGCGCGCCCGCGGCAGGCGAAATCTCCGCCCCCGAACGTGCGATGCGTCCTGGCCTCGCACCCCTCGCGCGACAAGAAGCGCAAGCGGCAGGGCCCGAGGGGCGAAGCCGACGGATCGCCCCCTGGCTGGGGTTCGCCGGCATGATCTTGATGAGCGCTGCACAAGCGGTGGGGCGCAACAAGCTGAGGTCCGCGCTCACGACGCTCGGAGTCTTCATCGGCGTGGCTGCGCTGATTGCCATGGTCGCGGTCGGTCAGGGCGCCAATCAGGCGGTGGAGAAGCAAATCGAGAGCCTCGGAACCAACCTTCTCGTCGTCTTGCCGGGTGCGACGACCGCGAGCGGTGCGCGCGTCGGCTTTGGCAGCGCGTCCACTTTGACCGCAGGCGATGCTCAGGCGCTGCGACGCGAGGACCCGGCGGTCGGAGATGTGGGTTATATGATCCGGCAGTTGAGCCAGGTGGAATATGGCAGCCAGAACTGGACGACCAACGTGCAGGGAGCGACCCCGAGCTATCTGCGCGTGACCAACTGGCAGATCGCCGCGGGCAGGACGCTCGGCCCCTCGGATGAGGGGAGCGCCTCGATGGTCGCCCTCCTCGGGCAAACCGTTTACCAGCAACTCTTCAACGCCTACGAAAACCCGATCGGGGCGCGCATCCTGGTCAAGGGACAAAGCGTGCGGGTGGTCGGGCTATTGAGCCCCAAAGGGCAAAGTAGCTATGGCCAAGATCAGGACGATGTGGTCATCGTGCCGTTCACGGCGGCGGAAGAAAAGATATTGGGAGTCGCGGCCCCGAGTCAGGCGCAGACCTTGGCCACCACCACGGTATCGAATGCCTCCGTGACGGTCACGACCACCGCGGCGGCTTTCCCCCCTGCACCCAATCCTTACAACATCCCTGCGCGCATCACGGGCTACGTCAACTCCATCTACGTGCAGGCCGCAAGCAAGGAGGCAGTAACCACGGCATTGCAGCAGGTCACGGATACGCTCTTGCGACGCCACCACATTCGCCCCGGCGACACGGCGGACTTCGCCGTGCGCAATTTGAGCCAAGTCGCCCAGACTGCCGAGACCTCCTCGCGAATCATGGCGCTGCTCCTCGCGGTGGTGGCTTCGATTTCGCTCTTGGTGGGCGGGATCGGCATCATGAACATCTTGCTCGTGTCGGTCACCGAGCGTACCCGAGAGATCGGCTTGCGCATGGCGATCGGCGCGCGGCGCTTGCATGTGCTGCTTCAATTTCTGATGGAAGCGATCTTCCTGAGCGTTGCGGGCGGGGTGGCCGGCATCCTCGGCGGCATCGGGGTTTCGGCGCTGATCTCCGCCGTCGCTCATTGGCCGACGCTCCTGCCCGGCGCCGCCGTGGTCGGCGGCTTCGTGTTCTCCGCCGCGGTGGGGATCTTCTTTGGGTACTACCCGGCGCGCAAGGCCTCGCACTTGAACCCGATCGAGGCGCTGCGCTATGAGTGAGGCTCGCCCTCATGAGTGAGCGAACGGCGGCCGCTCTCGCGGCGCTTCTCCTGCTCACGCAAGCCTGCGAGCTCGCGCCTCCGTATCGCCCGCCGCCCGTGGCGGTTCCCTCCGCTTACAAGGAAAACGCGAGCGCGGGCACGGGAGAAGGCGCCGCGGTCGAGCTCCGCAGCGCTCCGGAATGGAAACCGGCCGCGCCGCGCGATGCCGCGACCCGGGGAAAATGGTGGGAAATGTTTCACGAGCCCGAGCTCGATGCGCTCGAAGAGCGGCTGAATGTCGCCAATCAGAGCATTGCAGCCTCGCTCGCGAGCTTCGAGCAGGCGCGAGCACTGGTGAACGAGGCGCGAGCGCAATACTTTCCGACTCTTACGGCGAGTCCCGCCGTCACGCGCCAGCGGGTATTCATCGACGCCTCATCGAGCGCCCTCACCTACAACGCCTTCACGCTGCCGTTCGACGCATCCTGGGCCCCGGATCTTTGGACTCGGGTGCGCAACACGGTGAGAAGCAGCGCCGCCGCCGCGCAAGCGAGCGCGGCCGATGTCGAGAACACCCGCCTCACGTTGCAGGCTGAGCTCGCGGTCGATTACTACGCGCTGCGGGCGCAGGACTCGCTGATCGAGCTGCTCGCCGGCACGGTCGACGCTTATCGCGCCGCGCTCGATTTCGTGCGTGCTCAGTTCGAGACGGGCGTCGGCACCGACGAGGCGGTTGCGCAAGCCGAAGTGCAGCTCGAGAGCGCCGAGGTGCAGGCGACGAGCTTGAGGCTGGCCCGGGCTCAATACGAGCATGCGATCGCGGTCCTCGTAGGGCAACCGGCTTCGGCGTTCTCCTTGCCGCCGCTGCCCCTCGCCGCCGCGCCGCCGCCGGTGATTCCCTCGCGAGTGCCCGGCGAACTTCTCGAGCGGCGGCCCGATATCGCAGCCGAGGAGCGGCTCGTCGCTCAGGCGAATGCGCAGATCGGCATCGCCCGAGCCGCCTACTTCCCGACACTCACCTTGAGTGCATCGGCCGGTTTCGAGTCCTCGGCCCTCGCCCAATGGCTCAAGTGGCCAAGTCGCGTATGGGCGGTCGGACCCACGCTCGCCGAGACCTTGTTCGATGCCGGGCTACGCCGGGCGACGGTCGCTCAATATCGCGCCGCGTACGAGCAGACGGTCGCCAATTACAGGCAGACCGTACTCGGCGCATTTCAGCAGGTCGAGGACAATCTGGCGGCACTGCGCATTCTTTCCACCGAGGTGACTCAGCAGGATGAAGCCGTGCGATCCTCGCGCCGAAACCTCACCATCGCAACCGACCGTTATACGCTCGGTCTCGATCCGTACCTGAACGTGACGAGCGCCCAGTCCGCCCTCCTCGGTAATCAACAGAGCGCAGTCAACCTGCGCCTGCAGCAGCTTACGGCCAGCGTGCAGCTCATCGAGGCGCTCGGCGGAGAGTGGGGCGCCGAGCCTCCCCCGCCGGGCGCTGGAGCGAATCCGGGATCCTGATCAGGCGGCGAGCAAGGCCCGCAGCAAGGACAGGAGCTCGTCCGCGTTGATGGGCTTGCTGGTGATTCTCAGATAGGGATCGCTCGCGAGCTTCTTGATCGCCGAAGAGGTATCGCCCGTCGTGATCAGCGCCCGCAACGGGGTACCCAGAACCTCGCGCAGCGAGGCGATGACTTGACTGCCTGTCTCTCCATCGTTCAAGTGATAGTCGGTGATCAGCAAGTCGACCCGATGACCCTTGTGGACATGCTCCAAAGCCTCCTGCAAGGATCCGACCGATGTGACCCGATAGCCTTCGAGCTCGAGCAGCGAGCAGGTGGCGCGCCGCACGGAGGCGTTGTCCTCGACCAGCAGGATGCTCGCCTCCCCGCTACCCTGGCGGTCCGTGTCGGCCGATTCTGCGCCGGCCGCGCCCATACGCTTCACCTGCACCTTGCTCGCCGGGAGGCTCAGGGAGAACGTGGAGCCGCGGCCTACTTCGGAATGCACCTCGAGTCTGAGCGCGAGGAGCTTCGCGAGGCGCTGCACGATGGAGAGACCCAGCCCATAGCCCTCCCGCGAGCGATTGGTAGGATCACCCACCTGATAGAACTCATCGAAAATATACGGAATTTGATCCGCCGGTATCCCGATGCCGGTATCGAGAACCTCGATGCAAACGAGGTTCGCGGACTCGTGCCGGCAGCGCAGACGAACCGAGCCCTCGCGCGTGTACTTGATGGCATTCGATACCAGATTGCGCAATATTTGCTCGACGAGTGAGGGATCGCTGTAGGCCGCGTCCGCGCAGCGCTCGACGTCGAGGCGCAAGCCTTTCGATGCGGCGATGTTCGCGAACTCGAGCCGCAGCTGCTCGAAGAGCGAGGCGATCTGGAATTCCGACGGCTCCGGCTTGATGGCACCGGATTCGAGCTTGCTGATGTCGAGCAGTGCGTTGAGGAGCCTCGACATCGAGGCGATCGCCTGATCCTGTTGCTGTACGGCATCGAGCGCGACATGGCCGCTCACGATCCGGCGCAGCGTTCCGGTGAGGAGCGCGATGGTCTGTATCGGCTGGCGCAGATCGTGGCTCGCCGTAGCGAGAAAGCGGCTCTTGGCGAGGTTCGCCCGGTCGGCCTCGGCCCGCGCCGCGTCGGCTGATTCGCGCTCCCCTTCCGCCGCCTCACGGGCGAGGATCAGCTCGGCTTCCACGCGCTTGCGATCCGTCACGTCGCGAATGGCGGCGGCGACCAGCGTTCGACCGGCATCCTCGATGGGGCTCAGGCTGATCTCGACCGGAAACTCGCTCCCGTCACGGCGACGTCCCAGCAAGTGGAGCCCCACCCCCATGGGACGTAAGCGCTTGTTATTGCTATAGTCCGTGCGGTGCGTGATATGCCCGCTGCGAAAACGCTCCGGCATCAACAGCTCCACCGGCTGTCCCACGACCTCGTCGTGATCGTATCCGAACAGAGCGGAGAGCTGCTTGTTGGCATAGAGCACGAGGCCGGCGCTATCGATGATGATCATCGCATCGGGCGCAGCGTCGAGCACGCCGCGCGCCAATTCGGCTGACGTTGTACGCAAAGGGTGTTCCGTTAGCTTGAGCTGAATGCTTTGGCTCGAATATTGTATGTGGCTTTCGCCCAACGGACCAGATAGGCGACGGATGGCTGCAATGACGGGCTCGACGAGGTAGACGCTACGGCGATAGACATCGGCATTCTACGAAGAATCGCGCGCCGGGCGATGCTGGAGCGTGGCCTCCTGCCCGAGTTCTCGCCGCAGGCCAGAGTTCAGGCCGAGCGCATCAGCGCGCCGGCCCTGGCGACCTCGGATCCGTCGATTCGCGATCTGCGCGGGCTCCTGTGGGCCTCGATCGACAACGATGATTCGCGCGATCTCGATCAGCTTTCGGTCGCCGAGCCGGTCGCGGGCGGAGGCGCGAGGATTCTGGTGGCGATCGCGGACGTCGACGCGGTGGTCCCACGATCCACTCCCATCGATACGCACGCCCGCACCAATACGACCTCCGTCTACACCGTTCCGCAGACCTTTCCCATGCTTCCCGAGAAGCTCTCGACCGATCTCACATCGCTCGTCGAAGGACAGGAGCGGGTCGCCGTCGTCATCGACATCGCGGTGGATGCCGACGGCACGCTCGGCACATCGGAGATCTACCGTGCCCGGGTGCAAAATCGCGCCAAGCTCAGCTACCGCGGGGTTGGCCCCTGGCTTGCCGGGACGGCCCCGGCGCCGCTGCGGCTCAGCGCCGTGCCCGGACTCGATCGGCAACTGCGACTCCAAGACGAGCTCGCGCAGGCGCTGCGCAGCGCGCGTTGCGCGCGCGGCGCCCTGACGCTCGAGACGATCGAGGCGCGACCCGTGTTCCACGGGGAGGTGCTCGCAGATCTCAAGCCGGATCACAAGAACCGCGCCAACGATCTCATCGAGGATTTCATGATCGCCGCCAATGGGGTGAGCGCTCGCTACCTCGCAAGCCATGGCGCACCGTCCCTGCGCCGCGTTCTGAAGACCCCCCGTAAATGGGGGCGCATCGTCGAGCTGGCGGCCGAGGTCGGGGAGCATCTGCCCGCCGAGCCCTCGGCACCCGCCCTCAACGACTTTCTTGCTGCGCGCCGCCGGCTCGATCCTGCACGCTTTGCCGACTTGTCGCTCTGTGTCGTCAAGCTCCTCGGTCGGGGCGAGTACGTGGTCGACCTACCGGGACAGCCTGCCGAGGGACACTTCGCTCTCGCGGTGAGCGATTACACACATTCCACGGCGCCCAACCGACGATTCCCCGATCTGCTCACACAGCGGCTGCTCAAGGCGACGCTTTCGGGCTCCCCGATCGAGTATACCGGCGAGGAGCTGCGTTCATTGGCAGCGCACTGCACGAGGCAGGAAGACAATGCCGCCAAGGTCGAGCGTCGACTCGCCAAGTCCGCGGCCGCCCTGCTGCTCGCCGGGCGCATCGGCGAGCCCTTCGATGCGATCGTGACCGGCGCTGCGGACAAGGGCACCTGGGCGAGGATCTCCTCGCCGACCGTCGAGGGGCGAATCGTGACAGGATTCGAGGGCCTCGAGGTCGGCGATCATGTGCGCGTCAAGCTGATTCACACCGACGTCGAGCGCGGCTTCATCGACTTCGAACACCTAGGGTAATCCCCATGCGACACCCGAGCCCTCCCGTCCTCTCCTACCAAGACACGAGCTTCCTCGACAGCGACGACGGCCGGCCCGTCCGCATCCTTTCGGAGTACCTGAGCCCGCTGCATCGATTTCGCCGTGCAGGCATCCGCGACACCGTCGTATTCTTCGGATCCGCCCGGCTGCGACCGGAGGATCCCCTGGGCCGCTACTACGATGAGGCACGCGAGCTGGCGCGCCTCATCACATCGTGGTCGAAGAGCCTCTCTTCGCACACGCATCGCTATGTCGTTTGCTCGGGCGGCGGCGGAGGCATCATGGAGGCGGCCAACCGCGGGGCCTCCGAGGCCGGCGGCAGGACGATCGGGCTCAACATCAGCCTGCCCCGTGAGCAGCGGCCAAACCCCTTCATCAGCCGAGAGCTGCTGTTCGAGTTTCACTACTTCTTCATGCGCAAGCTCTGGTTCGCTCATCTGGCGCGCGCGCTCGTTGCCTTTCCGGGAGGCTTCGGCACGCTGGACGAAGTCACCGAGATCCTGACCCTGGCACAGACCCAGAAGCTCGAACGCGCAATCCCGGTGATACTCTACGGGACCGCCTACTGGCGCGAGATCGTCAATTTCGAGGCCCTGGTTCGCCACGGAATGATCGAGCGAGCGGACCTCGCGCTGGTTCAGTTCGCGGACGATCCGAAGCAAGCGCTCGCCCTGCTGCAACAAAAGCTTCTGCCGGAGCCCGAGCAGGCAGGGCCGTCCTTCGCGCACTCGAGGACGCGCCAATCGGCGCGAGAGGGTGAGACTGAATGAAGCTACGCAGGGCATTCGTGTGGGCGGTGGAGGCGGCTGCCTGCGCCGCAGTCGGGACACTGCTCCTCGGCTCGAGCGGCTCGACCTCGCCGGATTCTCCCGCTCAGGTCTCGACGATCCGCACCACCCAGGATTTGATGAGCCGTGCCACCGCAGCGGTTCCGGATCTCACCCATGGCGCGCAAATCTACGCTCAGCATTGCATCGGCTGCCACCGTTCCAGAGGAAACGCAGAGGGCGATCGACAATATCCGCAGCTCGGGGGGCAGCAGGAGCGCTATCTCCTCGAGCAGCTGGTGCAATTCGTCACGCTCGGTCGTTACGCGCCCAAAATGCATCAGATCCTCACCGCGGCTGATCTGGCGGATCCCCAGACGCTGCGCGATCTTTCCGCCTACCTCGCGGCGCAGCCGCACGACCCGCACGGAGAGCACGGCGATGCGCATCGTTTGGGCCGCGGTCGCCAAATTTACGATCAAAGCTGCGCCGAGTGTCACGGCGCTCGGGGCGAGGGTCGTGCACAGGGCCCCATTCCCGCGATCAGCGGGCAAAACTACACGTATCTTCTCACGCAGCTCGAGGGATTTGCGGCCGGTCACCGATCGAGGGCCGAGCCCGCCGCGATCGACGCCGTGCGCCGGCTGTCCCGGGACGACATACGGGCCGTAGCCGATTTCATCTCGAGGATGCCCGCAAGCCTCGATCCGTCCTATGGAGTGGCTCCGTAGAGGCGACCGCGCTCGACCTCATCGCCGCGTGTGCTGCTCGTGCAACTGGCCCTTCGTCATGATATCGAGGAGCGCGCTCGCGTCCGACACCAACACCCGGAGCAAGTCGTTGAGCGTGACGATGCCGACCACCTGGCCCTCGCCGGCGACCACCGGTATCCGGCGAACGCCGTGCGAGCGCATTCGCTCGATCACGAGCGCCGTATCCTCGGAATCGTGGGCGATTATGACCGGCTTGCGCATCAAGCTGCCGACCGTAGTCTTCGCGGCATCGAGGCCCTTGCCCAGCACCTCGATCACGAGATCGCGATCGGTGACGACGCCGAGGGGCACGCCGTCTTCCCGGGGATCGTCCACGACCACGACATCTCCCACGTGTTTTCGGCGCATGAGGCTCGCCGCCTCCAGCGCGCTCGCCTCTGCACCGCACACGACGACATTTCCACTGCACACATCCTTCAATAACATCGCGTTCTCCTACGAGTCGATTCTGAGTTCCTGACCTAGAGCGCCAAGATGCGTGCGAGGCGCAGCAAATGGGTATCCGCCGGCTTCGTCCTTCCGGCGACCTCCGCGAGCGGCGTGGTGGCGGGTCTGCCGTCGCGCAAGCCGACGAGAATTCCATAACGGCGCTCGGCGGCAGCCTCCACTGCCGCGGCTCCGAGCATCGTGCCCAGCATGCGGTCGAAGGCCCCCGGGGCCCCACCGCGCTGGATGTGTCCGAGTTTCGTCACGCGCAATTCGAATCCTAGCCGCTCGTGATGCTCTTTGAAATATCTCGCGAGCGCATCCGCATCGTATCGAGCGCCTTCGGCGATCACGCCGATGGCGTGACTCTTGCCGCGCTCGTATGCCGCGCATAGCTCCTGCGCCAGACTCTCAGGCTCCGCGTCCGCCTCCGGCAAGGCGACGATCTCCGCGCCCCCGGTAATGGCGGTCATCAAGGCAAGATAGCCGCAATGTCGCCCCATCACTTCGACGAGAAACGCCCGTCTCATCGCGGAAGCCGTGACCCGCAGCCGATCGATCGCCTCGAGCGCGACGTCGATGGCCGTGGTCGCCCCGATGCTGATCTCCGTTCCGCAGAGGTCGTTGTCGATGGTCGATGCGATGCCGATCACCGGAAATCCCTCCGCATGCAACGCGCAGGCTCCAGTTTGAGAGCCGTTGCCGCCGATGACGATCAGCGCCGCAATCTCGTGCGCACACAAGGTCCCAATTGCAAGCTTACGCCCCTCCGGGGTCTTCAGTGGCTCGTAGCGCTTGGTACCCAGGGCGGTGCCCCCACGCTGAATGATGCCCCCGACCTCACGCCGGCCGATGGGCCGCAGATCGCCGTTCGCGAGTCCCTGATACCCGTCGCGTACGCCCACGACCTCGAACCCGCGCTCGATGCCGCAGCGGACCACGGCGCGAACCGCGGCATTCATGCCGGGTGCATCGCCGCCGCTCGTGAGGACGGCTAGGCGGCGCACTCGCTCACCGGCTCTTTCCCGCCCGCAAGCTCTCCTGCGCGGCCACTACCCGCGCCGTGGACACGAAGCTGTCGGGGTTCAGCGAGATGGAATCGATCCCGGCCTCGACGAGGAACCGCGCGAAATCCGGGTAGTTGCTCGGCGCCTGGCCGCAGATACCGACCTTGGTGCCGCTCGCGTGGGCACGCGCGATGACATCGGCAATCATGCGCATCACGGCCGCATCCCGTTCATCGAAGAGCTCGGCGAGCTCGGCCGAATCCCGATCGACTCCGAGCACCAATTGCGTCAGGTCGTTGCTTCCGATGGAGAATCCGTCGAAGCGGCGCGCGAACTCCTCGGCGAGGATCACGTTCGAGGGGATCTCGCACATCACGTAGACCTGCAATCCGCCTTCTCCGCGCCGCAGCCCCCGCTCAGCCATCACCCCGAGCACGCGGTCAGCCTCCCGCGGGGTCCGACAGAAGGGCACCATCACGATCAGGTTATCGAAACCGATCTCATCGCGGGCCTTACGGATCGCCCGGCACTCGAGCGCGAATCCGTCTCGATAATGGTCGCTGTAGTAGCGCGATGCTCCGCGCAACCCCAGCATCGGATTCTCCTCGGAGATCTCGAACTGCGCTCCGCCGACCAAGTGCGCGTATTCGTTGCTCTTGAAATCGCTCAGGCGAACGATGACGGGATTCGGGTAATGCGGTGCGGCGATCTTCGAGATACCACGCGCCAACGTATCGACGAAGTACGCCTCTTTGCTCGGGTAACCCCGCGTCAAGATATCGATGTGGCGGCGCTCATCCGGGTCATGGAGCTGGTCGAAGTGCACGAGCGCCATCGGATGAATCTTGATGATGTTGTTGATGATGAATTCCATGCGCGCGAGGCCGATGCCTCTTGCGGGCAGCCGCCACCACCGAAAAGCCGCCGAGGGGCTCGCGATGTTGACCATCATGGCCGTGCGAGTTTTCGGCACATCGGAGAGATTGATGTCCGCTGCCTTGAACTCGAGGATCCCGTCGTACACGGTTCCTTGATCCCCTTCGGCACAGCAGAGCGTGACGGGCTGGCGGTCCTTGATCGCGGAGGTGCCGCACAGGGTACCGACGATCGCGGGGACCCCCAGCTCGCGGCTCACGATGGCCGCGTGGCTGGTCGTACCACCGTAGTTCGTGATGAGGCCCACCGCCTTCTTCATGATCGGGACCCAGTCGGGGTCCGTCGACTCCGTGACCAGGATCGAGCCTTCGCGGAACTTGTCGATGTCCTTGGCGTGATGAATGATGCAGGCCTCGCCCGCGGAGATGGCTTCGCCGATGGCGGCACCGGTGACGATGGGCCTGCCCTTCTCGGTGAGGCTGTAGCTCTTGAGCACCGTGGCCGATCTCGCGGACTGAACGGTTTCGGGTCGTGCCTGAACGAGATACATCTCGTTGCTGTCGCCGTCCTTGGCCCATTCCATGTCCATCGGCCGCCCGTAGTGCTTCTCGACGGCCACCGCCCAGCGGCCGAGCTCGAGGATCTCGGCGTCGGTTAGCACCACCGCTTCGCGCTCGCGGCGCGTGGTATTCAGGTTTCGGGTCCGCGCGCTGCTTCCTTCGCCGTAAACGAGTTTTTTCTCCTTCGCGCCGACGGTCTTTTCGATGATGGGGCAGAGCCGAGCGTTCGCCAACAGCTCCTTGAACAGCACGTACTTGTCAGGATTGACGGTGCCTTGCACGACATTCTCGCCGAGCCCCCACGCGGCATTGATCACCACGACTCCGGGAAACCCGGTCTCGGTGTCGAGCGTGAACATCACGCCCGATCCGGCACGGTCGGCGCGCACCATTTTTTGAATGCCGATGGAGAGCGCCACTTGCAGATGATCGAAGCCGTTCGTCTCGCGGTAAACGATGGCGCGGTCGGTGAAGAGCGAGGCGTAGCATTTGCGGCAGGCACGCAAGAGTTCCCTCTCGCCGCGCACGTTCAGGAAGGTCTCTTGCTGGCCGGCGAAGCTCGCCTGCGGCAAATCTTCCGCCGTCGCGCTCGAGCGTACCGCCACCGCGAGGTCGGTCGTTGCGCAGCGCTTCGAGAGCGCCGCGTACGCCGCGCGAATCGATGCGGCGATCGGCGCCGGAAATTCGCCTTCGACGATCATGCGCCGAATAGCGCTACCCGTCTCGGCCAAGGACTGCTTATGGCCGTGATAGGCCTCGAGCTGCCGGCGCATCTTGACCTCGAGCCCGTTGGCCTCGAGGTAGCTGCGATAGGCCGCTGCAGTCGTCGCAAAGCCGGGCGGCACGCGAATGCCGACGCCCCCGAGGGAGCAGGTCAATTTGGTGAGACTCGCATTCTTGCCGCCGACACGGCCGACATCGACCGCCCCGGGATCATCGAACCATAGCACCCATTCGGCGGTCATCGTGCTCTCGGCCGTGCCGGATCCCGGTAGGATGCTCTGCGTGTGGTTCACCGCCATAAGTATCCCCAACTACCGAGTTCCTGGCTAGCGTTCGATTGTGCGATGCCGGCTGGACACAGCGGAATTCGGAGATCTACGTAGCTACGGCTTCCACGTATACCGCTCGGAATGAATCGAGTTAAGGTAAGTGCCGTGACACGAGAAATGGGACCCTTCGTCGACCGCCAAAGCGCCGGGCTCGCGCTTGCGAAGGCGCTTGCGAAACACCCGTTGCAACGCCCGGCGTTGGTGCTCGGCCTTCCGCGCGGGGGCGTTCCGGTCGCGTATGAGGTCGCCCAAGCCCTGCACCTGCCCCTCGACGTCATGGTCGTACGCAAGGTCGGTCTGCCGGGACAGCCCGAGCTCGCGGTCGGGGCGATCGCCTCGGGAAACATCACGGTGCGCGATGCCGACGATCTCTTCGGATTGGGTGAGCGATTCGAGCGCATCGCCGAGCGCGAGCGAGGCGAGCTCGCTCGCCGTGAGCGGGCGTATCGCGGCGATGCCCCGCCGCTCGACTTGCACGGCACGAGCGTCATTCTGGTCGATGATGGGCTTGCTACCGGCTCGACCATGCTCGCAGCCGTGCGCGCCGCACGCCAGGCGGGCGCGGCCTCGGTGATCGTGGCGGTACCCGTGGGCTCGCCCGAGGCGGTGACCCTGCTCCGTCGAGAGGCGGACGAGGTCATCATCCTCTCGATGCCGCCAATGCTGCGCGCCATCGGCGAGTGGTACGAGGACTTCCACCAGCTCGAGGACGCGGATGTTTGCCGGCTGCTCGAGCGCGCAGCCCGCACCGCCAAATCGAAGGCCCACTAGCACCACCGGGCCGCCGGCTCGAGGGCGGCCCCCGGGCGACCCTCAGGTGCGGAAATTCTGCTCGATTCGCAGCTCGCTGCGAATCGAGCCCGACACGTCGGCGAGCTCCTTCGCCAAGTGCTCTACCACTGCATCGATCGAGAGCACGCCGATCAATTGACCTGCTGCTCCGACGATGGGAATCCGTCGGATTCCGATGCGGCGCATCTCGTGGAGCGCGTAGTCGATTGACCTCGTCTCCTCGACCACGACCGGCGAGCGGGTCATGATATCGCCTATCGTGACGGACTTGGGGTCGACGCCCTTCGCGAGCACCTCCACCACGATATCGCGATCCGTGAGCACACCCACGGGCTTCGACCAGCCGCCGAGCGGCAAGGGGTCGGCCACGATGAGATAGCCCACGTGCCGGTCGCGCATCAGTGCGGCCGCCGTGCTCAACTCGTCGCTCGCTCGCGCCGTGACGACCTCCGTATTGCAAAGTGATCGGATGTTCATTCTGATTCCCCTCTCGATGATCTGAGCCTCTCGCATACCGCTCGCCTACATGTCACTCGGCATCTCCTTTGCGCCCGATTTCTCCTCCTCGCGCTTCTCCGTCATCGTCGCCTCGCTCAAGAGCAGTACACCGGCGACCGACACGGCGTTCTCGATCGCGATCCGCACGACCTTGGTCGGATCGACGATGCCCGCCTCGAACAGATCGACGTAGCGCTTGGCGGCTGCATCAAAACCGACATTCGCCGCCCCCTCCAGCATTTTGCTGACGACCACCCCGCCGTCGACGGCGGAATTTTCCGCGATCTGGCGGGCCGGGGCCTCGAGCGCGCGGCGCAGGATCTGCACACCGGTGCGCTCGTCCCCCTCGCACTGCCCTTCCACCGCCGCGAGCGCCTTGCTCGCCGTGAGCAGCGCCAAGCCGCCGCCCGCAACGATCCCCTCCGCGACCGCCGCCTTCGCCGCGCTGATGGCATCCTCCAAGGCATCCTTCTTGGCCTTCATTTCCGACTCTGACGGAGCTCCGACCCGCACGACTGCCACCCCACCCGAGAGCTTGGCGAGGCGCTCTTCGAGCTTCTCTCGATCGTATTGGCTCACGGTCGGCTTCTCGATCTCTCGCCGGACTTCCTTGATGCGAGCCTCGATATCCTTGCGCGCCCCTGCGCCGCCGATGATGGTGGTGTTTTCCTTGTCGATGACGATACGCTTCGCGCGGCCGAGCGCCTCGAGCCGGGTATCCTCGAGCTTGAGTCCCAGCTCCTCGGAGATCACCCTGCCGCCCGTGAGCGTGGCGATATCCTGCAAAATCGCCTTGCGCCGATCGCCGAAGCCCGGCGCCTTGACCGCTGCGCTCTTCAGCACCCCCCGCATCTGGTTCACGACCAGAGTCGCCAAGGCCTCGCTTTCGATGTCGTCCGCGACGACCAGAACCGGACGGCCGCTCTTCGCAAGCTGCTCCAGCAGGGAGATCAGGTCCTTGATGACGGCGATCTTGCGGTCCGTGAGCAGAACGTAGGCGTCCTCGAGCACCGCCTCCATCTTGTCGGGATCGGTCACAAAATACGGCGAGAGGTAGCCTCGATCGAATTGCATGCCCTCGACGACATCGAGCGAGGTCTCGGTGGATTTCGACTCCTCTACCGTGATGATCCCGTCCCCGCCTACCTTCTCCATGGCATCCGCCACGAGCTCGCCCATGCTCTCGTCGTTGTGCGCCGATATCGTCGCGACCTGGGCCTTCTCCTTGCGGGATTTCACCGGGCGCGACATGCTTTTCAACTGCGCCACCACGGTGCGCAAGGCCCGATCCAGCCCGCGCTTCAAGTCGATCGCGCTCGCTCCGGCGGCCACGTTACGGACCCCGTCGGAGAGAATCGCGTGCGCCACCAGCGTCGCGGTGCTGGTACCGTCCCCGACCGCATCTCCCGTCTTCTCGGCCGCTTGACGCAACATTTGCACGCCGAGGTTCTCCTCGGGATCCGCAAGCGTGAGCTCCTTGGCGATCATCACTCCGTCGTTGCAAACGATCGGCGTACCCCACTGCTTCTGAATGAGCACCGACTTCGATTTCGGCCCCAATGTGATTCGCACCGCATCCGCGAGCTGCGTGGCTCCGCGCAGGATCTTCTCGCGTGCCGCGGATCGAAAGAGCAGTTGCTTGTACGTGGCCATAGCAAACACCTTTGGGCTTCAGCTGTCCGCTTAGCGTGCTCCATCGGTCGGCCGGTCAACATAAGGGATTACTCGCAGGTCCATGTGGCAGGTGCGGGGTTGTCGCCGCCATGCGGATTGTCACCGCTAGGTAGTTCTGCGTATACCGTCGGCTCCAGTGAGCGCGGTAGCTTGCTCAACATATCTGTTCGCGCGGAGAAATCCGCATTTTACGCGGTTGGGCTTCCCAATGTTCAAAATGAGGAAGGTCGACTACAACAAGCGCCGTAAGCAGATGGTGGATCGCCATCTCGCGCATCGCGGCATCCGCTCGACCGTCGTGCTCGAGGCGATGAAAGGCGTCCCGCGGGAACAGTTTCTGCCCGAGGATCTGCGCGAATTCGCCTACGAGGATACGCCGCTCCCCATTGCAGAAGGTCAGACGATCTCCCAACCCTACATCGTGGCGATGATGACCGAGGCACTGGAGCTCGAGGGCGGTGAGACGGTGCTCGAGATCGGGACCGGTTCGGGATACGCCGCCGCCGTGTTGGCCCGCATTGCCAAGGACGTTTACACCATCGAGCGCATCGGCCAGCTGGCCGAAAAATCCGCGGCGGCGCTCGCACGGCTCGGCTACCACAACGTGCACGTCCTTCATGCGGATGGCACCCTCGGTTGGCCGGCGCATGCGCCCTACGATGCCATCGTCGTGGCGGCGGGCGGACCTCAGGTCCCCGAATCCTTGAAAGCCCAGCTCAAGATCGGCGGACGCCTCGTCATACCCGTGGGCGCGGATCGGGGGTTGCAGGAGCTGCTCCGCGTCGTTCGCACGGGTCAACACGAGTACACGACCGAAGAGCTCGCCGACGTGCGCTTCGTTCCCTTGGTCGGCGAGGAAGGGTGGAGCGCACCGGGGGCGCGTGCGCGAAAGGCGCCAGATGACTCGCTCGCCGAAGCCGTTGCGAGCTCGAGCGAGCCATTTTCAGAGATCGAGTCGGCGGATCTCGCAGCCCTGCTCCAGAGGGTCGGCGAGGCGAGAATCGTGCTTCTCGGTGAGGCGACTCACGGGACGTCCGAGTTCTATCGGATGCGCGGGCGAATCTCGCGCGCGCTGATCGAGAAGAAGGGATTCTCCTTCGTCGCGATCGAGGGCGACTGGCCGGACGCCGCGCGCATCGATCACTTCGTTCGACACAGCGAGTACCCGCCGTCCGAATGGACCGCATTCGCGCGCTTTCCCGCGTGGATGTGGCGCAATCTCGAGGTGCGCGAATTCGTCGATTGGCTGCGAGCGCACAACGGGAAGCTGCGGGCGAGCGAGCGCGTGGCCTTTCACGGCCTCGACCTCTACAGCATGTACAACTCGATCCGATCGGTTCTCGAGTATTTGGACTCCGTCGATCCACGGACGGCGCGGGTGGCGCGCGAGAGATACGCCTGCTTGACGCCGTGGCAGTCCGACCCTGCAGTCTACGGTCACGCGACGTTGACCGGCCTATACCACACCTGCGAGGGCGAGGTCACCTCCATGCTCACCGACTTGCTGCGAAAACGTCAGGCCTATGCCGAGCATGATGGGGAGCGCTTCCTCGATGCGGTACAAAATGCACGCCTCGTCGCCAACGCCGAACGCTACTACCGGATCATGTACTACGGTTCGCGCGAATCGTGGAACCTGCGCGACGGTCACATGTTCGAGACGCTGAAGACCCTGCTCGATTTTCACGGGCCCAACGCGAAGGGGATCGTGTGGGCGCACAACTCCCACGTGGGTGACTCCGCAGCGACCGAGATGTCAGCGCGAGACGAATACAACATCGGTCATCTGTGCCGCAAGGAGTTCGGTGTGCGGGTCTACTCCATCGGCTTCGGGACCCACAGCGGTACCGTCGCGGCGGCATCGAACTGGGATGAGCCGATGGAGATCAAGACGGTTCGTCCGGCCCTACCCGAAAGCTACGAAGCGCTCTGCCACGAGGCCGCGGCAGCGCGCTTTCTCTTGCCCTTGCGACAACTGGAGGGAACGGCGCTCGCCGAGAGATTGTCAAGAGCCAGGCTCGAGCGTGCCATCGGGGTCGTGTATCGCCCCGAGACCGAGCTTCAAAGCCATTACTTCGAGGCGGTTCTGCCCCGCCAGTTCGACGAGTATGTTTGGTTCGACGAGACTTCCGCAGTGACACCGCTCGAAAGCAAGGAACTCGAGGATGTCCCGGACACATATCCCTTCGGTCTCTAACACTCCCTCGCTCGATCCTCGATGCGGTCGCTTACTGGCCGGTCCTCTCGGCCGTGCGAAAGGCGTCCGGGCCGCCGAGCGGTTGTCCGTAGGTGCTCGCACCATCGATCTTGGCGGCAAAGAGCGTGGCGGTCGTGAAGGCATGTCCCGCACGGCAACGAAAGCGTGACCGGTACACATCCCTGATCTCAACGAGCTTTCGCCGGCACAAGGGGCAGAGCACATCCGTCGGGAACGCGAGCTTTTCGAGGCGGTACCATTCATCCGAGGTAGCGCTCCCCGAGGCGATCTCATCCTCGATCTGCAGGAGCTCATCGCAATGCGCCGGGGAATGCACGGGTGGAGGACCCGTTCGGACATCCTGGGCAAGAGTCCGCAAGAGACCGCTCATCTGCGACAGCTTGCAGCAATGATCGACTTTGACGTGATCGACCGCGCTCTGCGGCATCGACGGCACCAGTGCTTCCGTCGGATCCTGCACGACAGCGATGCCGCCCAGATTCTTGACCGCGACGAGTCCCGCGGTTCCGTCGTTGAGCGCCCCCGTCAGGATGACGCCGACGACCGCCGCTCCATAGGCGAGAGCGGCGGAGCGAAACAACGCATCGATGGACGGTCGCACGAGGTTCTCGCGAGGACCATCGGAGAGCGCGACATGGCCTTTACGGACGAGCAAGTGCCGGTTGGGAGGTGCCACATAGACATATCCGGGACGGATCGGGTCGCCGCTGCGCGGATGAAGTACGCGAAGCGCGCAAGCCTTGCTCAGAATCTTCCGTGCGATGCCCGGGCTCGTTGGGGGGAAGTGCTGTACGACGAATAGGGGCGCCGGAAAACTCCCCGGTAGATCCTCCAGCACACGAATCAGGGCGGGAATCCCGCCCGCCGAGGAGCCGATGACGAATAGGCGATTGACCACGATGTTCCCTTTGCCTTGCCTGCCATGCTCCGCTCGCCGGCACCTGAAATTCGATCGGGGAAACTACTTAGCCCACGACACCTCCCGCGGCTTGAAGCGGGCGCGCGGGTCGTGCAAGATCGAAGGAACCCCGCGGCGAGTACTTGAGTACCATTCGCGGTGCGCATCATCGCCGCCGGAGGCTTCTTCTGCTCAATCGCACCATGCCGCACGCCCTCGGGGTGCGACTCCAGCGAATCGGGAATGCGCCGCGCCTGGCGGATCTCGCCGCCGTGATTCTCCTCCTCGCGCTCATGATCACCTTCGGTATGGCGGCGCGTCAGATGGTCCTGCCGTTCTCGCTGGGGCACGCGCCCCCCATCCGACTGGCGCCCTCCGCCCTGCCGATGTACACCTTGCGCTCCGTCGCGCGCATGCTGATCGCGCTCCTCGCTTCGCTCCTCTTCACCTTCACGTACGCGACCTGGGCGGCCAAGAGCCGGCGGGCCGAAATGGTGTTGATCCCGCTACTCGACGCGCTCCAGTCGGTGCCGGTGCTCGGCTATCTCTCCTTCACGGTCTTGTTCTTCCTGTCGCTATTCCAGGGCAGCGCGCTCGGACCCGAGCTTGCGTCGATTTTCGCGATCTTCACCGCCCAGGCATGGAACATGGCATTCAGCTTCTACCAGTCACTGCGCACGATTCCGGTCGATCTGGATGAGGCGAGCCGCAGTCTCCGTGCCACCGGCTGGCAGCGATTCTGGCGCCTCGAGGTTCCGTTCGCGATGCCGGGACTATTGTGGAATACCATGATGTCGATGTCCGGAAGCTGGTTCTTCGTCGTCGCCTCCGAGGCGATCGCGGTGGGCAGCACGCAGGTCGCGCTACCCGGGGTAGGATCCTACGTGGCACGGGCCATCGAGGAGCGCAATCTCGGCGCGATCGGTTGGGCCATCCTCGCGATGAGCATCGCGATCGTGCTCTATGATCAGTTACTGTTTCGTCCGCTCGTCGCCTGGATCGAGAAATTTCGCGTGGAGCAGAGTGCAGCTCAAACTGCGCCCCGCAGCTGGGTCTTGGATCTCCTCAGCCGATCTCGATGGATCCAGCGGCTCCGCGTACCGCTCCAGAGCGCGCTTGCGCGAGTGGCGCGGGCTCGTCTCGCGCTTCCCGAGTGGCGCCTGGCGAGACCCAAAAGCGAGCTGTCGCGAAGATTCCTCGACATCGCCTGGTACTTCGGTCTGGCGGCGCTCACCGCGTATCTCGTGCTGCGGCTCGCGCACTTCGTGCGTCCGACGCTCTCCGTAGGTGATCTGAGAACGGTCGCCTTGGACGGGGCAATCACCCTGCTGCGAGTCGCCGTGCTGATTGTGCTCGCATCGCTCGTGTGGGTCCCTGTGGGCATCGCCATCGGCCTCAAGCCCAAGATCACCGAGCTCGTTCAGCCCATTGCGCAATTCCTCGCCGCGTTCCCTGCCAATCTCCTCTTTCCACTAGCGGTATTCTTGATCGTGAAATACCGTCTCGCTCCGGCGATTTGGTTGAGTCCCTTGATGATTCTGGGTACACAGTGGTACATCCTGTTCAACGTGATTGCCGGAGCAAGTGCGTTCCCGACCGACCTGCGCGAGGCGGCCGCGAGCCTGCGGTTGGGCCCGCTGCGACGCTGGTTCGGCGTGCTGCTACCCGGCATCTTTCCCTATTTTGTGACCGGGGCGATCACGGCATCGGGCGGGGCGTGGAACGCGAGCATCGTCTCGGAGGCCGTGAGCTGGGGCGAGACACACCTCAGCACTGCGGGGCTCGGAGCCTACATCGCCGAGCAAACGGCGGCCGGCGACTTCGCGCGGATCACGCTCGGCGTGGCGATGATGTCCGCTCTGGTCGTGGTCATGAATCGGGCCCTGTGGCGGCCGCTCTATGCGCTCGCCGAGCGGCGCACCCGGCTCGACTGAGGCGGACATGAACCGCGAGACCCAGGCGGCAGGGACGGATTCGATCGTCATCGAGCTTCGCGGGGTGTGCAAGCGCTTCACGCGGCCCACGGCCGAGCCCTTTCCGGTGCTCGTCGATATCGATCTTACGCTCCGCGAGGGAGAGATCGTCGGCCTCCTGGGCCGTTCCGGCTCGGGCAAATCGACGCTTCTGCGCATCGCCGGCGGGCTCCTGTCACCCACCTCCGGTGAGGTGCGCTACCGGAATGCCCCGCTCTTCTCGCCGAGCGAGGGCATCGCAGTGGTGTTCCAAACCTTCGCCCTCTATCCCTGGCTCACGGTGCTGCAAAACGTCGAGCTCGGCTTGGATGCGCTCGGCCTGCCGAGCGCCGAGGTGCGCCGACGGGCCAACGCGGCGATCGATTTGATCGGCCTGGATGGGTTCCAGTCTGCGTTTCCCCGCGAGCTCTCCGGCGGGATGCGCCAGCGGGTGGGATTTGCCCGAGCGATCGTCTCGGAGCCGGTCTTGTTGCTCATGGACGAGCCGTTCTCGGCGCTGGATGTGCTCACGGCCGAGACGTTGAGGACCGACTTCCTCGACCTATGGACGGAGCATCAATTACCGACGCGCAGCGTGCTGCTGGTGACGCACAACATCGAGGAGGCCGCTCTCATGTGCGATCGTGTGGTGGTCCTCGGCAGCAATCCCGGCCACCTCGTCGCCGAGATTCCCGTCTCCCTCTCGCGCCCCCGCAATCGCATGGATGCCGGATTCCAGACAATCGTGAGTGAAATCTACTCCGTGCTGACCACTCGTATGAGTGCCGCGGTGCAAGCCCAAGCCAGGGTCCATGGCGGCCTTGCTCTGCACCTGCCGAACGTATCGGTCCACGAGATCAGCGGCCTCCTCGAAGCGCTCGCGGAGCCGCCTCATCAGGGAACGGCCGAGCTCGGGAAACTCGCCGCCTCCTTCGCTCTCGAGATCAATCATCTCCTTCCCGTGGCTGCGGCCCTGCACTTGCTGGAGTTCGCCGAGCTGACGGGAGATTCGATCAAATTGACCGCGGCGGGCCGCGTGTTCGTGCAGAGCGGGACCGAGGATCGCAAACGCTTGTTTCGAGAGCATCTCCTGACCTTTGTGCCGTTCGCGGCGCATATTCTGCAAATTCTGGCCGAGCGCGACGACCATCAGGCTCCGCGCGAGCGCTTCGAACTCGAGCTCGAGGATCACCTGAACGCCTCCGACGCCGAGGAGACGCTGCGAGTCGTCATCAGCTGGGGTCGATACGCGGAAGTTTTCACCTACGACGACTCTGCTCGAAGCTTCGCGATCCCTCCCGCACGCTAAGCCCCCGCGCGTCCGAGGGCGCTCATGGCGCTCAATATGGCGGCCCGTCTCGCCGCGCCAATGCTCTCGACACGGCCGATGACCCGCGTGCGAATCGACGAGACGCCGAGGAAGCTGCCGATCTCGCGCTTCCGGCGGCCCTTGACGGTAGGCGAGCCGAGGTGGTCCCGATACATTGTCGCCGCCATTCGCATGGTGATGATGATGCGCACCGACTTGCCCTCGAGCACATGTCGCGCCGCGGCCCTCTCGTGCGACCAGGCATAGGAGATGCTGTCGCGAAATATCTGTTCGAGGAACCCCTTGAGCAGCGCCGGCATGCCCCCGATCCACAGCGGATAGAGCAAGACGATGTGATCGCAGCGGATGAGCGCACGGCGCGCGCTCTCGATGGAACGCGGCACGACGCCTGCGTCGATGTCCTCGCGCGTCCTCAAGAGCGGAAAAGCGAGAGTCGCAATCTTGAGGAGGACGACATCGTGGCCCCCTGATCGCGCCCCGCTCTCATAGGCGTTCGCCAAGGCATGCACATAGCGCGACTCATCGGGATCCGGGTGCCCGTCGATAATCACGATTCGCTTGGTGCGCGGTCCCATCTGGCGCCCTTCCCGCGGCAAACGCTGGCTCGTGATCTGAGCACAGTCGCCGCGGGAGCGATACTTCGGGATTGCCGCAGGCGCTCTTCGGAATGACGCGGTACGTCAGAGGCCCCGGATCATGGATAATCCCCAGCGCTCGGCCCTTCAGGTACCGCAATGTCACTAGAGGACAGCACTGTGCTCTTCGCGCCGGCGTCGAGCGCCGCGTTCGGTCAGCGCGTCGCAGCCGCTCTCGGAGTGCCGATGAGCGCGCCCGAGGAGCGTGAATTCGACGGCGGCGAGCACAAGATTCGACCTCGTGCATCCGTTCGCGGTCGCTCGGTGTACATCGTTCAGTGCCTGCACGGCGATGCGCAGGGTTCCGCTAACGACCGATTGTGCCGGCTGCTCTTCTTCGTCGGCGCTCTCAAGGATGCCGGGGCCCGCTGCGTCACGCTATGCATTCCGTACCTCGCTTATGCGCGCAAGGATCAGCGTACCAAGGCCCGGGACCCGACCACGACACGCTACGTCGCGCAGCTGATCGAGGCGGTCGGCACCGACCGCATCATGATTCTCGAGGCGCACAATCGAGCCGCCATCGACAATGCATTCCGCATCGAGTCGCTGCATCTGGAGGCCACCCCGTATTTCGTCCGGCACTTCGCGCCAGTCATGGAGGGGGCACCCGATTGCGTGGTCGCCTCGCCCGACATCGGCGGCGTCAAGCGTGCCCGACACTTCAAGGAGAGCCTGGAACAAGGCCTGCGCGGCAAGAGCCTGGGAGTCGCCTTCATGGACAAGAAGCGCAGCGCCGGCATCCTGAGCGGCGACACTCTGGTGGGTGAGGTGAGCGGGAAGCAAGTGATCATCATCGATGATCTCATCAGCTCGGGAAATACCATCCAGCGCACCGTCGCCGCCTGCCGGGCCGCGGGCGCGAGACGAGTCGACGTGGCGGTCAGTCATTGCCCCTTCAGCTCCGAGGCGCATCAGCTGTTCGGCTCGAGCGGCCCGGACTCGGTGCTGGTCACGGATTCCGTTCCTCTCGATCCGACCTTCTCGGGTTATCTGAATGGCTCGCTGCGGATGGTGAGCGTCGCGCCGCTGTTTGCGGAGGCGATCCGGCGCTTGGAGCTCGGCGGGTCGCTCAGCGAGCTCGCCGGCCTGGAGTAGCGCATCCTCTCGCTGGCTGGGCCGCGCGGTCCATGCCTGCGGGCCCGCGCGCTGCTACTGCACCAGCTTCGGATATAGCTTGACCGCCACGCTGAGGAGCGCCAGGAACACCAGCACCAGCACGGCGCAATCCAACCCGACACCGTACACGCTCTTCTCCCCGTTCACCATGAGGCCGCGCAGCGCATCGACCAGATACGTGAGGGGATTCAGCGTCGCGATCACCTTGAGCCAGTAGGGCATGATATCGAGAGGATAAATCGCGTTGCTTGCAAAGAAGAGCGGCATCGTGAGTACCTGGCCGATTCCCATGAACCGCTCGCGAGTCTTCACGATGCAAGCGATAACGAGCGAGAAGGTCGAGAAGATTGCCGAACCGAGAGCGACCACGAGCAGAACCCCCAAAATCGCCGAGAGCTGCCAGCGGATCGAGACCTGAAGCGCCAACGCAACGGCGTAGATCACCGCGGCCTGGACCAGTCCCCGAAAATCGGCGGCCACGGCCTTGCCGCATACCAGCGACCAGCGGCTGGCGGGGCTTACCAGCAGCTTGTGCACGATCCCCAGGTCCCGCTCCCAAATGACCGCGATGCCATAAAAGATCGCACTGAAGAGCACGCTTTGCGCCAGGATGCCAGGCGTCATGAACGTGAGGTAGCCGACGCCGCCGGTATCGAGCCCGCGCACATGGCTCAGTACTTGTCCGAACACGGCCAGCCAGAGCACCGGTTGAATTGCCCGGGACATGAGCTCCGTGGGATCACGGATGAGCTTGCGCAGCTCCACCTCGGCGATTGCATAGCACTCCGTCAGGAATCGACGCATGCTCAACCCAAGCGCCGGGCGATGCGGCGAGCTTGGTCGGTATCGCGCAGCCGTCCCGCCTCCTCGGCCGTACCGCTGAAGCGCTCGAATACATCGTCGAGCGTGGCGAGCTCTCCGATCGAGCTCTTGAGCTCGGCCGGCTTTCCCCGAATCACGATCCTCCCTGCGTGCAGTATCGCGACTTCATCGCAGAGGTGATCGGCCTCCTCCATGTCGTGAGTCGTCAAGAGAATCGTGGTGCGGAACCTTCGGCGGATATCCTCGAGGTGGTTCCAGACGGTATGACGGGCGACGGGATCGAGACCGATCGTCGGCTCGTCGAGGAATAGCACGGCAGGCATGTGCAGCGTCGCTTGGGCGAGCTCGAGGCGACGCACCATGCCTCCCGAGTAAGTCTTGACCAGACGGTCGGCGGAATCGGCGAGTCCCACGAGCTCGATCGCGCCTCGGATCCTAGCCTGCCGATCAGCTCGCGGGATGGCATAGAGCCTCGCGGAGAGCAGCAAATTCTCGTTCCCCGTGAGCCCGCCGTCAGCCGACAGCAACTGCGGAACGTATCCGATGCGCCTTCGGATCTCGTGCGGAGCGGCATCGAGGTCGAAGCCCGCGACCCTCGCCGAGCCGCTCGTGGGCTTCATCAGCGTGGTGAGCATCTTGATGGTCGAGGACTTGCCGGCACCGTTCGCGCCCAGCAGGCCGAAGATCGTGCCGCTGCCGACCTTAAGATCGATATGGTCGACCGCCACGAGGCGTCCGAACTTGAGCGTCAGGCTCCGCGTCTCGATAGCATCAATCATGTGGTTTTCAGGAGCGGCATCGCGCAGCCGCTAAAGCGGCGGGCCCCCTCAGCGCAGGCAAGTATTGAAGCGACCCGTCGTGGCCCTCGTCAAATAGGAGAGGGCCAAGCGTGTCCAGTCCTTCAAATGTCGAACGGCGGGGTCTCGAAGGTGCCAGGCGGCGGTCAATGCTCGCTGCGTGGCGCGCCTCGTCATATAGAATTCCAGCAAGGCCGGATCGAATCGATCGCCGCTCGCCGCACTATAGACATCGATCACCTCTCGCCCGATCCAGGCCGAGCCGAGCCGCTCGCACTCGAGCGCCAAGTGCGCAAGCTCTTCCAACGGATCGAGGAGGCGCAACGCGCGGTCGAACTCGAGGCAATCGATCACGCAGGGCGGCGTTCCGATGTACACGTGCTCGGGTCTCAAATCGCCGTGAGCCTCGACGACTTTCGTCGCTCGCGCGCCGAGCAGCACCGTGTGATCGATCAGGAACTGCCGCTGACTCGCGAGCGCGGCATGGATGATTTGAACCGGCAGCGCGAACACTCGATCCGAGAGCGCTTGGCCGTTGGCATCGATCTGCCGCTCCAGTCTCCCCAGGTAGTCTCTGCCTGTCATCGTGACGGCGGGCTGGTTCTGGTAAAAGGCGCTCAGCAGGCGGCCGACGGCGGCGATCGATTCCTGCGCGATCGGCTTACCGGCGCCGAGCGCATGATCGAGCAAAAGATCGCTTGGCAGACGTCGCATTTTCACCAACCATTCCACCGGGAGGCCCCCTCCCGTCAACGACAAGTGGCCTGCCGGGCCCGCCCGCAGGGCGACGACCTCGAGATACACGTGAGGCGCGAGCCGGCGGTTCAACCGCAGCTCTTCCAAGCAATTGTGGTAGCGAGACGACAGCAGGAGATTGTCCATCCGGTCAAGACGCATGGGCTTCTTGAGCTTGTAGGCATAATGGTCCGTCAGGAAAACAAACGCACAGTGCGTTTCGATCGGCTCGACACGCGAGGTGGGTTCGGGGTATGATAGGGGGTCTTGTAGCCAAGCAACCTTGGCTTGCAGCGGCACCCATGTCGGCGCAAGCAGCGTATTCATAGCTGCCATTTCGCCGCACTTCTCCACGCGCAGCCAGCGGGAGTAGTACTTAATCGCCTGCGGGGTTCCGAGCGAGCTTGCGCAGCTTTGTGGCATCAGGAGATCGATCGCCGATGAGTCGCCGAATCATCGTAGCCTTGGCGGCAACCGCGTTGGGGGTCCTTGCGTGTCTGCCCTTGCGCGTTTGGGCCGACGAATCCTTTTGCGCGCAACCGTCGCAGACGCGCATTCCCTCTCGTCCCGCATCGGCTCTCACGGGGAGCGAGATCGCTGCGCGGCTCGAGGGTATCGGGGACGATGCCCGCGAGGAGGTCATCCGCGGCGAGCTGCTTGCGGGCAATATCCCACAATTCCTGCGACGACTCCGCCCTGTCGAGCTCACGAGCGACGCCCCTGGTGTCGAGACGGCACACATCACCGCCTGCGTCATGCCCGACTATCTCGCCGTGGGATCGGACGAGGATTACCTGCTGGTCCCCATGCGGCTCGGGACCGCGCTCAGCGTTGCCGCGCGGTTCGGGTTTACATTACCGACGCCCGCCTTGGTCGATGCGATCTACGCCCAGTCCGCCGTTCACTTGGCTCCGCAACCGCTGCCCGCCAGCGCGGCGATGCGCTCGATCGGGTACTTTCGCACCCACGATGCGCTCGTTCGCGCTCAACGCTTAGAGGTCGAGGCCGTGCCGGGTGAGTTGATTTCCGGCCACATGAAGGACTTGGTGCTCACGCAGCGTCTGCGGACAAACCTGGAGCGCGTGGCGATCTACGGATGGCATGCGCTCGACGGCCGTCCGATCCAGCCCCTAAGCACCGTGCATGGCTGGCATTATGTGGATTACAGCCACGGCGTGAGGCTCGTCAGCACTCGAATCCTGGTCAATGACACTCCCAGGGAGCTGTTGCAGGCCATGCAAGATGCCCTCCTCGCGCCGATCCTGAGTTACGAGGGCGCGATTTCCGAGGTTTCCGACCTCGTGGCACAGCTCAGTCGGCCCCATTCCCAGCCTGCGGCGCGATAGTCTTGCAGCAGCGAAATCCCAGGTGGTAGTTGGCGTGGCTGTGCGGATCCATCACTCGCGTGCCGTGCCAGAACGGCGCGCGCCAGCGGCACCAGTCCTCGTGGGCTCGATACGTATCGAAGATAAACCAGCTGCCCTTCATCTCGGTATAACCGAGCTGCTTGCTTCCCCTGCTCGACATCTCATCCGGGCTCAGCGGTAAGTTCATGTGCTCGGCGGCATTGCCGTTCAGATCGTACACGCCCAGGGAGCTTCGGCACGCCGGAAAGCTCCCGCTCGGATAGGTGTTCGAGCCGCAGAGGTTCCAGCCGCCGCCGGGACACCCTGGGGTCTTGAAGCTGCCGGTGGCGCAGATGCCCCTCTGGTACTGCGGCCCGTAGCTCCAGGACTTATCCGCCTGATGCGCGGCATTGTGGGCAGCGCGCATGCGCGTGATGGCGACCTCCGGCGAGACCCCTTTCGCCAGGTCGAAACGATAGTCCGGCGGCTGCAAGCTGCCGGCGCAGGCTCCTTCCCACTCGTGCGCATCGCATAGCCGCTCGCCCTCCGCCTCGCAGATCTCGGCGGCCTCCACGGCCTTGACCCATACCACGGGATAGGTGCAGGGAATGTTCGGGAACTCGAAACGATCGATGCACGCAGTCGCCCGCTCCGGGCTCGAGGTCTTCGGGTCATAGAGCGGCGCCATGAATTTCGCGCCGCAAATCTCATCGAATCGAGCATTATCGAACTCGACACCCTGTCGGCTTGCCGCCGATGCGCACTGCGCCTCGCTCATCGGGTGCTGCGTGATGGCGGGATTCCCCTGGCCGATGAATCCCGAGCGGGCGAAGATCTCGCGCAGGCGTCGAATCTCCGCATCGCTCAAGCCACGCTCCTCTTTGAGCTTCTGAAACAGAAGCTCGTTGCGCTCGGCCAGAGTCGCGCGCTCGCTCTCGGCCCACGCGACCCCCACGGCGAGGAGCAGCAAGCACGCCCATAGCGCCGGTCGGATCATGGGGCTGGCTCCTTGCGCAACACGTAGAAGAAATCCCGGTCGTCCGGAAAGCCGATGAATCGGGGCGATAGCCGATCGCCTCCCTTGCGGTCGACCTCGCTCATTCCCTCGATCAAATGCTGAACGACCATCTTCCCCGATTTGAGCGTATAGAGTGCGAGGTAGGTATGCTCCAGCGCATTCATGTCGAGGTGCATGGCGTATCCGCAGCGATAGGCCTGGAACACGCGCGCCATGGCCGAGGGCGTCGCATCGGAGAAGTAACCATAGATCAAATAGCGAGCGTCGCCCGTCTCCTGCAGGCAAATCCCTGCGCGCAGCGTCCGCAGGTGCTCTTCGCTCGAGCCTGACCAATTGCCGGGACCCCAGCGGTTCACGAACTCCCCGGGATGCGGGCCACCCGCTGCCGCCTCGATCAGCGGCACGCCGTTTTGCCTCGCAAACTTGAGGTGGGCGAGCAGCGCGTCGTCCTCGCTCGCCCAGGTCTTCATCTCGACCGTCCGTGCGTCGGTCACGATGAGCGTCGCGAGCCCCGGTTGGAGCTTGGAGAAGATGGCGCCCTGCTCGATGAAGCCGTAGTGACTCGCGTGGTTGCGCTCGGCCAGCGGCCCAGTGCGAAAGGCTCCATGCTCCCGCTTGAAGCCCCCGGCGAACGTTGCGACAGTGCGCGAGACGAGGGATGGATTCACCATCCCGGTTCTGACCAGGGGCGAGGCTTGCCCGACGCCATCGGGGCCCGGCAGGCGCGGATCGCGCATGGCCTCCGGCGCGTGTTCCGACCAACCGATCCGCGGATGATCGGTGCCGAGCGCGAAGGCGATGTCGAAGCGCGACAGATCGAATGCCACCAGATAGTCGAGCGCGCTCGATTCGACCGCATCGAGGGAATTGACCGACTCCCGATAGGTCTCGAGTATGCTCGGGGCGATCGCCCGCGGCTCGATGACGCTCAGGAAAACGCCCGGGATATCCGCGACGGGATACCAGCTGCCCTCCTGAAGGGCGCCGGCAGCGAGTGCGATCTCCAAGTGCGCCGGTTGCACCGAAGCCTGCGCGAATTCATCACCCACGGAAGCGCGTGCCGGCCCTTCGGTTGCGCTCGCGGGCGGGACGGATCGCGTGCCCGGCTGGCCCTGCTCGATGAATACATCCTTGTACAGCTCCTCGCGGACGAACGCGACGATCTTGTCGCCGCCCCACACCCGATCTCGCAGGAAGTCCGTGATCCGTTCGAGATTCGTGTAGGTGCCGGGAACGGCATTGCGGATGAAGAGTTGGTTGTCGCAGATCGGCGCGTAGGGCAGCGCCGAGGCCCGCGCCTCCTCGAGGGGACGCAAGTTGCCGCCGCTCCACAGCGGACAATCGAAGCTCCGACCGCCCGCCGAGATTCGAAGACCCTGCGGGTAGGAGGCGCTCAAGGTGATCCTTCGGCCCATGGGATCGGGGTTCTCGATATGAAAGGAGGCCTCAGGCTCCGCGCCGCTCGCGCGAACGGTGAGAACGAACCACGCATTGATCTGCGGATTCAGATTGATCAGCGCCGCGCTCTGCAGAGTCGGGCCGAGCGCCGTCAAATCGATCCGGCTGGCCTGACGAAAGGGTTGGAGCGCGAGAATCGTCTTGGGCTCGACGGCCGCGTACTCCGCCCACTGCGCCTTCGCCTCGTCGGTTGGCGGGATATCGGCCATCGACATGGGCGGCGACAGCGAGCAAAGGCCGAAGATGCAGCATGCGCACAGCCACGCAGCCGCGGCCCATTTGGCGGGACGCGCTCGTCCGGCGCAGCGGGCCTTCAAAACAGCCATCCCACCATCTCCAGCGCCCCGTGTGCCCAGGGGAGCCGATGGGTGAGGCCCGCACGGCCGCGGTATTCCTCGCGATGCTCGACGTACCAATCGTAGTTACGTACCAGGGCAGCGCGATTGGAGAAGCGGGGCGTGAAGCTCAATCGCCCGCACATGCGGTCGATCGAGACGAAGCTCTCGCGCGCCACCGTGTCATAGATCCACTCGTAGAGCGGGGAGAGGCGCAGGCGCTCGAGGATCCGCAGCGCCGCGATCGCCGGGCCCGCCGGCAGCGAGACCACGTGCTTGCCGTGTCCCGCGCGATCCAGAACCGCCTGGAAGCTCTCGCGCAGGGTTCCGAACTCCTTCGCGCCCACGTTGAGCGTGTCGTTCACGGTCTCGAGCGGCAGATCCATGCACCGATAAATGACATCGCACAGATCCGCGACGTCGAGCAGCTGATAGCGATTGTTTCCCGCGCCGAGCACGGGAAAGTTGCGGCCGCGGTAGGCCCAGTCATATAGGAGCTCGAACACGCCCAGGCGCTCGGGTCCGACGAAGCTCTTGGGCCGAAGAATCGGCACACAAAGACCCTGCCGGCGATATCCGACACATGCCTCCTCGGCCTCGATCTTCGCCTGTCCGTACGGACCCACCCCGTGGAGCGGATCCGTCTCCACGATCGGATGATGCTTCGGGATGCCGTAGACGGAGGTCGACGAAATGAAGATGAAGCGCGACACTTTCTCTTGGGCGGCGTGCTTCAGCAAGCAGCGCGTGCCCTCGACATCCGTCGAATGAATCTCCTCTGGAGTACTTCTTGGAAGCGCCGCCGCGCAGTGGACCACGACGTCGACACCCGACAGAGCGCACTTGACCGCGCTCGGGTCGCGAATATCGGATTGGATCGCATCGACTTGCGGCTTCTCCGGGTAGTCGAAAGGCGCGATATCCATCGATCTTACGGCGAGCCCCCGGTTGAGCAGCAATCGAATGAGATTGATTCCGAGGAAACCGGCGCCGCCGGTGACGAGGCACGAGCGCTGCAAGACTTCGTCCTCCCTGTTAGTTGCGATCGACCGTCAATTTGAGGAAGTGCGCCGAGCAGGAGATGCAGGGATCATAGTTACGGATCGCCCGCTCGCACAGCGTGCGCAGATCGGCATCCGCCAGATCGAGGTTGTGAGCGGCGATCTCCTTGAGATCCTCCTCGATGCTGAGCTGGTTCTGCGAGGTAGGTGGGGCGATGCGCGCGCCTCCTATGATGCCGTCGGCATCGATCTCGTAGCGATGATGGCAAATGCCGCGCGGTGCCTCCGTACAACCGTGGCCGGTGCCCGCACGCACGCTCAAGGGAATGCTCGCCGCCGGCGGCACCTGGTACGCTCGAATCAACCGCAGGGCCTCCTCACATGCATAGACGACTTCCAGCGCACGCACCAGGATGCTCTTGAAGGGATTGCGACAGGTCTCCCCGAGCCCCGCTTGTCGCGCAAGCGCTCGCAGAGCATCGGGGAGGCGGTCGAAGTTCAGGTTGTAGCGCGCCAACGGACCCACCAGATAGCTCCCTCGCCCTCGGATCGCCGACTGCAGCGCCGTCGAATGCACGACCTGGCGCTCCTCGAAATGCGCATCGTACTGCGGGATGGAGATGTCGAGGCCGCGGCTCGAGACGATGCGCCCCTCGTCGATCGCGTACTCCTGCGGGTGGCGCATCGCGACGAACTCGTAGTCTCGCTCGACCTCGGGAAACCGAAACTCGCTCGCCCACTCGAGGATCCCGACGGCGAGCTGGCGCGCGTGCTCGAGCTTCTCGACGAGCGGCTCGAGCTCGCGCTCGCTCGGGATCCGATGGAAGCCTCCCACCTTGACATTGATGGGGTGAATCTCCCGGCCGCCGAGCGTGCGCATGATCTCGTTCCCGGTGCGCTTGATGGCGAGACCGGCCTTGACGGCATCCCCGTGATCGCGCGCCATCTGAACGGCATCCGGATAGCCGAGAAAGTCGGGTGCGTGCAGCATCACGATGTGCAACGCATGGCTCTCGATCCACTCACCGCAATAAATGAGGCGGCGGAGCCCTCGCAGCGCCGCCGGCACCGCGACGCCGAGCGCGTGCTCCATGGCGAGCGCGGCGCCCAGCTGGTAGGCGATCGGACAGATCCCGCAGATGCGTGCCGCGATGTCGGGCGCTTCCGAGTAGCCGCGCCCGCGCAGCAGGGCCTCGAAGAAACGCGGCGGCTCGAAGATCTCGAGCTGGGCGGCGCTGACCCGTCCGTCCTCGATATGGATATTGAGCGCCCCCTCCCCTTCGACGCGGGCCAGCAACTCGACGCCGATTGTTCTAGTCGCCATGCGCCTCGCTCTCCCGCTTGAACGCCGGTGCCAGGGCGTTGAAGGTGCGAAACATGCGCCGTAGCTCTCCTGAGCTAGCGCCCAGCCCCTTCACGCAGCGCGCGAGCGAGGCCGTATTCGGTGTCTCCATGGGGCCGTAACAGCCATAACAGCCGCGATGAAACGCGGGGCAGATCGCCCCGCATCCGGCGTGGGTCACGGGGCCCAGGCAGGCGGTTCCGTGAGCGACGATGACGCAGGGGGTACCGCGCGCTTTGCACTCCACGCACACGCTGTGCGATGGGATGGCGGGCTTTCGCCCCGAGAGAAACGCCGAGATCACCTCGAGGAGCTGAGTCTTGTTGATCGGGCAACCCTGCAGCTCGTAGTCCACGGGTACATGCGCGGAGATCGGCGTCGAGGTGGCGAGCGTCTCGATGTATTGCGGCGCGGCATACACGGCCGCCACGAATTCCCCGATGTCCGCAAAGTTGCGCAGTGCCTGAATGCCCCCCGCCGTCGCGCAGGCACCGATCGTCACCAGGCGGCGCGATTGACGCCGCATCTCAACGATGCGCTCGGCATCGTGACGGGTCGTGATCGAGCCTTCCACGAGCGCGAGATCGTAAGGCCCCGCCACCATGCGCGACGAGGCCTCGGGAAAGTAGGCAATGTCCAGTGCAACGGCGAGCGCGAAGAGCTCATCCTCGCAATCGAGGAGCGATAGCTGGCAGCCGTCGCACGAGGCGAATTTCCACACCGCGAGCTTCGGACGCGACGCCACTCAAATCTCCCGGACCGCAAAGATTTTGGCAATGCGGTCCATGCGCATGACGGGTCCATCCCTGCACACAAAAAGCGGTCCGAACTGGCAATGCCCGCACAGCCCGATGGCGCATTTCATGTTGCGCTCCATCGAGACGTAGATCCGCTCGAGAGCAACCCCCACCCCCTCGAGCGCCTGCGCGGTGAAGCGCATCATGATCTCAGGCCCGCAGATCATGGCGATCGCATGGGCCGGATCGAAAGACGTGCGAGGAATCAAGCTCGGAACGACTCCTACGTGGCCATGCCAGCCGGCATCCGCCCGGTCGACCGTGACCTCGAGCTCGACGTCGAGGGTGCTGCGCCAGCGCTCAAGCTCGTGCCGATACAGGATGTCGTTCGGGTTTCGCATACCGACGAGGATCACGACGCGGCGATAGCGCTCGCGGTGCCCCAGGACCTCATGGATCGCGGGGCGGAGCGGCGCGAGGCCCAAGCCTCCTGCGATCAGGATTATGTCCCGACCCCGCGCCTCCTCGAGGGGCCATGGTGTACCAAACGGACCGCGAAGCCCGAGCACCGCGCCCGCCGGAAGTGCGGCAATGGCCCCGCTCACGGCCCCAACCGTGCGAACGGTATGCACGAAGCGGCTTCGATCCGCCGGATCGCCGCTCAGGCTCACCGCGATCTCCCCGACACCGAAGGCATACAGCATGTTGAATTGGCCGGGTCGGAAGGCGGGCAGCGCCCCCTCCGACGGTACGACCTCGAGAGTCGCGGTGTCGGGCGACTCCGACGTTCGCCGGGTCACCCGGTAGGAGCGAGGAATCCATGGGTCTGCCGGGTCGACGGTGGCAGGGGCGACGGCGCTCATACGGCCGGCCTCGCGTACACATCCAGCATCTGCAGCCGCGTCGCGTGCAGGCGCCTGGTGAGGAGCGCGAGGCATCGCTTCATGAGCTCATAGCCCAGATCGTGGTCCGCCTCGCACTTGGCGCGCAGACAGCGGGCGTCCAACCCGAGCGCGCGTACCCGATCGACGGCGCGTGCATCGAAGCTCCAGCGGTAAGGCGGCGTCAACCAAGACACCCCGACGATCTCGCCCTCGCCGAGCGTCAGAAATACCGAGGGCGCTCGACCGGGGGCGGCGATCTCGAGCGCCACCGTTCCCTCGCGGAGCAGGTAGAACTCATCCGCCGGCTCGCCCTCACGACACATATATCGGCCTGGCTCGAACACGACGTTCCTCGCGCACCCGACGATGAGGCTTCCCGCCGCCGCGTCGAGCCCCCGAAAGAACGGATGCTCGAGCAAGATGCGCTCAAGTCCCGCCATGTGCGGCTCCGCCCCGAGCATCAGCCGTCGCGCGAATCGCGGCGGTCTCCTCGGTGATGTCGATGCCCACCGGGCACCAGGTGATGCAGCGACCGCAGCCCACGCAACCCGACGTGCCAAACTGGTCGATCCAGCTCGAGAGCTTGTGAGTCATCCATTGCCGGTAGCGTGAGCGGGTTTGCGTGCGCACACTGCCACCGTGAATGAAGGAAAAGTCGAGCGTGAAGCAGGAGTCCCACTTGCGCTCGCGCGTCGCCACTTGGTTGGAAAGGTCACTGTGGTCTTCGATGGTGGTGCAAAAGCAGGTCGGGCAGACCATGGTGCAATTGGCGCAGCTCAGGCAGCGATCGGCGACCTCCTCCCACCGCGGGTGGTCGGGATTATCCTGCAGCAGCGAGCGGATCCCTTCGGTGTCGACGGTGCGGCCCATGTTCGCCGCCGTCCCGGCGGACACCGCCGCCGCCGCGTCGATGTCGGTGGCCGCTGCCGGGCGGCTCTTGAGGCGCGCCAGTACATCCCGTCCGGCAGTGCTGCCCGCCTCGACGAGAAACTCGTGCCGATCGCCCAAGAGCTCGGTGAGCGCGAGATCGAATCCGCGATCTGCCTTGGGACCCGCCCCCATGGAGACGCAGAAGCAGGTGCCCCCCGCCACTGCGCAGTTCACCGCAATGATGAAGTTGTCCTGCCGTCGCCGTTGATAGGCGGCGTCACGATAGGGGCCGCCGGCGAACACCTTGTCCTGAATCGCGATGGCTCGTAGCTCGCAGGCGCGCACGCCCAAGAAGGCGAACCGAGTCGCGAAGCGACCATCATCGAGCTCGAGCGACTCGCCTTTTCGGCGGATCTGAAACAGCCGCTCGAGCGGAGGATGCAAAAAGCGCTTCCAGGATTGCGGACCCACGGCGTAGCCGAAGAACGCCTCGTCGCCTCGTGACTCAAGTCGGTATCGACCCGCTTCCTGCCGGTCGCTAACGCCCCGAGGCAGCTGGTCCATGCGCGAGATTTCGTCATAGACGATCGCACCGTCGCGAACGGTGGGTCCGAGCACCTGGTAGCCCTGAGACTGGAGCACAGCGAGCAGACACTCGAGCTCGCCCGCGCCCATGATGGCTTGCTCGACATCCGGATGGGTCATGGGGTCGATGCGCCTCGCCGGCCGCCTAGCCCGGCTTATTCATGAAGGGCAGCTGCTTTATCCGACGGCGCCGGCTTTGGAAGGGAATTTTCCGGGCCGCCGTCAATCCCTCCCTGGAGGCTGCGGGAAAAACATTGCGCTGCGCACTCCCTGCTGCGCGCAAGCCCTGGGTGGCCATCCATGGCCACC
>DATHCO010000338.1:0-4958 GCA_035319505.1 Steroidobacteraceae bacterium | reverse complement strand
GGCGGACTGCTGTTGAGCGGCGCGGAGGCACAGGCGGCGGTGATCTACCCGCTGGCGCTCGGCGCAGCCTCCATCGTCGCCTCCATCATCGGCACCTTCTTCGTCAGTGCGCGCGCCGGCGGCAAGATCATGAACGCCCTCTACAAGGGCGTGATCGTCTCCGGGCTGGTATCGGCGCTCGCGTTCTACTTCATCACCCGCGAGCTCATGCCCGGCAGCTGGGCGCGGCTGTACGGCTGCGGGCTGATCGGCCTCGCGCTCACGGCCGCGATGATCATGATCACCGAGTACTACACCGCCACCGAGTACGCACCGGTGCGCCAGGTGGCCGCCGCCTCGCAGACCGGCCATGCGACCAACATCATCGCGGGCCTCGGCGTTTCCATGAAGGCCTGCGCGCTGCCGGTGATCGCGGTGGCGCTCTCCATCTGGGCCGCCTATCGGCTCGAAGGGCTCTACGGCATCGCCATCGCCGCCACCGCCATGCTGTCGATGACCGGCATGATCGTCGCGCTCGATGCCTACGGGCCGATCACGGACAACGCGGGCGGCATCGCCGAGATGGCGGGCCTCGACAAGAAAGTGCGCGATGTCACCGACCCCTTGGATGCCGTCGGCAACACGACCAAGGCCGTCACCAAGGGCTATGCCATCGGCTCGGCCGGTCTCGCGGCGCTCGTGCTCTTTGCCGACTATACCCACAAGCTTGAAGAGCTCACGGGACAGGTGACGAGCTTCGACTTGTCGAATCCGGCCGTCATCATCGGCCTCTTCATCGGCGGTCTGGTTCCCTACTTGTTCGCCGCCATGGCCATGGAGGCGGTCGGACGCGCGGCGGGCTCGGTGGTCAACGAGGTGCGCCGCCAATTCCGCGAGATCAAGGGAATCATGGAGGGTAGCGCAAAGCCCGACTACTCGCGCGCTGTCGACATGCTGACCCGCGCGGCGATCAAGGAGATGATCATCCCTTCGCTCCTGCCGATCGTCGTGCCGATCGTGCTGGTGTTCATCATCAACTGGTTGATGGGCCCCGGAACCGGCGTGCAAGCGCTCGGGGGACTGCTCATCGGCACGATCATCACCGGGCTCTTCGTCGCGATCTCGATGACCACCGGCGGCGGCGCCTGGGACAACGCCAAGAAGTTCATCGAGGAAGGGCACTTCGGCGGCAAGGGGTCCGACACTCACAAGGCGGCCGTGACGGGCGACACCGTGGGCGATCCTTACAAGGACACGGCGGGTCCTGCGATCAATCCGCTGATCAAGATCATCAATATCGTGGCGCTTCTGCTCGTGCCGCTGCTCGGCAAGATGAGCTGACGCTCTGTCAAATATCGAAGTAGATCGCGTCGGGCTCCGCAACGTCGCGCGAGGCGACGCGCAGGTCCGGCTCCTTGAGCGAGACGCGCGAGCGCGGCGGAACGCTGCGCGTGAGGAACACCGAGCCGCCGATCGTGCTATCCGCGCCGACGACGGTTTGACCGCCGAGCACGGTGGCGTTCGCGTAGAGCGTCGAGCGGTCCTCGACCGTCGGATGGCGCTTGCGGCCGCGAATGATGTGACCGGTCGCATCCTTGGGTAAGGACAAGGCGCCGAGCGTGACGCCCTGGTAGAGCTTCACGCCTTCGCCGATTTCCGAGGTCTCGCCGATCACCACGCCGGTCGCGTGATCGATGAAGAACGCCCGGCCGATCTTCGCGCCGGGATGGATGTCGCAACCGGTCTTCGAGTGCGCCCACTCGGTCATGATGCGCGCCATCATCGGTACACCCAGGTCGTGGATCGCATGAGCGATGCGATAGACGCTGACGGCGAGCACTCCTGGATAGGCGAGAATCACCTCGTCGAGATTCGTCGCCGCCGGATCGCCATCGTAGGCGGCCTGGACATCCTGCACGAGGAGCCGTCGAATATCGGGCAAGCGCCGCAGGAAGACCTGCGTCAGCTCCCGGGCACGCGGGGCGCATTCGCCGAATTCCGACCGCCCCGCCTCGCGCTCGCGCCCGTAGCAGAGGCAATGCTCCATCTCGCGCTCGATTTGCGGGGCGAGATCTTCGAGCGCGCGCGCGATGTACTCGCCCAGGTTCTCGAAATTCAAGTCGCGCCGGCCGAAATAGCCCGGGTACATGAGGTCGAGCACGCGCGTCAAGATCTCGGCGATCGCCTCGCGCGAGGGCAGATAGCGGCGCTCGATGCGCCGCGCACGCTCATCGGCGAGGTAGCTGTCGAGCAATTCACCGCCCAGGCGCTCGAGCGCGCCGGTCATCGACTGCGGGGGCGCGAGAGCGCTCATGGCAGCCTCAGGCCACCGCCTGCATCTTCTCGACCTCTTCGAACAAGCCCTCGTAGAGCGCACCCGACAGGTAGCGCTCGCCGGCGTCCGGCAGCACGGTGACGATGGTCTTGCCCGCCTGCGCGGGCTCTCGCGCCAAGCGCAAGGCGACCGCCATGGCGGCGCCACAGGAGATGCCGCAGAGCATGCCTTCCTCGCGCGCGAGGCCGCGCGCGACCGCGATGGCCTCCTCGTTGGTCACCTGCTCCACGCGATCCACGAGCGAGAGGTCCAGGTTCTTCGGAATGAAGCCCGCGCCGATCCCCTGAATCTTGTGGGGCGTGGGGGTCGGCGTCTGACCGGCCAGAGTCTGGGTGATGACCGGGGAGTTCGTCGGCTCGACGGCGACGGTGAGGATTTTCTTGCCCTTGGTTCGCTTGATGTAGCGCGAGACGCCCGTGAGGGTGCCGCCGGTGCCGACACCGCTCACCAGCACGTCGACCTTGCCCTCGGTGTCATCCCAGATCTCGGGCCCCGTGGTCGTTTCGTGAATCCTGGGATTCGCTTCGTTGTCGAACTGGCGCATCAGGACGTACTTGCCGGGATCCGCCGCGGCGAGCTCCTCGGCCTTCGCGATGGCCCCCTTCATGCCCTTGGCGCCGGGCGTCAGGACCAATTTGGCGCCGAACGCGATCAGCACCTTGCGCCGTTCCATGCTCATCGTCTCGGGCATGGTGAGCACGCAGCCGTAGCCGCGCGCAGCCGCCGCATAGGCGAGCGCAATTCCCGTATTGCCGCTCGTCGCCTCGACCAGCGACATGCCGGGCCTCAAGGTGCCGCGCTCTTCGGCGTCCCATACCATGGCGGCGCCGATGCGGCACTTGACCGAGTAAGCCGGGTTGCGGCCCTCGATCTTGGCGAGAATCGTGGCCGAGCTCGACGCCCCCAGCCGGTTGATGCGCACGAGCGGCGTGCGCCCGATGGACTTGGTGTTGTCATCAAAGATGGGCATGCTGCACCTCGAGAGATACCTTGCCGAGATTCGATGAATTCTCCCCCGAAGTGCGGGAGAAATGCCAGCGCAGCCGGGCAAACTCCATAGCAGTTGGTTATGAGTGACTGCCGGTCGGTTATAAGGGGGTGATGGAGAGGGGCTGGGGCCTGGCGATGATGAACCCCTGCGCGAAGTCGATCCCCATCTCCTTCACCGTATCCAGGGAGCGCTGGTCCTCTACTTGCTCTGCAACAATGCGGAAATTGAGGCTCCGCGATAGCTCGATCATCGCGGCCACCATGGCCTGATTCACGGTGTCCGCCGCCAGATTGCGGATGAAGGAGCCGTCGATCTTCAGGTAGTCCATCGGCAAGGTTTTCAGGGTCGAGAAGGAGGAAAGGCCACTGCCGAAGTCGTCGAGCGCGAACTCGCATCCCATGCCGTGCAGCACTTGGATGAAGCGGCGCACGTGGTCCAGGTTCGCCACCACGGCGCTCTCGGTGACCTCGAAGCAGATGTCGGCGGGATTGGCGCCCGTGTGGTCGAAACAGTCGACCACGAACTCCAGGAATTCGGCATCGCCCAAGGTCTGCCCCGAGATGTTGATGGCGACGCTTCGTCCGGGCGGCAATTTCATGCCGCCGCGCCCGAGGGCCGACAACACGGTCTGCACCACCCAGCGATCGACGTGCGGCATCAAGCGGTAGCGCTCGGCGGCGCGGATGAACTCCGCCGGCGATACGCCCGGCTGGCCGTCTTCCCCGTCCAGGCGTACGAACACCTCGAGTGCGGGACCGCGCACCGCGGTCGATTGAGCGTGCACGATCGGTTGGTAATAGAGCTCGAACTTGTTGTCGCGCAGCGCCCCCTGCAGTTTCTGCAGCCAGTGGATCTCACCGCTCCGTCGCGCCGTAGCCTCCTCTCGCGCCGTATAGACGTGCACGTGAACGCCGCCCTGCTTTTTCGCGATATAGCAGGCGGAATCGGCGGAGTTCATGATGTCCTCGATCGGTCCGGCGTCGCGGCCGATTTCCACGAGGCCGATGCTCACGCCGATATCGAAGATCTTGTCCTTCCAGACGAAGCGATAATCGTTGATCGCACGCACGACGTTGTCGGCGATCTGGCGCGCTTTCTCGAGCGGGCAGCCGACGAGGAGCAGCGCGAATTCGTCTCCGCCGATGCGCCCCGCGGTGTCCGAGTCGCGCACCGTATCCTTGATGATGGTGGCGACCTCGCGCAGCATGTTGTCCCCGGCCGTGTGACCGCAGGTGTCGTTGACGACCTTGAACCGATCGAGATCGAGGTAGCACAGCGCATGCACTACATCGCCGGTCTGCGCGGCCTCCACCGCCTCGAGCAGGCGCCGATCGAATTCCCGTCGATTCACCAGCCCCGTGAGCGCATCGTGGCTCGCCTGGTAGCTCATCTGGCGGGTCAATCCGCGCAACTCGCTGGTGTCGTGTAGAACGATGACGAGACCCTGAGGCTCCTTGCCATTCGACTTGAGCGGCGTCACGCTGATCTCGACCGATCGCTCCTGCGTTCCGTTCGCCGGCACCAGCACGGCGCGCTTGCCCATGGTGATGCGCCCCCCGCTCACAAGCGCCTTGCGCACCGGATCGCCGAGCGAGCGCCGGTCGGTCTCGTCGACCAGCGAGGCGACGCTCGCAAAGGACTTGCCGACCACCT
>DATHCO010000337.1:0-5303 GCA_035319505.1 Steroidobacteraceae bacterium | reverse complement strand
CGCCTCGAGCATCGAGACCTCGACTGTGCACCCCTTGCCGGTACGCCCGCGTTGCACGAGCGCTCCGAGCACCCCGTAGGCCGCGTAAATCCCAGTGATCGCATCTGCGAGCGCCGGGCCGAGAAAGCGTGGTCTCTCGATGTCGACCACCACGCTCAAAAAGCCCGAAAGCGCCTGAGCGACGGAGTCATAACTCGGGCGATCCAGGTAGGGACCGCTCGACCCGAAGCCGCTGATCGAGCAGCAGATCAATCGATCATTGAGACCGCGCAGGCGCTCGGCGCCAGCATTCAGCCGTTCCACGGTTCCCGGTCGGAAGTTCTCGATGAAGACGTCCGCCTCTCGGGCAAGCTGGTCGAACGCGGCGCGATCCTCGGGATCCTTGAGGTCGAGCACGACGCTGCGCTTGTTACGGTTGTAGGCCTGGAAGTGGGGCGAGTATTGGCCGCCTTGATAGCTTCGATAGGGATCGCCATCCGGGCTTTCCACCTTGATCACGTCGGCACCGAGATCGGCCAGCATCATCCCGGCGCACGGCCCCGTGATGAAGGTGCCGAGCTCGAGAACTCGTGTTCCGTTCAGCACCCCTTCCATACCGCGCATCAATCCTCGCTCGGGATGAATCCGGCCGGCGCATCACCGTCATAAGCGATTGCGCCCTCGGCCGCATGCGACAGGACGAACCCGATCGGCCGCTCTTGTTCCTCGAGCAGATGAGCGATGAGGCCCGCTGTCCGCGCCAGGAGCGGGATTCCCTTGAGAGCGCCCAGCGGATAGCCGACGTCGAGCAGTACGGCCGGTATCGCGCCCGAAATGTTGATGAGCAGTGATCGTCCGACAAGCGTCGCGAGCAACTCCTGAGTGCGCTTTGCCATCGCCACATATCGGCCGGCACAGCCAGCAAGCGCCGCGATCTCGAATAGCCTCGCCGCGCGGGGATCGCCTGCCTTGTGAAGGGGATGCCCGTAACCTGGAATTGCACGACCCTCCGAGCGATACACTCTCACTACACCGCCGATCGAATCGTCCAACGCCGCTCCCGAATCCATGCAGCGTGCAATTTCCGCGAAGAAGCGACCCGCAGCCTCGGCCGAGCCAAGCACCACGGATCCGCACCCGAGAATACCTGCCGCCACGGCCCCTTGAAGGGCTTCCGGCGCCGCTGCCAGAGTCATGCGACTCGCCTGCACGCTCGGCACGAGCCCATGCTCAGCGATGGCAACTAGCGTCGCGTCGAGCATCCGGCGCTGCACATCCGAAGGCAGCGATCCGGTGAGGAGCAGCCAGAAATGATCCGTGAATCCGATTTTCCCCATCAGCTCCTTGGCGAGATCTCGGCCGCGCACGACGATTGTCTGCGCATTCGAGGCGGAGATCGCCGTCGTGTGGTGCTGCTGCGACCCGATCTTCAAGTTATCTCCTCGGATTTCGCATGCCGAAAATAGTTTCGTTATTCGACAGCGCATGTTGAACCCGCTCTGGCAAGCGCGTCAAGTCCAGCGCGAGTTACCGCCAATTTTTCGCATATCGAATACAATCTCGGCATGCCGAGAAAGAGAGAGTCGACGGCCCGGCGCGAGGCCATGGGCGGGCTAGCCAAGGGCCTCGCGGTGATTCGCGTCTTCGATCGCGATCACGTCGCCCTGGCGTTGAGCGATATCGCGCGCAGCGCCGGGATGCCGGCGGCGACTGCCCGCCGCTGCCTGCTGACGCTCGAGGAGTTGGGTTATGTCACCCGTACGGGTCGCAATTTCATTCTGCGTCCCAAGGTCCTCGAGATCGGCGCAGCCTACCTCGAGTCCATGAATATCGAGGCGCTCACCAGGACTCGGCTGGAGGAACTTGCACGCACCACCGCGGACTCGTCGTCTCTGTGCGTGCTTGATGGCACCGACATCGTCTATGTAGCGCGCGCCTCGGTGCGGACGCTGCTGCGCCTCGAGGCGCATGTCGGGAGCCGCTTCCCTGCGCATGCGACCTCCACCGGCCGCGTCATACTGGCCGGGCTGAGTCCAGAGGGCCTCAACCAGTACTTCGCCAAGGCGCGCCTCGAGCGTCTGACGGACAAGACAGTCGTCGATCCGGTCAAACTGCGCCGGCTGATCGATGAGTGTCGCCGGTCGGGTTATGCGGCGGTGGAGGATGAGCTTGCGTACGGGGTTGTCGCTCTCGCAGTGCCCGTATTCGATCAACAGGGGCGAGTGGTGGCTGCCCTCAATACATCGAGCCATTCCCGCCGACTCTCCAAGCAGAGGCTGGTGCGAGACCGACTCGGCATGCTGCAGGAAGTCAGCCGCGAGATCTCGGGCGATCTCGCGCGCGTGACGGGATTGTCGCTGAGCGCTGCATTCTGATCGCCGCCCCTGCTCGCGTCCATGGGCTTGACGCGCGAAGCGCATTGCTCGTAGCCTGTTAGCGAAAATCAATTCGCTATACGAAATATGGGTAGGACGTCGAATCAGGACGGAGCTCGATGACAGCGGGGGATCATGAGCTGTCCACGGGCAATGCGAAGCTACGCTTCCGCGACGAGGGCGCCGGACCGGTGGTCCTGTTGATTCACGGTTGGACCCTCGACCTTGACATGTGGGAGCCGCAGGCGCGGGCGTTGACTGATTCGTTTCGCATCATCCGGTACGACCGCCGCGGCTTCGGGCTTTCCTCGGGGAGTCCTTCGCTCGCTGGTGATGTCGCCGACGTGCTCGCGCTGTGCGAGCACCTGCAGCTGCGATCGATGGCTCTCCTCGGAATGTCTCAAGGCGCGCGGGTGAGCGCACGTGTCGCCGCCGCATGCCCTGCCCTAGTCTCGTGCATCGTTTTCGACGGTGTGCCCGCTGGAATCCTCGAGAGCGGCGAGCCGATCGAGAGCGATATTCCGACCGCCAAATACCGCACGCTCGTTCGCAGCGGCAGGCTGAGCGAGTTTCACCGGGAGTGGCGCAATCATCCGTTGATGCAGTTGAGAACCACCGATCGCCCGGTGATCGAGCTCCTCGAGCGAATTCTCGACCGCTATCGTGCGCTCGATCTCGAGGCATCCGATGCCGATGCACCGGAGGCACCACCGCCCCTGCGGCCCGAATCGATACGCTGCCCCGCTTTGATAATCTCGGGTGCCTTCGATCTCGAGAGTCGTCTCCGCTCGGCCGAGGAGCTCGCCCGGGCGCTACCTGCGAGCGAGCAGGCGATCATCGCCGCCGCCGGGCACATGCCAAACCTCGACAATCCGATCGCCTACAACGCGGCGCTGCGCCGTTTCCTGCAGCGCTTTGCTGCTTGAGTACGCTCAGTATGAATCCCGGTCGCACCGTATTTTGCCACCCAACACTCGCGAGAGGTCCGCATGATCCAGATAATGGTCCTTTACTATAGTAGTTACGGCCACGTCGAGCAGATGGCGCGGGCGCAAAGTGAGGGTGCCGCGCGGGTTCCAGGCACGCAGGTGGTCGTCAAGCGCGTTCCGGAGCTCGTGCCGATTGAGGTTGCGCGAGCATCCGGATACCGTCTCGATCAGCCGGCACCGATAGCCGATCCGCTCGAGCTCGAGCGCTATGACGCCATATTGTTCGGAACTCCGACTCGCTTCGGAAACATGGCAGCGCAAATGAGAAATTTCCTGGATCAGACCGGCCCGTTGTGGGCCCGACATGCATTGGTCGGAAAAATCGGGAGCGCCTTTTGCTGCACCGCAAGTCAGCACGGAGGTCAAGAGACCACCATCACATCGTTCCACTCGACACTACTGCATTACGGCATGATCATCGTCGGCATGCCCTATACCTTTCCGAGTCTCAGCACGCTGCGCGAGGTAACGGGCGGAACTCCCTACGGAGCCAGCTCGATCACCGGACAGGGTCCGGAATTGCGAATGCCCACCGAGCTCGAGCTCGAGATGTGTCGTTTCCAGGGCGAGCACGTCGCGCTGATCGCGCGCCGCATGGCAGCGGGCGCCCGCCTCGAGGCAGGTTGAGTTCAGGCCGTGCGCGAGTTCGACGAGAAGACAATCACGCGGGCCGTCATCGATCGCCTCGGCGAGTGCGAAGATCCGCGGTTCAAGCGCATCATGACTGCGTTGGTCACTCATCTGCACGACTTCGTCAGGGAAGTGAGGCTGACGGAAGCTGAATGGCTCACGGCCATTCAATTTCTCACCGATGCCGGCAAGATTTGCACCGACAAGCGGCAAGAGCTCATCCTGCTGTCCGACACGCTGGGGCTGTCGATCCTCGTCATCACGCTCAACCATCCCGCCGACCAGGGCAGCGTCGAATCGACCGTGCTCGGTCCCTTCTACTGGGAGGGTGCTCCGGATTTGCCGCGCGGTAGCAATTTGGCCGAAGGAGTCAAAGGCGAGCCGGCTTTTTATTCGGGACGCGTGCTCAGCGTCGACGGGCGGCCACTGGAGAATGCTCTGCTCGACATCTGGTCCGGCAACGGCGAGGGCGAGTACGATATGCAGATCGCCGGCGAGAAGGGAATGAGGGCGCGCGGAAGGATACGAACCGACGCCGAGGGGCGCTACTGGTTTCGCTCGATCAAACCGACGTTCTATCCCGTGCCGACCGACGGGCCGGTCGGGCGCATGCTGCGCAAGATGGGCCGCCATCCGTATCGCCCCGGACACATTCATATGATCGTCTCGGCGCCCGGACACCTGCCGGTGACCACCCATCTGTTCGTCGCCGGTAGTGATTACCTCGATTCCGATGCCGTGTTCGGAATGAAGGAGTCGCTCATCGCGCAATTCCAACGGCATCCTCCGGGACTCGGACCCGACGGGGAGCGCATGGATACACCCTTCTACACGGTCAGCTACGACTTTCGGTTACGGCCAGCCACGCCACGGACCACAGGCACATGACTCAGGTCCGCGCGGCAATGATGTGTGATGACTCCCATGCAAGCGAGTAGCGAGCGCATCCTCACCACCCACGTCGGCAGCATGCCCCGCAGCCAAGCCGTAACCGACGTACTGTTCGCCCAGGAGCGTGGCGAGCTGCGCGACACGGCAAACGACGCGGCCGTGATACGCGATGCGGTTGACGACGTCGTGCGACGCCAGGTTGCTAGCGGCGTCGACGTCGTGAGCGATGGAGAAATGAGCAAAATCAGCTACGCAACGTACATCGCGCGGCGTCTGTCCGGCTTCGCCGGCGACACACCACGCGAGCCGGGACAGGACCTCGTCGAGTTCCCGAACCTGCTCAAGAAGCTCGCGGAGCGAGGAGCGACGGCGAAGTACCGCAGGCCGCGCTGTATCGGCGCAGTGCGGCATCAGGACCTCAAGCCGCTGGAGGCGGACA
>DATHCO010000336.1:0-12912 GCA_035319505.1 Steroidobacteraceae bacterium | reverse complement strand
GACGTGGTCCGCCACGTCGCCGGCGGCGAATACGCCGGGAACACTCGTGGCCGTGGCATCGCCTTCGCTTCCCCCCTTGACCACGATGTAGCCGCTGCGCATGTCGAGCTGCGACTCGAAGAGCTGTGTATTGGGCTGGTGACCGACGGCGATGAACACCCCGTCCACTGTCAGCGTCCGCGCAGCACCGCCGCCCGCCGTGGCGCGCAAACGTGCCCCGGTCACCCCGGTCTCGTCACCGAGGATCTCCTCGATGGTGTGATTCCAAACGATGCTGACCTTTCCGGAGGTTTGAAGCGCAAGTAGCCGATCCTGCAGAATTTTCTCTGCGCGCAGTTTATCGCGCCGGTGCACGAGAGTGACGTGCGAGGCGATGTTGGACAGATACAGCGCCTCCTCCACCGCCGTGTTGCCCCCACCCACCACGACGACCGGCTTACCGCGATAGAAAAAGCCATCGCAGGTCGCACAAGCCGACACGCCCTTGCCGCGATAAGCCTCTTCCGAGGGCAGCCCCAGGTATTTGGCCGAAGCGCCCGTCGCGACGATCAAAGCGTCACACGTATACTCGGCGCTGTCGCCGAACAGCCGAAGGGGACGGTGCCGCAACTCCACCCGATTGATGTGGTCGAATACGATGTCGGTGTTGAAGCGCTCGGCGTGGCGGCGCATGCGCTCCATCAGCTGCGGCCCCTGCAGGTGCTCGACATCGCCGGGCCAATTATCGACGTCCGTGGTGGTCATGAGCTGCCCACCCTGCTCCAGTCCCGTGATGAGGAGCGGCGCACGATTGGCGCGGGCCGCATACACCGCGGCCGAATACCCGGCAGGGCCGGATCCCAAGATGATCAGAGGGCTATGCCTCACGTTGCTCATTGCCTCACGACGCTCATGTATGATGTGCCCCTCTTCCAAACGGCGGCCGCCCACGACAGGCCGATCTCATGGTAAGTAAATCCGTGAGCGCCAGCCAGTTGCAACGAGCCTGCTCACATCGGCGCATTCTCAGCTTGGTACATGCCGGCTTACTGGGTTACTATTACATATTATTCAAGTAGTTAAGCATTAAATGTCACTAAGGATCTAGATTGACCGAGGCCGCCGCCATCCGAAAGCCGAAATCGGGCATCTCCGCCGCCGTGGCCCGATCGCTGCGCGAGGGGACACTGTGGGTGCTGTGTGCACTCGCGTTGCTCCTGCTGTTGGCGCTGCTGACCTACCATCCTCAGGATCCCGGATTTGCTGATACGGGTGCACCCGCGCCCGCCGGCGGCGCCGGTGCCGTGCGCAACTGGATCGGGCCGGTCGGGGCGTGGCTTTCGGGATTCTTCTTGTTCTTGTTCGGTCGAGCCGCTTATCTTTTTCCGGCGATGCTCGCGTACGCGGGGTGGCTCATTCACAAAGACCAGTCACTGCCGGAGACCCGCTCGCGGATCAATACGCTCCTGCGCAGCGCCGGGTTCATGCTGACCCTGCTCACGAGTTGTGGTCTTGCCAGCCTGCACTGGGACGGCACGGGGCTTCCCGACACGGCAGGGGGCGTGCTCGGCGAGCTCGTGGGCACGGCGAGCGAGCGCGGCTTGAGCTTTCTCGGGGCGACCTTGCTCCTGCTCGGCGTGTGGCTCGCGGGCGTTGCGCTATTTCTCGGCGTCTCGTGGTTCCAGGTGATGGACGCGCTCGGAGCGTGGGTGCTCACGGGCATCGATTGGGCGCGCGAGAAAATGGAGCAGCGGCGCGAGCTCGCCTTCGGCCTTAAGCGCAAGCAGGCCCGCCAGGAGATCGTGCGCGAGGAGCAGAAGAAAGTCTCGAGCCGCCCGCCCCCTCGGATCGATGCAGCGGCCCCTGTCGTGGAGAAGAGCGAGCGGGTGGAACGCGAGCGCCAGGTGCCCTTGTTCGAGGCTCCCAAAGCGAGCGAATTGCCTGCCCTGTCACTCCTCGATGAGCCGCGTCCGCGCGAGGCGTCCTACTCGGACGAGGCGCTGGAGGCGATGTCGCGCCTGGTGGAGCTCAAGCTCCGTGACTTTGGCGTGGAGGCGGAGGTCGTGGCGGTTCAACCGGGCCCCGTGATCACACGCTTCGAATTGCGCCCGGCGCCGGGCGTCAAGGTGAGTCAGATCAGCAATCTCGCCAAGGATCTCGCCCGCGCGCTCTCGGCGATCAGCGTGCGCGTCGTCGAGGTCATCCCGGGCAAGTCCGTCGTCGGGCTCGAGATTCCCAACGAGAAACGCGAGATCGTCACCCTCGGAGAGATCATCAAATCCAAGCCCTACGACGAGATGACGGCGCCGCTCGCGCTCGCGCTCGGCAAGGACATCGGTGGGCTGCCGGTGGTCGCCGATCTCGCGCGCATGCCGCACCTGCTGATCGCCGGCACCACGGGCTCGGGCAAGTCGGTCGCCATTAACGCAATGGTGCTGAGCTTGGTGTACAAGGCGACGCCCGAGCACGTGCGCATGATCATGATCGATCCGAAGATGCTCGAGCTTTCCGTGTACGAGGGGATTCCGCACCTTCTCGCACCGGTGGTCACCGACATGAAGCAGGCGGCCAACGCCCTGCGCTGGTGCGTCGCGGAAATGGAGCGGCGCTATCAGCTCATGTCCTTGCTCGGTGTGCGCAACATCGGCGGCTTCAGTCGCAAGGTGAGCGAGGCCGCCGAGGAAGGCAAGCCGATCAAGGACCCGGTCCGCATGCTGAAGATCGCTCAAGGTGTGCCGGGAGTCGCGGCGGAGGATGTGGAGGAGCTCACGATTCTCCCCTTCATCGTGGTGATCATCGATGAGCTCGCGGATCTCATGATGATCGTCGGAAAGAAAGTCGAGGAGCTCATCGCGCGGCTCGCGCAAAAGGCACGCGCGGCGGGCATCCACTTGATCTTGGCGACCCAGCGACCGTCGGTGGACGTGATCACCGGGCTCATCAAGGCCAACATTCCGACGCGGATCGCATTCCAAGTCTCGGCCAGGGTCGACTCGCGCACCATTCTCGACCAGATCGGGGCCGAGTCGCTGTTGGGTCACGGCGACATGCTCTATCTGCCGCCGGGGACCTCGATCCCGACGCGCGTCCATGGCGCTTTCGTATCGGACCAGGAGGTGCACCGGGTCGTCGCCGGACTCAAGTCCGCCGCCGCCCCGAGCTACATCGCTGAGGTAGTGGAAGGGCCGAGCATGCAGGTCGGTGGATTCGCGGACGAGGACGAGGAGGGCACCGAGGCGGGTTTTGCCGATGCCGAAGCCGACCCGCTCTACGACGAGGCCGTGCGTATCGTCACCGAGACGCGCAAGGCTTCCATCTCCGGCGTGCAACGCCGGCTCAAGATCGGATACAACCGGGCAGCTCGCCTCGTCGAGGCGATGGAGGCGGCCGGTCTCGTCGGCCCCCTCCAGCCGAATGGGTCGCGCGAGATCCTCGGCGCCCCGCCGCCGGAGGAGTAAGGAGCCCGTGGTCATGCGAATGACTCAGTCCCGGCTGCGCACCCGAGTCGCGATCGCCTCGGCGCTCCTCGGCGCGCTGCTCTGGGGCGGGCGCGGCCACGCATCGCCCGCGAGCGAAGTCGAGAAGTACCTGGCCGGCCTTTCGAGCTGGTCGGCCGATTTCGAGCAAACCATCGATGACGGGCACGGCAAGGTGGTGCGTAGCGCAGCCGGCAAGTTCTATCTCGAGCGGCCGGGCAAATTTCGCTGGGACTACACCGAGCCATCTGAACAGCTGGTGCTGGCCGACGGGAAGCAGATCTGGTTCTACGACAAGGATCTCGCCCAGGCCAACGTGCGCGACATGGACGGAACGCTCGCCGGCACTCCGGCGATGCTATTGTCGGGCACGGGTTCCGTGAGCGAGCAATTCGACATCACGACGCTCCCGCTGAGCGGCGGATTACGCTGGTTTCAGCTGATACCTAAGCGCGCGAACACCGATTTCCAACTGGTGCGCATCGGATTCGACAAGGACGGCGAGCTCGCCTCGATGTTCCTCGCGGACAAGCTGAATCAAGTGACGCAGCTCGCCTTCACGCATGCGACCAAGAATCCCAAGCTGTCCCCGGATCTCTTTACGTTCTCGCCGCCCGCGGGAGTCGATGTGATCGGGCGCCCGAGCCAGTGACCGGGATCGGCGACGGCACTTACCGCCCGCTGGCCGACCGGCTGCGCCCGCGCACCCTCGATGAGTTCGTGGGTCAAGCGCATCTCGTGGGGCCCGATGCACCCCTGCGTCGGGCCCTCGCGGCGGGGCGGCCGCACTCGATGATCCTGTGGGGGCCCCCGGGAACCGGAAAGACCACACTTGCCCGTCTGGCGGCGAACGGCGCCCATGCCGAGTTCATCTCGCTGTCGGCCGTGCTCGCCGGCATCAAGGACATCCGCGCCGTGGTCGAGCGTGCGCGAAGCCTGCGCGGCACGCGTGACACCGTACTCTTCCTCGATGAGGTGCATCGTTTCAACAAGTCGCAGCAGGATACCTTTCTGCCCTACGTCGAGGACGGCACGCTGATCTTCATCGGCGCGACGACGGAGAATCCGTCCTTCGAGGTAAACAACGCCTTGCTGTCACGGGCACGAGTGTATGTGCTCAAGCCCCTGACCGCAGACGATTTGGCCAAGCTCCTCGATCGTGCGCTCAGCGATGGCGAGCGCGGCCTGGGGGCGCTCGGACTCGAGCTCGAGCCCGCCGCTCGCGAGTTGCTCCTCGCCGCCGCCGACGGCGATGCCCGCCGCCTGCTGAATCTGCTCGAGACGGCCGCCGATCTCGCCGCCCCCCGGGCGGGCGGGCGTCGACTCGGCGTCGAGACCATGCGCGCGGTGATCGGGAGCACCTACGTGCGCTTCGACAAGGGCGGAGAGAATTTCTACGATCAGATATCGGCCTTGCACAAATCGGTGCGAGGGAGCGATCCGGATGCCGCGCTCTACTGGCTCTGCCGTATGCTGGCGGGCGGCTGCGATCCGCTGTACATCGCACGCCGGGCCGTGCGCATGGCGAGCGAGGACATCGGCAATGCCGATCCGCGCGCGCTCACCTTGAGCCTGGAGGCCTGTGCAGTGTACGAGCGCCTGGGGAGCCCCGAAGGCGAGCTCGCGATTGCGCAGGCGATCGTATTCATGGCGTGCGCTGCGAAGAGCAATGCGGTCTACGCCGCCTACACGGCGGCGCAAGAGGACGCGGTGCGACTGGGCTCTCTCGAGGTGCCGCTCCACCTGCGTAACGCACCCACCCGGCTGATGAAGGAGCTCGGATACGGGAAGGGATATCGCTACGCGCACGACGAGCCCGACGCCTATGCGGCCGGAGAGCGCTATTTTCCCGACGGCATGCCGGAGCGGCGCTACTACGAACCGGCGCCCCGCGGACTCGAAATCAAGATCGGCGAAGCGCTCGCTGCACGCCGGGCGCGCGACGGGGCGGCGCGCACCGGCCACAAGGCGTGATCATCGGGCCCACGCGCTCGCCTACATCGACCCCGGGCGTTCGCCTACAATGATGCGCGCCTCAATTGCAAGGGAGTCGCCGTGCTCGATCCGAAGCTGCTCAGAAGCGATTTGACAGGGGTGGCCGCCGCGCTGGCCCGACGCGGATTCGTGCTGGACCAGAGGAGGCTCGCCGGGCTCGAGGAGCGGCGCAAGGCCGTCCAGATCGAGGCCGACAGGCTGCGCGCCGAACGCAACGCCAATGCCAAGGCTGCGGGTCAGGCGAAGGCGCAGGGCCGGGACGCGGCGCCGTTGCTGGCGCTCGGGGAGCTCTTGAGCGCGAAGCTGGAAGGCGTCGATCGCGAGCTCGAGAGCATTCAGGCCGAGCTGTCGAGCGTGCAGCTGGGATTGCCGAATATCCTGCATGCGAGCGTTCCCGAGGGACGCGATGAGTGCGCGAACGTGGAGCTGCGCCGCTGGGGCGCGCCGCGTGAGTTTTCCTTCGAACCGCGCGATCACGTATCGGTGGGTGAGCGGCTGGGGATGGACTTCGAGGCGGCGGCTCGTATCTCCGGAGCCCGGTTCGTGGTGATGAGCGGGGAGCTCGCGAGGCTCCACCGCGCGCTGATTCAGCTCATGCTGGACTTGCACGTGCGCGAGCACGGCTATCGCGAGACCTATGTGCCCTATCTCGTGCATGCTGCGGCGCTCGAGGGGACGGGCCAATTACCGAAGTTCGAGCAGGATCTATTCGCCGTGCACGGCGATCCGGGCTTTTTTCTCATTCCGACCGCGGAGGTTCCCGTCACCAATCTGGTGCGTGACCAAATCGTCGATGCCGCGGATCTCCCTATGAAATTTGTGGCGCATACACCGTGTTTTAGGTCGGAGGCGGGCGCGGCGGGCAAGGACACCCGCGGCATGATTCGCCAGCATCAATTCGAGAAGGTGGAGCTCGTGCATATCGTGCGACCGGATGACTCCTATGCGGCCCTCGAAGAGCTCACGAGCCACGCCGAGGCCGTACTTCGGGCGCTGGAGCTGCCCTACCGGGTCATTGCACTTTGCGCGGGCGATGTCGGCTTCGCGAGCGCCAAGACCTACGATCTGGAGGTGTGGTTGCCCTCGCAGCGACGCTATCGCGAGATCTCATCGTGCAGCAACTGCGAGGCGTTCCAGGCGCGGCGGATGCAGGCGCGCTGGCGAAATCCGGCGACCGGGAAGCCCGAGCTCGTGCACACGCTCAACGGCTCGGGAGTCGCCGTCGGTCGGGCGCTCGTGGCGATCCTCGAGAACGGCCAGCAGGAGGACGGAAGCGTCGTGCTCCCGTCCGTGCTCGCCTCCTACATGGGGGGTGACTTGCGGCTCAGTGCGCGGGCTTAGCGCCGACTTGGCGCTTAGTTGCGATTTCCCATCAGCAAGCGCAGCACGTACCAGAACATCAACGCAATCGATGCGAAGAGCTGCATCGCGGCCGATACGTATCGATCCTCCGGATACGTGTGGATGATATTCGAGGTATCGTAGAGAACCGCTGCGCCAGCGAAGCCGATCATCAGCACGGAGAACCACGTGCCGAGCTTCAAGCCGAACACCACACCCCCGACGATCGCGAGCAGCGCGAGCACGCCGCCCCACATGAGCATCGCGCGCAGGAAGGAAAAATTCCTGCGCGTGCGATGCGCGACGAGCATGAGTCCGCCGGCACCGAGCGCGGTGATCAACGTAGCGCTGTCGATCGTGCCGGGGGCCTTGGCGTCCGCGATATACAAGAGCGGCACGAAAATGAGCGCCTCCGCGACCACATAGGCTCCGTAGGCGAAGTACTGCATGCCGATCGAGGTGCTAGTTTGTGCCGTGTGCGACGCCAGCCATCCGATGAGCATGAAGGCGCCGAGAATGAGGAGCCAATTGAAGCCGAGCATGGACCGCGCAATCTGCGGCGCCAGTCCCGACTCGAACAGCCCCAGCTCCACCAGGATGAAGCCGAGGATTCCGGCCACCAGGTGGGTGTAGGTCCGGGTGATGAATACGCTGCGGCTGTCAACGGGCACGGCGCGGAAGGCCGCGTTGTTGCCGGGGAAATTTGCCATGATCTCTCGTCCTCTCGTGGCGAACTAAGCCTATTCTACCAAAACTGCCTGACGGCATGCCCGAGCGCGGCAGGCAAGGCGGCCGCGATGGCACGGCGCCGCGGTACCCGGATATCTTGCCGCTGTATGGAGGCGGGGCAGCGCGATTTCAATGGCTGGGAGCGGCGCCTCAGGCCGCGCGCAGCGCCGCCGCGACCGACAAGCGCGCCGAGCGCAGAGCGGGGAATAGCCCACCCAGGAGGCCGATGGTGCAGGCCCACACGAGGCCGGTCACGATCAAGGTGCGTGTGACGGTCACCTGAAAGACGATCTGTGCAAAGGCACCCCCCAACGTGTTCACGGTATGACCGTTGAAGAACCACCAGGCGAGGGCGGCGCCGATGATCCCGCCGAGGAGCGACAGGACGAGCGCCTCGGTCATCACCGAGAGCAGCACCGGAAAGGCGCCGAACCCGATCGCCCGCAGGGTGGCGATCTCCAGCGAGCGCGCATCGACCGCTGCGTACATGCTGTTGAGGGCGCCGAACATCGCCCCGATCGCCATGATGATCGCCACCGTGTTGCCGACGATATTGATCAACTGCGTGAGCGCCCTGGACTGTGCGGCGTAGTACTCGGGTTCCCGCTCGACATCCACTTTGAGCCGAGGATCGGTGGTGAGCGAGTCCTTGAAGCGATCGAAATCGCCGGGACTCGTGAGCAGGCCCACGGCCGAGCTGTAGCCCGTGCGCTGGAGCGAAGAGCCCACGGTCTCGACGTCGGCGAGGAGCTCCGATTCGTGCACGTCGCCGTTCTCGGTGAATATCCCAGCTACCGTCCAGTCGGCATTTCGCAGATGCAAAACGCTCCCCAAGGTCAAACCGCGGAATTGCTTCGATGCGCCCGCCCCGGCGATGAGCTCGCGCACCGCGGGGTGAAACATGCGCCCCTCGACGATCTTGAGCTCCGGACGCACGTTCTGAAGCTGTAATCCCACACCGCGCAACGTGACGTTGGAATCGAGCCCGGTGTCGATCTTCGGCACATTGACGACGGTGACGAGCTCACTCGACAGCACGGCCTTGCCTTGTGCGTCCTTCGCAAGCCCCGGAGCGTCGCTGATCACGTCCACGTCGCCGCGCGTCAAGTTGCTGTTGAGCTCGGCGTCCGATCCGCCGCGAAGAACGATGATGCGATCGGGTCGACCGGTATCGGCCACGGTATGGCGAAATCCAGTGGCCATCGCCAGGACGGACACCAGGACGGAAACGACGCCCGCGATGCCGATCACGATGACGCTCGAGGCGCCGACCCGCTGCGATAGCGTTTGCAGGCTCATGAGGCTGACGGCCAGCCATTGCTTGAACATCCTCTACTCCCGGTCGCGCGTGCTCGAGCGCTTCGCTCAATGCTTTTCCATGAGGGCATCCACGACGTTGAGCCGCAGCGCCCGCCAAGCCGGCGGCAGACCCACCATCAGTGCAAGGAGCACCGCCACACCGATGCCGGGTAAGAGTTCGCCGTGAGACAGATCGATGCCGCCTTGCAGACCTTCACGCACGATCGGCAGCACCGCGTAGGAGAGCGCCAGGCCCACCACCGCCGCGAGTACGCACAGGAGGAGCGCTTCGCCGATCACGAGACCGAGCACCTTCTGATCCGTGAAGCCGATCGTCTTCAGGATGGCGAGCTCGGGGATGCGCTCACGAACCGATTGCATCATGGTGTTGCCGGTCAGGAACAGAAGCGTGAAAAATACCGCGCCCAGGATGGCGCGCAGAATGAAGCCGACATCCCCCCATTGCTTCATGAAGGCGATGGCGAAATCCTCGGCCGGCTGAGTCTTGGTCTCGTTCGGCGAGTTGGCGAACAGCGCATCGATCTTGCCAGCAATGCTCGCCGATTCCCTCGGATCGCTCACGCGCTCCTCGAACCATCCGATCTGGCCCTTGCCGAAGGCACGACCCTCGTCGAACAGGTCGTAGTGAAACAGCACCGTCGAGGACTGCTGGCTCGCCTGAGTCGGATCCTTCGCATCGAAGGTGCCCACGATGTCAAATGTCCAGTTGAGCGAGCCGTCAGCCTTTTGCGTCCAGATGGTCGAGTGCAAGGGGAGCTTCTCGCCCACCTTCCAGCCGTACTTCTTCATGAGCGCGGAATTGACGAGCGCTCCCGAGCGGGTGGCGCGAAATGCGCTCATCTGTGCCGGATCCACCACGAACTCGTCCTTGTGCAAGTTGAAATAGGTGTCGGTGTCGATGGGGATTGCGAACACGAAATTCTTCGACTCCTTGTAATAAGAGCCGAACCAGGTGAGCCAGGTCACCTCCGCGACGCCCGCCACCGAGCGAATTTGCTGCATGTAGGAGAAGGGCAGCGAGATCGTGATCGAGAAGCGATTGGTGGTGATCAGCTTGTCGGCGCCCGTGACGCCCGCAGTCGGATTCTCGAACGCGTAGTCCACGGTCTCGAGCACGCCGAAGAGCAGGAACGCGACTACGACCGACAGCAGGGTGAATACGGTGCGGGTTTTCTTGCGCCACAGCGTGGCCCAGAGAAGGGGCAAATACTTCATGCGCAGTGGAGCTCAGGCCGCCAGGGTGGCAGCCTCCAGCAGGGAGCCCTTGTCCATGTGCAGATGGCGGGTTGCGAATTCGGCGGCCTTCGGGTCGTGAGTGACGATCACGATGGTCTTGCCGTGCTCGCGATTGAGAAGTTGCAGCAAGTGGAGCACCTCGTCGGCGGATTTACGGTCGAGATCGCCCGTGGGCTCGTCGCAGACGAGCAGCGGGGGGTCCGCCACGATCGCCCGTGCGATCGCCACGCGCTGGGCCTGACCGCCGGAAAGCTCGCCCGGCTTGTGCTTGGCTCGATCGGCAATGCCGACCAGGGTAAGCGCGGCCATCGCGTTGGCCGTGCGTTTCGCTCTCGACAAATGGGTGAGCAGCAAGGGCAACTCCACGTTGCGCAGCGCGCTGAGCATGGGCATCAAGTTATAGAATTGAAACACGAAGCCGACGTGGTTCGCGCGCCAGCGCGCGAGCTCGCCGCTCCCGAGGCGGTCGAGCCGCTCACCCCCGACCGTCACCTCCCCGGAGGTGGGCGAGTCGAGACCGCCGATTAGGTTGAGAAGCGTCGTCTTGCCCGAGCCGCTGGGACCCATGAGCGACACGAATTCGCCGCGCGCGATATCCAGATCGAGACCGTCGAGCACGGGAACGTCTTGCTTGCCGCGCGTGTAGTGCTTGACGACCTTGCGAAGGCTCACGATGGTCTCCCTCATTTCCACTCCTCTCAAATCGGCGCTCGCGAGGTCGCTCATCGCTCGACGTGGATCTTGGCGCCATCCTTCAATCGGGTTAAATCGCCTGCCGCAACCCGCTCTCCGGCGGTGAGGCCCGACAGCACGATGATGCGCTCCGCGCTCACCGCACCCAACTTCACCGCGCGCCGCTCGACGGTCGAGTCGTGCACGACGTAGATCACTCCGACGGAGTCCGATCCTTGAACGGCGCTCGGCGGCAAGCTGAGCCCAACCGCGGGCCTGGCGTTCCCCTCGGCCGATGAGTCGGCGAGGAATGATACCCGAACTCCCATCTCGGGCAGAATGCGCGGGTCCTTCTGATCGAGCGCGATGCGCACCGTGACCGTTCCCTTGCTGCGATCGGCCGTCGGAATCACCGCGATGACATGGGCCGGGATCTGCCAGTCCGGGTAGGCGTTGAGCCTGGCGCTCACGTGCTGATCGGGTACCACACGGTTGATGAAATTCTCGTTGACGTCGACCTGGATCTCGAGAGAATCCATATCGACGATGGTGCCGATCCCGGTGCGTGTGAATCCACCCCCCGCAGAGATGGGCGATACGATCTCACCGGGCTGCGCGGCCTTGACGGTGATGACGCCGGAAAACGGCGCGCGCACGATGGTGTCGGCGAGATTGCGCTCGGCCACTTCCACGTTACGCTCGGCCACCTCGATGTTGCTGCGCTGGGTCACCAACTGCGCCGCCAGCGCGTCCATGGCCGTCTGGGAGTTGTCGACGGCGGCCTGGCTCACGTAATGTCCTTTCAGCAGGCTCTTCTGGCGCTCGTAGTCGCGGCGTGCATTGGCGAGGTTGACTTGCGTTTCTGCCAGGCCGGCCTTGGCGTACTCGAGCTGAGCACGGGCTGCCTCCAGGGAGGCGCGAATGTTGGTGTCGTCGAGCTTCGCGATCACTTGCCCCTCTTTGACGTGATCGCCCTCCTCGATATCGAGCTCCACCATCTTGTCGGTGATCTTCGATGCGACGGTGGCCTGGCGGCGCGCAACGACATACCCCGACGCATCCAGGATGGAGCCCGCAGCGGCGGGGCCGGCATCGGTGAGGGGCTGTGCCTCGACGATGCGTACCGGAACGCCCCGCGGGCGCGTCCCGAAGAACGTGGCCGCCCCGACCGCGACCAGAACGGCCGCGCCGGCCGCTAGCCACCAGCGCCGATCTCGAGCGCGCGCGGGCTCGGCATCGCGATCGATGCGCAGTTGATCGAGGAGCGCGGATTTGTCATTCATGCAACGGGCGAGCAATGCCTAGGGTTCGGGCTATTTTAGCGGTACGAGGCGCCGTTCGCGCCGGATTACTCAGACAGGCTCCTGGAGTAGACTAGTTGAGAGGGGACCGCGTGCGCCCCGATCAGGAGTCGCCGCGCGACCCGCGGAGGATTGGAGCGCCTGGTCAAGCGGAGATTCGGACGTGGCTACCATCTACAAGACGACGGGCGGTTTCGGCAGAGGCTGCAGCGACGGCGGCACGTCGATGTCGCTCACGACGCTCGAGGCGCGACTCGGCGCGTATCGATGCGCCTACCGGGGGCTCGCCTCCCCGGTGATCGCTCCGATTGCCGATACCTTCACATACATCGTGATTCAGGTTCACGAAAGTGACGAGAAGACTGCCAAGTTTCCCAGGAAGGGCTACTACGTCGCGGATGTGCGGGTCGAGAGCGCAGCCTTCCTGTTCAAGTCCGACGGAGCCTGAGGGACTACTGCGGCCCGGTTACACGTTCCGGAGGAGAATCGATCAGCTGCTCCTGTGCAGGATAGTTCGCCGAAGAAAACGGAGAGGTGGCAGAGCGGTTGAATGCACCGGTCTTGAAAACCGGCATCGGGGCAACCCGATCGCGAGTTCGAATCTCGCCCTCTCCGCCAAATAAAACAATAACTTACGCGACAATGCAATCGATGCAAAAATTGACTATGTTGCACCTCGTGTTGCAGTGACATTGGGATCCGCCGTATATTTGCGTTTGTGAGCGTCTAGCACGGGCCTGAAGGAGGGCCGAAGCATGGCGACCTATCGCAAACATCGATCTCAGGATGGCGCTACCACGATCACGGCGACCGTCCGCATCAAACCCAATCCGTCAGCCTCCAAGACGTTCGAGAAGCGCGCG
>DATHCO010000335.1:0-16896 GCA_035319505.1 Steroidobacteraceae bacterium | reverse complement strand
CTGCGCTCGCTCGAGGCGAGGTTGTACCAGGCCCGTGCGCTCTCGGGAGCGAGCTCGACCACACGGCGGTAGAGCCGGTTCGAGCGCTCGTGCGCGCCGAGGAGCATCGATGCGTGCGCGAGTCCATCGTGGGCATCGGCGCTGCCCGGCTCGAGCGCGAGCGCGTGCCGAACGACCTCCTCGGCCTCGCTCGCGCGCCCGAGATTCAAGAGAATCGTCGCGAGCATCGCATGAGCGGGACGACACGCGCGGGCCCCCGCCACGGCGCGCTCGGCGAATCCGAGCGCCGCGGAGAACTGTCCTGCGCACATCAAGCGATACGCTTCGAGGTCAGGCCGGGTCGAGGCAGACATAGCGGTCCCGCAAATCCTTCAGCTCGTATTTTATACTGTCCTGCGAAGGGCTCGCCCGCGCGACGTCGCGAAGGGCGCTCAACTCCCATGCGCAAAGGTTCTCTGCAATGACCCTATCACGGCGCGACGTACTCGTGGGCTCGACGGCGCTCCTGTCGATGAGCCCGGCCACCCTCCTCGAGGCCGCAGCGCCCACCCCGGACACCGACGCACGTGGCTGGCGCTTACCCGACAAGAACGAAGTGGAAGTCGTCGACAATCAATGGATCCCCATGCAGGACGGCGTACAGCTCTCCGCGCGGCTCTGGTTGCCGGTGCACGCGGCTGAAGCGCGGGTACCGGTCGTGTGGGAATACATTCCCTATCGCAAGCGCGATCTGTATCGGGCCCATGACGATGCGTGGGGTCAAAGCCTGGCGCAATACGGCATCGCCTATGCGCGGGTCGATGTGCGTGGGTCCGGTGATTCTCAGGGAGTGCTGCTCGATGAGTACCTCGACCAGGAGTGGAGAGACGGCGTCGAGGTGATTGCCTGGCTCGCGCGCCAACCCTGGTCGAACGGATCGGTGGGGATGCGGGGGATCTCGTGGGGCGGCATCAATACGCTGCAGATCGCCGCGCTCGGTCCCCCCGAGTTGAAAGCCATCATGCCCATGTGCTGCACGGATACGCGCTACACCGACGATGCGCATTACATCGGCGGCGCGCTCGGGCTCACCGGTCTGCAGTGGGGCGTGCAATTCAAGGCGGTAATGGCGATGCCGCCGGACCCCGCCGTCGCCGGCGAAGGATGGCGCGAGGAGTGGCATCGACGTCTCGATGCGACGCCGCCGATCATCGAGCAGTGGCTATCGCATCAGAGAAACGATGCCTTCTGGCGCCGGGGCTCGGTGTCGACCGACTACGGGCGGATCCGATGTCCCGTGTACCTCGTCGATGGGTGGGTCGACACCTACGTGAACTCGGTCACGCGCATCCTCACGCGGGTGACGGCGCCGCGCAAGGCGCTCATCGGTCCCTGGGCGCACAACTACCCCGAATCGGCCAGCCCCGGACCGAGCCTGCAGTGGATCTACGAGGAAGTTCGCTGGTGGAAGCACTGGCTCGCCGGCGCGGCGACCGCGATCATGGAGGAGCCGATGCTGCGCGCCTACCTGCCCAACCGGACCGCCTCGGAGACCTATCCTTCCCAGACGCCGGGGCGCTGGATCGCGGAGACGAGCTGGCCGTCGGCACGAATCGCACCTCGCCGCTGGTATCTCGATGAGGGGCGCCTCTCGCCGACGGTGCGCTCGCGGGGCGAGGTGCGCTATATCGGCGATGAGATCGTGGGCCTGCAAAAGCCGGAGTGGCTCCCCTTCCCGCCGGAGGGACTGCCCCTCGAGCAAAGCGCCGACGATCGCAAATCGCTGGTGTTCGATACGGCCCCCCTCGAGGCGGATCTCGAGATCCTCGGGCATCCGATCGCGCGCGTGCGCGTCTCTGCGGATCAGCCGATCGCCAAGCTCGCCTTGCGCCTGTGCGAGGTCACCCGCGAGGGCCGCTCTTGGCTCGTGACCTACGGGCTCCTCAACTTGACGCACCGGGACGGCCACGAGACCCCTGCGCCGCTCGCTCCGGGCGAGCCCTACGAGGTGACGATCGAGCTCTCATTGATCGCGCATCGGTTCAAAGCCGGAAACCGCATCCGCCTGGCCGTCTCGGAAAGCTTGTGGCCGCTCGTCTGGCCATCCCCGCAGATCGCAACGCTCACCCTGACGCTCGGTGCTTCGAGCCTGGAGCTGCCCGTGCGGCCGATCGTGCGCGATCCGCCATTCCCGATCCCGCAGAACGCTCCCGACCACCCATCTCCCTCGGGACGCACACCGCTTCGGGAAGCGGGTCCCGATGCGCAGGGCTGGTACGAGATCCGGCAGGACCCCGAGCCGGTGTCCTACCCGATCGCGGATACGGGCACGACGGTGAGCGGCGCCCTGGGAATCAAGGAGCGGCTGCGCATCCGGCGCGCAGACAACAACAGCTGTGAATGGCAGGGAGAGCGCAGCGGCGGCTTCAAGCGCGGCGACTGGGACTGCACGGTCGCGAGCGCGTTCCGGCTCACCTCGACCGCGGAGAGCTTCTTCATCGAAGAGACCTTGCGGGCGAGCGAGGGCGGCGAGGTCATCTTCGAGCGCACGAACAAGGCGGCAGTCAAGCGTGAGCTGATGTAAGGCGAGAGCTAATCGCCGCCCGGCATCGCAGACCCCTTGCATGCGATTTGCACGGGCGCCGCGGCGGGCGGATCGAGCCGCAGCGCCGTGAGGCTTCCACCCCACACGCATCCCGTGTCGAGCCCGACAACGTCCGCATTCTCGAAGAAGCCGAGGGTCGACCAGTGGCCGAAGAGGATGCGAGGACCGCGCCAGCGAGCGTGCGAGGCCTCGAACCAGGGAATGAGAGACTTGCGTTGGGCTTTGGTCGGCGCACCCTTGACGTTGAGGACCATGCGGCCCTCTCGGTCCACGTAACGCAACCGCGTGAGGCAATTGACGGTGAAGCGCAATCGCTCCACGCCCTCGAGCGCCTCGTCCCAGCGGTCGGGTTTGTCGCCATACATTTGCGCAAATAGCCTCTTCGGATCGCTGCGCAAGACTCGCTCGAACTCACGGGCGCAGCGGCGCGCCGTCGGCATGTCCCATTGAGGCGGCAACCCGGCGTGCAGCAAGCAGAGATTGAGCGCCGGATCCTCGTGCAACAGCGGTCGGTGCAGCAGCCAATCGAGCAACGAATCGCGGTCGGGTGCGGCCAAGACGTCCTCGAGCGTGTCGTCGCGGCGCACTCGCCCGCAACCGTGCGCCACCGCCAACAAGTGCAGGTCGTGATTGCCGAGAGTGACGGTCGCCGCATCCCCCAGCGCGCGCACGCGGCGCAACACCTCGAGTGAGGCCGGGCCGCGATTCACCAGGTCCCCTACGAACCACAGGCGGTCTCGATCGGCGGAAAAGCGGATGGCTTCGAGCAGCGTATGGAGCTCGGCGTCGCAGCCCTGCACGTCGCCGATTACGAAAAGCGCCACTAGCCCGGCTTATTCATGAAGGGCGGCTGCTTTATCCGACGGCGCCGGCTTTGGAAGGGAATTTTCCGGGCCGCCGTCAATCCCTCCCTGGAGGCTGCGGGAAAAACATCCTGTTTTTCACGCCCCGGAAAATTCCCTTCCAAAGCCGACTCCTCGTGATAGGTATCGTTGTTCATGAATGATTCAGGCTAGGAGCCTGCCCAGGAGCCTGTCCGGCTAGTGCAAGACTCCCGGCATGGCCAGCCTGAACGGCGCGATCGGGGCGTCGAATTGCTGTCCATTGTCGGCCATCATCTGATAGCTTCCTTGCATGGTTCCGACCGGGGTCTCGATGACGGCACCGCTCGAGTAGCGAAAACCCTGGCCGGGCTTGAGGTAAGGTTGCTCGCCGACGACCCCGTCACCGCGGGTCTCTTTCACGTTGCCGTTGGCATCGGTGATGATCCAGTGGCGCGTGAGGAGCCGTGCGGGCACCTGACCTTCGTTGCGGATCGTGATGGTGTAGGAGAACACGAAGCGCTTGTCGCGCGGATCCGACTGCTCCTCGAGATAGGCCGTCTCGACCTCGACGCGGATCTTGTGATCGGAAGAATCGGATGTCATAGCGCCCGTCGCATCAGTTCAAGCGCACGGCGAGCACGTCGCAGTGTGCGGCGTGCAGTACCGTATCCTCGGTAAAGTTGACGAGAATCGCGAGGCCATGGCGCTCGTGGCGGCCGAGCACGATCAAGTCCGCATGCTCTTCCTCGGCCACGCGCAGAATCTCCGCCTTCGTGTTGCCGATCTCGATGCGACATCGAGCCCGTGCGAGGCCTTGCCGCTCGAGGAGCTCGGCGAGCTTGAGGCGCGAGCGCTCCGCCAAGTCCTTTTCGAACTGCATGGTCGGCATCAGGGACTCGCCGAGCGGTTCGACCGGGACGTACTCCACGACGTGCAAGGCGACGATCGATGCATCGGAGTGGGCGGCGATATCGCGACCGGCGATGAGAACCTTCTCACTGTCCTCCGACAAGTCCAAAAGAACCAGCACATTCTTGTAACGCGCCATGCGGCAGCCAGTATAGCGAAGTGCGGGCGCATAACGGAGTGCGCCGCGGGGCGATGCGCAATGTCAGCCGCCGTGCCGCGCCATGCCCGCGAGTTGACTCAGACGGGTCGCAAGCCGGCCGAATCCTTCCGGTGTCAGCGATTCGGGGCGCAAGCGCGGATCGATGCCGCAGGTCTCGATGTCCTGCGAGCTCATGAGGGCCTTCAGGCCGTTGCGCAGCGTCTTACGACGGTGGGAAAAAGCCGCACTGACCAAGGACTTGAGCACCGCGTCGCCGCCGATCGAGAACCTGGGCTCGAGGCTCGGGCGCACGCGCACCATCGCCGACCAGACCTTGGGTCGGGGCTGAAAGGCGCCCGGGCCGACCTCGAACAGCTTCTCGACATCGGCGTACGCTGCCAGCATGACCGTCAGGCGCCCGTATTGCTTGCTGCCGGGCTCGGCGACCATCCGATCCGCAACTTCCTTCTGCACCATGAGATGCATGTCGGCGATCGCATCCCTCTGGCGCAATAAGTGAAACAGAATCGGCGTCGAGATGTTGTACGGCAGGTTACCGACGATGCGAAGCTTCGTCGCCTCCGGGCGCAACTCCCGGACCGGAGGCAGCGGCCCATCCGCGCTCGCCGCCCCGCCCGCGCGCAGCCGCTCGAAGTCCACCTCGAGCATGTCGCCGACGAGCACGCGCAGGCGCGCGTTCGCACGAGCATCCCTCTCGAGCGATGCCGCGAGGTCGCGATCGATCTCGATCACGGTGAGTTCGGCAGCGCGCTCCAGGAGGCCCCAGGTGAGGGCGCCTCGCCCGGGCCCGAGCTCGACGATGCGCTCGGCGCACGAGGGCGCCACGGCATCCATGATGCGCCGAATTACCGCGGGGTCGTGGAGAAAGTGCTGCCCGAATCGCTTACGCACCACCATGGCTTGCCAACTCGATCGCCAGCCTCAAGGCGGCCTCGAGGCTCCCGCTGTCCGCCTTGCCGGTGCGCGCCAGGGAGAGCGCGGTACCATGATCGACGCTCAAGCGCAGAATCGGCAGGCCGAGCGTGACATTGACCGCGCCGCCGAAACCCTCGTGCTTGACCACGGGCAGCCCTTGGTCGTGGTACATGGCGACCACGACATCGACGGAAGCGAGGAAGTCGCGGGTAAAGGCCGTGTCCGCCGGTATCGGCCCGCGCACATCGAGTCCCTCGTCGCGCAGCTGCCTGAGCACCGGCTGGATCACCTCGATTTCCTCCCGCCCCAGGTGCCCCGACTCCCCGGCATGCGGATTCAAGCCCAACACGGCGATTCGTGGCTCGGCGAGCGAGAAATGCCGCTCGAGATCGGTGTGCACGATTCGAAGCGTCGCCCGTAGGCGCTCGGCCGTGATCGCGCGCGGTACTTGCGCGAGCGGCAAGTGCGTGGTGACCAGGGCCACTCGCAGAGTCGCACTCTGAAGCAGCATCACGGGCAATGCCGCACGAGTTCTTTCGGCGAGGTACTCCGTATGGCCCGTGAAGGCGAAGCCGCCGTCCATGAGCGTGCTCTTTTGCACCGGGGCCGTGACCATGGCGGCGAATTCCCCGTTCATGCAGCCATCACATGCCCGATCGAGCAGCTCGATGACGTAGGCAGCGTTGCGCGGGTCGAGCTCGCCGGCGCATACCGGTTGCGCCGTGGGCACGTGCAACACCTTGAGCGTGCCCGCCCGATGTGCCGCAGGAGCCTTCGACGGGTCGTAGCGTTCGATCGTCGATGTCACTCCCAAATCCGCGGCGGTCGCTTCGAGAAGCCCGGCGTCGCCGGCAATGACGAGGTCCGCAGGCCAATCTTTCCGTGCGAGAGTCACGCACACGTCGGGCCCGATTCCTGCCGGCTCGCCGGACGTGACGATGATTCTCGGTACGTACGCTACATCTTGATTTCGACGAAAGCCTCGTCGCGCAGTCGACGCAGCCAAAGCTCGGTTTCCTCGTCCGCTTTGCTCTCACGAATCGCGGCAAACGCCTTTTGGCGGCGCACATCGTCGGTACTGTCGTAGGTTCGTGTACCCAGCATCTGCACGATATGCCACCCATAGCGCGTCTTGAAGGGCTCGCTGATCTCATTGTCCTTCAGATCCGCGATCGCCCTGTCGAACTCGGGCACGAAGGTCCCGGGGCCGCTCCAACCCAGGTCGCCGCCGTCCGGCGCCGACCCGGGGTCCTCGGAAGTCGCCGCAGCGATGCCGGCGAAGTCCTCGCCGCTGAGGATGCGGGTGCGGATTTTCATCAATCTCTCCCGCACGGTTGCGTCATCGTCCAACTCATTGGGCTTCAGCAAAATGTGGCGCACGTGGATCTGGTTGACGATCACCTGAGCCTCGCCGCTGCGCCGCTCGTTGAGCCTCACGATGTGAAATCCGCTCGGCGTGCGGACCGGTTCGCTCACCTCCCCGGGCTTCATCTTGGTGACCAAGTCGAGGATGAACTGCGGCATCTGCGAGCCCTTGCGCCAGCCGAGCTGCCCGCCGTCCAGGGCCGTCTGGCTGTTCGAGTACGCGATCGCGAGCTGTCCGAAGTCCTCGCCCTTCGATGCGCGCGCCGCGATGTCGTTCGCCTTCTTGGTGATCTCCTCGAGCTGCTGAGGCGTAGCGGCGGACGGAAGCGAGAGCAAGATATGCGACACGTTGAACTGGTCGTTGGCCGCGGCCGACTGCTGGCGGGCGAGGTACTGCTCGAGCTCGTGCGGCGAGACGTTGATGTGCGCAATCACATCTCGCTGGCGCAGCGTATTCAACGTGAGCTCCTTGCGCATGCTCTCGCGGTACTGCTTGTAGTCGACGCCCTGGGCCGCGAGGGCGGTCGGGAGCTGGTCGAAGGGGATCTTGTTGCGCTGGGCGATCTCTTGCAGCGCGCCGTTCAATTGCTCATCGGAGATCGTCAACCCCACGTGCTTGGCGCGCTGGGTCTGTATTTCCTGCAGGATCAACCGCTCGAGTACCTGCTGGCGGAGCACGCTCTCGGGCGGCAGCTCGACTTTTTGTTCCTGGAGGCGCTTGGTGACCGCCCCCATCTGCTCGTCGAGCTCGCTCTTCAACACGAGTCCGTCGTTGACGATGGCTGCAATGCGGTCCAGCAGCTCGCCATGCACGCTGATGTCGCGTGTCTGGGCGTTGGCTCGTGGCACGGTCACAAGCGCCGCGATCGCGAGCGCGGACAAGGCCGCTACAATGCGCATAGGTCCCCTTGCTTCGTGGTTACTGCTCATCGGGCCCGCGGGTCGAATAGCCGCTGATCTCCTTGGAGAGAAACGCATCCGACCGCTTTCCGACCGAGGAGAGTCCGGTGAGTTCCAATTGTAATGCAATCGAGGTGTCAAGTCCTCCCGTGCGGTTGGTCAAGTAGCGTCGTTGCAACACCTGGATTCGCCAGCAGCAGCTCTTGTACTCCACACCGGCCAATTGCTCGATGAGCTCGTGGTCCTGGATCGAGTAGACCCACCGCCCGACGGTATTCCAGTGTCCGGCGATGGGCCAGGCGAAGGACAGGTCGTACAGCTTCAGGATGTCCTGCTGGAAGCGATACCCCACGTTCACGACCCGCGAGGGGTCCGGACGATACTGAAGCAAGACCTCCGACTTGTCGGTCTCTTTGGTGTAAGGATTCCACTGGTAGTCGAGATGCAAGGTCCAGTACTTGTACGCAGTCAGCGAGGCCTCGCCAATGATGTCCGAGGAATGAAAAGCCTGCGGAGTCTCCCCCGGCACGCTCGACAGGGTCTGCCCGGGCAGGGTAGGAAGATTCTGCCCGGGCAAGATGACCTGGGTCGGTTGTCCGGGCAGGGTCGCGAGGGTCTCACCCGGCAGGGTCTGTGTGATCTCGTCAGGCAGGAGCACGCGCGGGAGCGAGAAATAACGAATTTGGCCGATGGTTGCCGAGAGGTACTGAGTGCCGGTCGCCTCACCGAAGAGTCGCGTGGTGAGTCCGGCGGCGACCTGGTTGGCATCGCCGATGCGGTCATCGCCCACGTAGCGATTGGTGCGGAAGAGCTCGACCAGATTGAGATCCGGCAATCCCGAATCGAAGACCGGCAGCTCGTTCTGATTGCGATACGGGATGTAGGTGTACATGACGCGCGGCTCGAGCGTCTGCGTTCGCTGCCCCTGCGAGCCCGCGTCGCGCTCGAAGACGAGTCCGGTGTCCACGCTCGCATAGGGCAGGGTGCGGGTGGGGGTGCTCGGATCGCCGACGGCGGCGTTCTGCAAATCATACTGCGTGTAGTGGTATCCCACGACGGGCTCGAAAAAGAATCCGGGGGTGCGATACGCCCAGCGCAGCTCGGGCGACACGTCGAGGCGCACGCCCGTCGGACCCACTTCGCGCAGGAAATTCGTGACCTCGCTCGAGAGCGCGAATTCGAAGCGGCTGTTGAACAGCGGCCACAGGCCGTAGGCCTCGACGCTCGGCACACGGGAGTAGGGCCGATCTCCCGCATCGATGGAGGTATCGATGGTTTGGAAATTCTCGAGCTGTGCGCGGATTCGCCACGCATCGTCGTAATAGAGGATCTCCGCGCGGCGCGCGAGGAAGGTGACGCTCGTCTGGTCCGCGCCCACGGCAAAGTCGCTGAAATAGTTGCTGTCGCTGACGCTCGCAATATCGGTGCGAAAGCGCAACCCCTGCTCGAGGTCGGTGGTGTCCGTGATGTGCAAGTACGCCCGATCGCTGTGCGCCTGGACATCGTTCGGCAGGAAATTCTCCTCGACCTGACCGTGGGAGCTCACGGTGAGGAAGCGGAACTCGCCGCCGAGCTGCACGCCTCGCGCGGAGAGGTACCCGGGCGTGAGCGTGGCGTCGTAATTCGGCGCCAGATTCAAGTAATAGGGCACCTCGAATTGATAACCGTTGCTGCCCGAATGACCGAAGCTCGGGAACAAGAGGCCGCTCTGCCGCTCGTCTCCCAGGGGAAAGGCGATAAAGGGGGTATAGAGGACGGGCACGTCCTTGAAGCGCATGATCACTTGGTGCCCGAACCCCTGATCCTCTTCGGTATCGAGATGGATCGAGGAGGCCTGGATCACCCAATCCTGATTGCCAGGGGGGCAGGTCGTGTAGCGCACCTTCGTGAGGTTCACCTTGCCGTCGGGGTGCACCGACAGTTCCTTCGCGTAGCCGCGGCCGTTGCGCTCGAAGATACGGAAATTGGCCTGATCGAAGTCTGCGCCGCCCAACGCATCGTAAATGCCCGAATCGCTCTTCACGCCGAGCCGAGGATCTTCAAAGTCCACCGATCCATTGACCGTGACCTTGCCTGTCTTCTCGTCGTAGGTGACCCGGTCCGCCGAGATCATGCGCTCGTCCTGGCGAACCTGGACGTGTCCGGTCAATGTCAGAAACCCGTTGGCGTCGAGCGAGCCGCCGTCGGCATCGACGCGAATCCGGTGATCACCCGCAGGAACGGCCGCGGTCGGTGGAGTGGGCTTGCGCTTGGGCGGCGCGGGGCACATGTCGACCGCGCGGGCCGGGAGGGTTGCCAGGAGCGCATTGGCGACAACCAACGCGGCTCGAAGGTGAGAAGCCATGGGCAATAGTCGATCGCCTTAGTCGGTATACTTGGGCCGCCGCACTTGCGGTGCCTGAATGGTCCAGCATGGATGTAATGGATGCAAGCGATTCCCGTCTGGCGCTCCTGACTCGGTGGGTCACGGTCGATCTCGGATTCGCCGGCAGCCGCATCGAGCCGGCCTCGGTCGATGCGAGCTTTCGACGCTACTTTCGGCTCACGCGCGGAGCCGACTCCTATATCGTGATGGATGCGCCGCCCGACAAGGAAGCGCTGGCGCCGTTCGTGAAGGTCGCTCGCCTTCTCGCCGGCATCGGCGTGAATGTGCCGATCGTGCTGGCGCGCGACATGCGCCAGGGTCTCTTACTCTTGTCGGACTTGGGCACGCGTCAGTACTTGGATGAGCTCGCGGCGGGCCGAGAGGTCGATCGCCTCTACGCCGACGCGCTCGCCTCACTCGTCAAAATGCAAACGCGCGGTCGCGATGGAGCGCGGAGCCTCCCCCCCTACGACCGCGCGGCGCTCATGCGCGAGATGGAGCTGCTGCCCGAGTGGTTCTTGGCACGCCATCTCGGTATGCCCGCCGTCGGAAAGGAGCGCGAGATGCTCGACCGGCTGTTCGAGCTGCTGGTGCAAAGCGCGCTCGAGCAACCCGCGACGCTCGTTCATCGCGACTACCATTCGCGAAATCTCCTGCTGAGCGAGGAGGCCAACCCGGGAATTCTCGATTTTCAGGACGCCGTCCATGGCGCGCTGACCTACGATGCGGTCTCGCTCCTCAAGGACTGCTACATCGCGTGGCCGCCCGAGCGCGTGTACGGCTGGCTCCTCGCTTATCGCGAGGAGCTCGAGCGGGCGGGGTTTCGGCTCGAGTCGAGCGAGCGCGAGTTCATTCGCTGGTTCGATCTCATGGGCCTGCAGAGGCACATCAAGGTGCTCGGCATTTTCTCGCGGCTCTATTATCGTGACGGCAAGCCAGGCTACCTCAAGGACCTGCCGCGGGTTCTCGCCTACACCCGCTCGGCCGCTCGGGCTTATCCGGAGACCGCGCAGTTCGCCGAGTACATCGACACACGCATCGACGCGCGATTTCGCGCCGCGCAGGCTCGCCTCCTCCAATGACCGAGCGCGAGCATCCCCGTGTGGCGATGATCCTCGCCGCCGGGCGCGGCGAGCGCATGCGCCCGCTCACCGACCACACTCCGAAGCCTCTGCTCGAGGTGCGAGGCAAGCCCCTGATCGACTATCATGTCGAGCGCCTCGCCCGAGCCGGCATCGCCCGACTCGTCGTCAATCTGTGCTGGCTCGGATCGATGATCCGCGATCACCTGGGCGACGGCTCGCGCTACGGGGTGCGCATCGACTACAGCGAGGAGGCGCCGCAGGCGCTCGAGGCGGGCGGAGGGATCTTCCGCGCGCTGTCGCTTCTCAAGCCGGGGGCGTTCCTGGTGGTGAACGGCGATGTCTTCACGGACCATCCTTTGGCGAGCGTGGCGCTCGCCTCCGATCGCGATTCGCATATCGTGCTCGTGCCCAATCCAGCGCAGCACCCGCATGGGGATTTCGGGCTCGAGCAGGGTCTAGCGTTGCCGAGCGCACCGAAGCGGTACACCTTCGCGGGCATTGCGGCGTACCGGGAGAGTTTTTTCGAGCGCTGCATCGACGGCCCATTCCCTCTAAAGCCGCTTCTGCTGCGCTCGATGGCGGCGCGCCGCTGTTCCGCGGAGCTCTACCGGGGTGTCTGGGAGGATGTCGGCACGGCCGAGCGGCTCGAGGCCCTGAACGAGCGCTTGCGCTAGAATCATTCGATGTCGCAGTTCAAGGGCATTCCCATCCGGGAGACATCAGGAGCGGCCCGCAGCGGCGAGAAATACCGTACCGCTCAAGGCTTTACGGCAATCAAGGACGGTATCAGGCCGGGCGCGGGCGCCCCGCCCCAGGGGCTCGCCAAGCCCGCCTGGCTCAGAGTACCGCTCGCCTCGGGCCCGAAGTTCAGCGCCGTCAGGCAGATTGTTCGCGAGCACTCCTTGAGCACGGTGTGCGAGGAGGCGAAGTGCCCGAATATCGGTGAATGCTGGAATGCAGGCACCGCAACCATCATGTTGATGGGCGCCGTGTGCACCCGGGCCTGCCGCTTTTGCGCCGTCGACACCGGGAACCCTCACGGTTGGCTCGATCCCGAGGAGCCCGAGAACGTCGCACGCTCGGTCGAGCTGATGGGTCTCAGGTACGTGGTTCTCACCTCCGTCGATCGGGATGATCTCGCGGACGGCGGGGCCGCACACTACGCGGCCGCGATTCGTGCGATCAAGGCGTGCAACCCGCAGACGGCGGTCGAGGCGCTGACACCGGATTTCCGAGGCGTTCTCGCGGACGTGCACACGGTGATCGATTCGGGACCCGAGGTATTTGCACAGAATGTCGAGACCGTCGAGCGACTGACTCATCCTGTGCGCGATCCGCGCGCAGGCTACGCGCAAACCCTCGAGGTGCTGCGGGCCGCGAAGAGTCATCGGCCCGGCGTGCTCACCAAGACGAGCCTGATGCTCGGGTTGGGGGAGACGGAGGCCGAGATTCGCGAGACCATGCGGGATCTGCGCGCGGCGGCGGTCGATCTGCTTACCCTGGGGCAGTATCTTCGTCCCACGCCGAATCATTGGCCGATCGAGCGATTCGTCACGCCCGAGCAATTCGCGCGCTATCGCGACTGGGCGCTCGAGGAGGGATTCTTGGAATGCGTCTCGGGCCCTCTGGTCCGATCGAGCTACCGCGCGGAGCGGGCGCTCGAGCGAAACAACGCAGGATTGGGCGCTGCCGCCTCGGACGAGGCCGGCGCGCGCGCGAACCCACGCGAGCGGCCATGAGCGATGGCCCGCTGATCAAGTACCTGGGGCTCGTCCCCTACGAGTCCACCTGGCGCTCCATGCAACGCTTCACCGACGAGCGCAATTCGTCGACTCCCGACGAGATCTGGTTTCTCGAGCATCCGCCGGTCTACACGCTGGGGCTCAATGCGAGCCGCGCGCACGTCAAGTCCGCGGGCGAGATCCCCGTGGTGCAGATCGATCGCGGCGGCCAGGTAACCTATCACGGACCGGGGCAGCTCGTCGTCTATCCGCTCATCGACGTGAAGCGTCGCTCGCTCGGCGTGCGAGCGCTCGTCATGGCGCTCGAGAACGCCGTGATCTCCTACGCGCGCGAGCTGGGCGTGACGGCGAACGGGTCGCGCGATGCGCCCGGAGTCTATGTGGGCGGCGCAAAGCTCGCGAGCATCGGGCTTCGCATTCGCCGCGGGGCCAGCTACCACGGCCTCTCGTTCAACGTGTCGGTCGATCTCGCGCCCTTCGAGGGGATCAACGTGTGCGGCTATCCGGGGCTCGCCGTGACGCGCCTTTGCGATCTCGGCGGGATATCCGACGTTCGTACCGCGGCCGCCGGACTCGCGCCGCACCTGTTGCGAGAGCTCGGCTTCGAGCACGCCCTCGCCGATCAAAGCGCCATGAGCACGGCCTTACAGGCGGTGAGTTCGCGATAGATCGCGTCGAGCTGCTCGCGGCTCTGCGCTTCGACCATGTAGGTGAGTGCCAGGAAGTTGCCGTCGCCACTGGTGCGCACCCGTATGTTGGATTCTTGCACCGGCCCCAAGTGGCGCTCGATGATCTCGAGGGTGAGCGCACGCAGCTCGCTGTCACGCCGGCCCATCACCTTGATGGGGAACTCGGTCGGAAATTCCAACGTCTTCGCGCGATTCATAGCGCCGGTGCTGGCGAGAGCTCGCGAATGTAGTCGAGGAATGCGGCGTGCATGCGCTTGAACAAGCGTCCGGGGCTGCCGTCGCCGACCGGCTTGCCGTCGAGCCGGGTCACCGGCAGTAGGCCTCGCGTCGAGAATGCGAGCCAGATTTCGTCCGCTGCGCGCAACTCCTGCTCGGTCACGGTGCAGCTCACGCTCGCCACGCTCAAGCGCGCAGCAAGCTCGCCGAGCACATCGCGCGTGGTGCCCGGGAGGATGCGGTTCGAGTTGGGCGGCGTGCGAATCTCCCCCTTGGAGATCACGTGCACCGTGGTCGACGATCCTTCGGTGAGCTCGCCGCGCTCGATCAAAATGGTCTCGAAGGCACCGGCCTCGACCGCGAGCCGCTTGAGGAGAACATTTGCGAGCAGCGCCGTGGATTTGATGTCGCGCCTCGCCCAACGCGTGTCGGGTGCAGTCACCGCGGACACTCCACGCTCCAGGATCTCGGGCGGGCACGGCTCGAGGGCATTCGCGAAGGCAAACAGCGTCGGTTTCAATCCGCCCTGCCACGCGTGATTGCGGCCGTACTCCGCGCCGCGAGTGACCTGCAGGTAAAGGTACTGGTCGCCGCCGCCGTTGCGCACGATGAGCTCGCGGCAAACCTCGTTCCACTCGACGTGCGTGAGCGGCGGCGACATGGCAATGGCGGCGAGGCTTCGGGCGAGCCGGTCGAGATGCTCGCGCAGGCGGAACGGCCGACCGGCGTACACGGGCACGACTTCGTAAACTGCATCGGCGAACAGGAATGCGCGGTCGAGGGGCGACACCCGCGCCTCAGCCAAGGGCAGGAACTCGCCGTTCAGATAGCAGATCGGCAGAGGCACGATCAGGCGAACCACAGCCGGACGGTATCGACCATCCGGCGCCACCAGCCGCCCGCATCGACGCTCGCCAGCGGATGCACGGGCTCCGCCGCCCACTCGTGAGCGGCCGTGAACACGCGCAGTTGCCCGACATCGGCATCGCGAGTGAGCGGCGCGATCAAGCGCGCCTTGAGCTCGACCGACGTCTTGAGGTCGCTCGACAATGCGCGCGGCAGCGTGATGTACAGATCCTGCCGAAGCCCCACATCCACGGTGGGGGCCGTCGCCTTCCAGACCGGGGTGGTGGCGAGCTTGGTGCCACCCCTCGCCACGAGCTTGGTGTCGTAGAAGGTGTATCCGTAGTTGAAGAGCGCGGCGCTCGCGTCCTCCCGGCCCTTCGTGCTGGAGGAGCCGAGCACCACCGACACCAATCGCATGCCCTCCCGCAGCGCGGAGGTCACCAGGCAAAACCCCGCCGTATCCGTGTGGCCGGTCTTCAATCCATCGACGCTGGGATCGCGCTCCAGAAGGCCGTTGCGATTTTGCTGCTTGATCCCGTTGTACTCGAATTCGCGCACCGAGTAGTACTTATAGTATTGCGGAAAATCCCGGATCATCGAGATGGCAAGGAGCGACATGTCGCGGGCAGTCGTGTAATGCGTGGGCGAGGGCAGGCCCGTGCTGTTGTCGAAATGGGTCCCCGTCATCCCCAAGCGCTTCGCGGTGGAGTTCATCAGCTGGGCGAATGTCTCCTCGGTTCCCGCAACCCGTTCGGCCAGCGCGATCGTGGCATCGTTCCCCGATTGCACGATCATGCCCAGGACCAAGAACTCGACCGATACGGGCTTGCCCAGCTCGATGAACGTGCGGGAGCCCTCGGAGCGCCATGCCTTCTCGCTGACGATGACTTGCTGATCGAGCTTGAGCCTCCCGGCGGCGAGCTCCTGAAAGACGATGTAGGCGGTCATGAGCTTGGTGAGACTCGCGGGCTCCATGCGAGTGTCCGGATCCTTGTCCGCGAGCGTCTTGTCGGTGCGGTAATCGACCAGGATATAGGAGCGCGCATCGACCGTGGGTGCGCTCGGAATGGGGGTCTCGAGGCTCGCGGCGACGGCGCATAGCGCGCAGGCGGATAGCGCGGAGAGGGCGAGAAGGCTCAGCCAGTGACGAAGCATATTGGGACGATACCGTGAAATAAAAACGTGGAAGTGTAGTGAACCGCGCCCGCAAATTCCAAGGCTAATTCAGCGCGAGGTGCGCATCCCGGACGCCCGCTTGCTCGAGAGTGGCGACGATACGGTCGAATTCCGGAACGTCCCGCACGGGACCGATGCGTACGCGATACAAATGCCGCCCTGCGATGAGATCGTCCCGGATGAAGACGTTCCCATAGCCGCCATCGCGCAGCCTTCCGGCCAGGCGCTCGGCATTCGCCGGATTTGCGAAGGCGCCCGCCTGCACGAAGAGGGCAGCGGCCGGCGGGGGGAGCGGTGCGCTAGCGGGTGCAGCCGCGGAGGCCGCTGTCACCGCAGGGCCGGGCGTTGCGAGCGGGGCAGCGGTTGCCGACGGGACGATCGCTGTCGCCACCGCCGCCAGAGCGGCCACGGCCGGCGCTCGGCTGAGCGAATCGGCGGGCGCGTTCGAGTCCGCAGCGGGCGCAGGCGCTTGTGCCGGGGCCGAGCTCTGAGCGGGCGCTGAAGCCTGGGCAAATACGACCGCCTCACCGAGTCTCAGCGGCTCCACGGCGCGGACCTCGACCATCGCGGTGCCGTCGCGCAGCATGTCGAGCTTCGCGGCGGCCGTATAGGACAAGTCGATGATGCGATTGCCGACGAAGGGACCCCGATCGTTGACGCGCACGACCACGCTCAAGCCGTTCTGCAGATTCGTGACTCGCACGTAGGCCGGCAAGGGCAGTGTCTTGTGCGCGGCGGTCATGCCGTACATGTCGTACCGCTCTTGCGTCGAGGTCATGACCTTGTGAAAGCCCGGCCCGTACCAGGATGCGACGCCGCGTTCGACATAGTCGGCACTCGAGGACAGCACGTAGTAGCGCTTCCCAAACACCTCGTAAAACGGCGGATTACCGTAAGGGGATCGCGGCTCCTCGCGCGGGACTGCATCGGGCACCGATTGAGGCCACGGGGGCTTGGACTCGCCGGGGAGCGCGGTCACCGCGGGAGCAGAAGGATGGCTGGGTGCCGGCGCCGTGCTCCTCGGCGGGGCGCTCGCACAAGCACTCAAAACCGCGGCAATGCCCGCGGCCAACGAGATCGAGGATGCCCGAACGCCTATCACCGCTGCGAGCTGTCGAGC
>DATHCO010000334.1:0-6448 GCA_035319505.1 Steroidobacteraceae bacterium | reverse complement strand
ACGATGGCAACGGACCTCGCCCTGCAACAGGCGAGCCAGGGGGCGGCGCTCTCCACCGCTTGGCAGAACGCCGAGTCGACGGTCGAGAACTATTTCGGCGGGCTGTCGGATCTCGCCGGCACGGCGCTATTGAACTTGGGCGATGCGAGCTGCGCGGCAGGGGCGAGTCAGGCGAGTTTCGATGCATCGCTCCTTCTCGACGGCATCGCCCAGCTCGCGGCGAACTTCAAGGTTACCTCGGCGGCGCTCGTGCTCGCCATCATTCAGGACGTCGTTTCCGACGGCGTGCTCGACGGCCTGGCCGCCGGTGTGCCGATCGAGGTGCCGCTCGCCGCGGGTGGCGGCAGCGTTCCCCTCACGACCATCTACGGCAGCAGCCTCGCGCAGTCGCTCGAAGCCGCGGTCTCGACCTTCGCCGCATCGGCGGCCAATGCCTGCAAAGCGACGCAGTCGCAGGAGGCAAAGACGCGAATGGACAAATCGCAGTCGCAGGCGCTCGCGAATGCGCAGTACAACTACATCGTGAGTGGCACCTATACCGCCACCACGGGCGGCACCGCCTATGGCAACCCCTCGCCGGTTCTGCAGATGACGGTGAAGATGTGCTCCGGCGACACCGCCGTCCCGGTTCACCCCGTGAGCCTCGCGCTCGGCTACGGCTCGGTCGGCGCCGACTTCGAGCTGTACTTCTACGGCACCAACGCGACCTTCAGCGACGACAACGGAGACTTCGGAGGAAGCTACAGCAACAACATCGACTGGAGCAACGCCTGCGGTACCGGGAGCTGGAATCTCAGCGTGACCAGTCCGCCGGGGTTCTCCTGCAGCATCGCGCAGGGCTCGACCTCCGGCACCTTCACGAGCACGGACAGCGGCGATCACAACAGCTTCACCGAGCCGACCAATGTCGTCGTCAACTGCAACGCGCTCGCCTATTCGATCGGAGGGACGATCTCGGGCCTGCCGACCAACACGACGGTCACGCTCACCGACACGGTGAGCGGCGCGAGCTTCAACGCGATGGTGGCGGGGCCGCAGGGCACCACGACGAGCGAGAACTTCGTGCTGGACAAGGGCAATCTCGTGCAGAACAACCCCTTCGACATCGTCATCACGGCACCGGCGGGCCTTTCCTGCACGTTCCCCAACAAGACCACCGAATACAGCGGCGTCATCAATCAGGCGAGCATCACCAATCTCACCGTGACTTGCAGCTCGAGCGGCGGCGGCGGAGGCGGCGGCGGACCGGTGACGCTCAACGGCCCGGGCGGCATGGTTTTCTACAAAGGGCTCCTCTACGTCACCAACGGCGGTGGCAATCAAGTGCTGATCTTCTCCGAGACGCTGAGCGGCAAGACCGTCTCGGCGATCACCCAGGTCGGGGTGATTACCTCGCCCAACATGACCGATCCGGCCCGCATCGCGATCGATGCCTCGGGGTATCTCTATGTCGGGAGCCTCGGCACCGGCAACGGCACGGGCACGGTGACCGTCTACGACACCAACGATGGAAACGCGGAAGTGACGGCCGCCGGCGGCAAGGCCCTGCTCAGCGGCCTCGATCGGCCCCTCGGGATCGCCGTCGACGGCAGCTACTATCTGTACGTCGCGGACAACGCCGGCGACACGATCTCCGTGTACGTGCCGGTGACGGCAGGGAAGCCCTCGGCCGGCTACGCATCGCCGATCAACCTGACGCAAGACAAGTCCGGCAATTCGTTCCTCGCGCCCGGCGTCATCTACGAGCAAAACCTGTCGAGCATTCTGGGTGCGGGCAACGATTACCTGATGATCGGATTCGGCCCGAGCGATGCGCCCGACTCGGTGATCCTCTACAACGCGCCATTCACCGCGCCCCCGGCGCCGAGCTACGACCTCACGAACGCGACCTGCGCGACGATGCCCTCGGGTCCGACCGCGATCGCGCTCTACGCGGACCTTGTGGATCCGATCCTCTCGTCCATCTATATCGCGAGCAATTACAACAACAATGTGGTGCAGTATTCAGCCGATAATTTCATCGGCAAGCTCGGCAACAACAGCGTGAATACCTGCCCGACACCCGTGACCAACAACAACGGCATCAACCATGTCGAGGGCCTGGCCGTGGACGCGGTGGGCAATGTATTCGTCTCGAACGCGGGGAGCAGCGGCACCAACGCCAACACGATCGCGGTCTACCCGGGCGGCTGGTCGAGCGACAACACGCCGCCCTACCTGGTGTATCCGCCGCAGTAGCGAGCAATGAGGCGCGGCCGGCTTCTCCGGCGCAGGAGCTAGTCGGCCGCGCGGCCGGGGACGAAGCGCTCGCGCACCGCGGCCACGGCCTCCAAGCGGCGCCGGTGCAGGAGCTGCGCGATCTTGAGACCAGACTCGGCCTCGGCCTCGGCGGCGGTCGGCTTGATCGATGAGGCTGCGGCGCGCGCCGCGAGCAGGTAATCGCGCTGCGGATAGGGCTCGTTTTCCAACCCCGTTCGGCCACGCGAATCGGCCTCGCAGGCGGTGAGCGCGTCGGCGAAGCGCTCGGGTCGACGCAAGGCGTCGGCGCGCTCCATGAGATCGAGCACGGTCTTGGGCTTGAGCTCGAGCGAGCGATGCACGAGGCCGTGCAGCCGCGCGACGATCACGGCGAGCTCGCGGTAATCGCCGGGAATGCGCAGGCGCGACGCGAGCGCCTCGATGAGATCGACGCTGCGCTCCTCGTGGCCGTGGTGCCCCGGCCACTCTGCGCGCGGAGTCGTTCCCTTGCCGAGGTCGTGCACCAGCGCCGCAAAGCGAACCCGCGGATCCTCGCTCAGGCGCGAGGCCTGGTCGAGCACCATCAGCGTGTGGACACCGGTGTCGATTTCCGGATGCCAGCGTACCGGCTGGGGCACGCCGAACAGCGCATCGATCTCGGGATAGATGCGCGCGAGCGCGCCACACTCGCGCAGCACGATGAAGAACTGGCTCGCGGCCGGCTCGCGCAACGCCTTCTCCGACTCCTGCCAGACTCTTTCCGGAACCAACGCGTCCACTTCGCCCTTGTGCACCATGCTTTGCATCAATGACAGCGTCTCGGGAGCCACGCGAAAGCCGCGCGGCGCAAAGCGCGCCGCGAAACGCGCCACTCGCAACACGCGCACCGGATCCTCGACGAAGGCTTGGGACACGTGCCGCAGCGTCCGGGACTCGATGTCGCCCTTACCGTTGTACGGATCGAGGAGCGCCCCATCGGCCGAGCGCGCCATGGCGTTGATGGTCAAATCCCGTCGTGCGAGGTCTTCTTCGAGCGTGACCTCGGGCCCGAATTCGACGCTGAATCCGCGGTAGCCGGGCGCGACCTTGCGCTCGCGGCGCGCGAGCGCATATTCCTCGTGCGTGACGGGATGCAGGAACACCGGAAAATCGCGGCCCACCTCGCGATAATTGAGCTTCAGGAGCTCCTCTCGCGTGCCTGCGACGACCACCCAGTCGCGCTCCTTGACGGGAAGCCCCAGAAGCTCGTCTCGAACGGCCCCGCCGACCAGATACACTTGCATCGGTGAATAGTAGCAGCATCACTTCCGGGAGCCTCAAGAAGGCCGTGCGGATTCTCATACTCGCCGCGATCGGGCCGATCCTGGGCTCTTTCGGCGGCTGCTACCTGATCGAGAGCGCGCAGGGCGAGTTGCAGCTCCTGTCGAAGCGCGCGCCGATCTCGAAGGTCATCGAGAATCGGGACACAGCGCCCGCCGTGCGCAGCCAGCTCGAGGCCGCCCGGCAGATACGGGAATTCGCATCTCGAGAGCTGGGATTGCCGAAGAACGGCAGTTACTCGAGCTACGCCGACGTCGGGCGGCCGTATGTGGTGTGGAACGTGGTCGCAGCGCCCGAGTTCTCGGTCGACCCGAAGGAATGGTGCTTTCCCGTCGTCGGGTGCGTCGCCTATCGGGGCTACTTCGTCGAGCGTCGAGCGTACGCATTCGCCGACAAATGGCGGCGGCGCGGCTTCGATGTGAGCGTCGCCGGCGTAGCGGCTTACTCGACGCTCGGACATTTCAACGATCCGATCACCAACACCATGCTCGGCTGGAGCGACGTCGATCTGGCGGCCATCATCTTTCACGAGCTCACGCATCAGATTCTCTATGTCGCCAACGATGCCGACTTCAACGAGGCGTTCGCGACCACGGTGGAGGAGGAGGGCGTGCGGCGCTGGCTCCATGCTTCAGGGCGGGAGGAGGACTTGGCGCGTTTCGAGCTGTATCGGCAACACACCCGCACCGTGATCGCGCTCTTGACGGCCACGCGTGCCGAGCTGCGCAGGCTCTATGCCTCGGCCCTCGACGCCGAGCAGATGCAGCGGCAAAAGCTTGAGGTCTTCGCGGCACTGCGCGATTCTTATGCGCATCTACGGGAGAATTGGGGCGGCCATGCGCCCTTCGACGCCTGGCTCAAAGGAGAGATCAACAACGCTCACCTGGCCTCGGTCGCGACGTACTACGACTGCGTGCCCGGCTTCGAGCGCGAGCTCGAGGCCGTCCGGGGCGACCTCCCCGCCTTCTATCGGCGCGTGCGCGAGCTCGCGCGGCTTGATCAAGCGCGGCGCGACGAGATGCTGTGCCGTGAGCGCACGCTCCCAAGCCAGCAATCGCTGAGCTAGTGTCCTGAATCAGAAATTCGCCGGCATTCGAACGCCGCGGCGCCCCGCCCGCTGCGTTGCCCCTCCCTTGAATACGCTACAGTATTCGCGGTCGTCGCGCCTTGCGGTCGGGCCGCGGCGGCGCTCTCGGTGCACGGCGAATTTCTGATTCAGGACACTAGCGCGGGCCGGTACGCGCGCTCTCGACCTGCACGCGTCGGCCCGCGGCGGCGCGGTTCAAGGAGAGGCGTGCGTTGTCCTCGAGCGCGCCGAGATACTGGCGCGCCGCTGCGACCATGGAGTGCGGCTTTAGCTTGAGACGGGCGAACCCGTCCTCGCTGCAGACGCTGTCGACCTTGAGCGAGTGGTAGTTGTCGCTCGAGAAGGGGCGGCCGGGAACGAAGTCCATGACAAAGGCCTGGAGGCGTGCCGCAAAGTCCGGCAGGCCGATGATCCAGCGCCGATGCCCGGTGATCTTGGCGACCCATTCGACGATCTCTCGGAGCGTGTAGATCTGGGGACCGCCGAGCTCGTAGGTTTGACGGCTGGTTGCGCCGCCGTGCAGCGATCGCAATATCGCATCGACGACGTCATCGACGAATACCGGCTGGAAGCGGGCGCTCGGCCGCGCGAGCGGAAACACCAGCGGGACGGAGGCCAGGAGTCCGGCGAAGCGATTCAAGAACGTGTCCCCGGGGCCGAACATGACCGAGGGCTTGAAGATGGTCCAGTCCAGGCCCGCACTCTCTCGGATCAGGCGCTCGGCCTCGCCCTTGGAGCGCAGATAATGGCTCGGTGCATCCGGCGCGGCCTTCAATGCGGACACCTGCAGCAGTCGAGCGACGCCCGCCGAGCGTGCGGCCTGGAGCACGCCCCGGGTGAGCTCGGTGTGGGCGCGGCGAAAGCCGGCGCCGCCGAAGCCGCGCTCGTTCAAGATCCCGACCAGATTGATCACGACATCCTTGCCGCGGAAGCGCTCGCTCAGCTCCGCTTCGTCATAGACGTCGCAGTTGTCGAGCGTGAGGCCGGGCAGCACGAGCAAATGCTTGTGAAGCTCGCGATCGCGCGACAGCACCGTAACCTGATGACCGTCCTTGATGAGCCGCGCAACGGCCCGTGTCCCGAGAAAGCCGGTGCCGCCGAGGACGCAGATCGATAGCGCTTTCATCGCGCCACGACTACCGAACGGGAATCAGCACGACCGAGGAGCCCCGCCGCACGTTGAGCAGCAACAGATCCAGCCCCTTGGCCGCCTCGCGCAGCGCCTTGGTGTTCGACACGGGCTGGCGCCCGACGCCCACGATCAAGTCGTTCGCCCGCAGACCCGCCTGCGAGGCGGGGCTCCCCTCTTGTACCGAGCGCACCAGGACGCCGCCGCCCTCGGGCGCGTCGGCGAGATCCGCGCCCTCGAGCCCTCGATTGATGTCGACGGCGTTGGCCGTCTCGGTCTCGCTGCGTTCGGCGATGAGCGCCGTGAGCTTGCGCGGTTTGCCGTCGCGTAACAGCCCGATCTCGACTTGATCACCGACCCGCAGCATGCCGATGGCGTTGCGCAGCTCCCCCGCGCTCTTCATAGGGACCCCGTTGATCGAGACGATGATGTCGCCGGTCTTGACGCCTGCCTTCTCGGCGGACGAGCCCTGGGCGACGCCGCCGACGAGAGCGCCGCTCGATTCGGCCAGGCCGTACTCCTTGGCGATGTCCGGAGTGACATCGTAGATGTTGACTCCCAGGACCCCGCGCTTGACCTGGCCGTACTTGATCAATTGATCCATGACGCTCTTGGCCATGTTGACCGGAATCGCAAAGCCGATGCCGATGTTTCCTCCGCTGCCCGAGAGGATC
>DATHCO010000333.1:0-5450 GCA_035319505.1 Steroidobacteraceae bacterium | reverse complement strand
GGCGGCGCCGGTCCGCGCGCGCTCGGCATCATCGGGCGCACCTGCGACGGCTGGTGGCCGACGGGTGCCTATTCGCCGCAAGACTATGCGGCCAAGCTCAAGAGGGTGCGTGATGCAGCCGAGCAAGCGGGTCGCGACCCGATGGCGATCACACCGGCGCTCATCTGGACCTGCCTGATCGCCGATGACGATGCGGAGCTCGCCCAGATCCTCGAGGCCCCACTCGTCAAGGCCTACGTGTTGCAGATTCCGGCGTGGCTCATGCGCCAGCACGGCTACGAGCATCCGCTGGGCGATGAGTGGGGAGGCTATCAGGACATCAATCCCGAGGTGCTGCCGCGCGAGCGGATCCTCGCCATGCTGAAGAAGGTCAATGCGGAGGCTCTGCTCGCGATCGTGCCGCACGGCACGCCCCGCGAGATCGCCCGCGTCTTGAAAGGCTACGTGGAGGCGGGACTCAGGGTGCCGAAAATTCTCGACTACGGCGGCATGGCGGGACTCAAGTACGCGGCACGCTCGGCGCAGAAGGTGAAGGATGCCGAAGACGAGCTCATGCGTCTGGTGGGGTGAGGTGCAAGCCCGTAACGACCTCTTGAACGCCGATGCGCTGCTCGCGCAGGCGCAGAGCGCCACCGGCCTTCGCGACTTCGGCGATGACAGCTTGCCCGAGAGGTTCGCCCAGGCGGTGGCGTTTCTCAAGAGCGTCAACATGGACGAGGCGGGTCAGCGCGCTGCGGCAGCGGTGTGTCTTTGGCTCCTGACCTCGCGATTGGAATTCTTCGAGGACCGCCGCCGTTACCCCATCGGCGCAGAGCAGATCGAGAAGCCGCTGTTCGCGACCGGCGAGCCGCGCTCGGGGACCACGCTCCTGCATGCGCTCCTGTCGGTCGATCCTCACGGGCGCGCACTGCGTTTCTGGGAAGTCATGTATCCCTCGCCGCCGCCGGGGCTCGCCGCGCCGGATGACCCGCGGCGCGCCCGAGCCGATGAGGATTGGCGCGATATCCTGAAGAGGTTGCCGAAATGGCTGATCAGCCATCCCTACAACGACATGCTCGGAGACGGTCTGCCCGAATGCGAGCGCACCTGGGCGTTCGACTTTCGTGTCATGACACCGACCGCGTGGTGGCGCGTGCCGATGGGCATGAACATCGCGGGCCTGCCAGCCGATCCGCGCGCACAATATCGCATCCACAAGATGATGTTGCAGCAGCTGCAGTATGCGAGACCTAAAAAGTACTGGGTACTGAAGGGATTTCACGGACCCCGGCTCGAGGCCCTGTTCGAGGCCTATCCCGATGCGAGCCTCATCTGGGTGCACCGCGACCCGGTGCAGGCGATCGCCTCGCGCATCGCCCTCACGGGCGAGCTCGTCGAGGGCCTCACCGGTCATGTGGACTGGAAGGAGCAGGCCCGCATCCATCTGGCCGCCTGTCGCGCAGGATTCAAGGCCACACTCGAGAATCCCCTGATGAACGATGCGCGCATCTACCATGTGCGCTATCCGGACTTCATCGCCGACCCCGTCGGCAGCATTCGCGGCTTCTACCGCCGATACGCCGTGCCGTTCGGCGCCGACACGCAGACGGCCATGCGCGAGTACCTGCACAGCAACAAGGCCGATCGGTATGGCAAGTTTCGCTACTCGACCGATATCATCGGTGTCGACGTCGAGAGCCTCAATGCCGAGTTCGAGCCGTACCGAAAGCGCTTTGGTCTGGAGATCGAGCGGCGACCTTAGACTCTTCCCTGGCCCTTTCGCAGTCGAAGGAGCGCGTAGCGTGCACGATCGAATATCCGTCAACTCGATTTGCTTTCCGGGCGTCGGCTTTCGCGATCTCGCCGGCTACTGGCGCGAGCTGGGGGCGCGCCGCGTGAGTCTCGTGAGCAACCTGCTGCTCGAGGAAGGGCGCGCAGCGGCGCAAGAGGCACTGCGCGCCGGCGATTGCCGGCTGGAAACCCTCGCGCATCCCTTTCTGCCGCCCGGCCAGCATCTCGACGCATCCGAAGAATCGAGGCACGAGGCGCGCGCCACATTGAGCCGCTTAATCGAGGACGTCCGCGCGCTCGGCGGCCGCTCGATCTACCTCTTGACCGGCGGTCACGGCGCGCTCGTCTGGGAGGAGGCGGCGCAGGTGTTTCGCGCGGCGGTCGCGCCCTGCGTTGCCGAGGCGCGCTCCGCCGGGATCGCGCTCGCGATCGAGAATGCACCGCCGCTCTACGCGCACACCCATATCGCGCACACGCTGCGTGATGCGGCGACGCTCGCGGAGATCGCCGATGTCGGGGTCTGTATCGAGTTCTTCGCCTGCTGGACCGAGGCGGGCCTCGCCGAGTCGATCGAGCGCGTGATGCCACGCTGCCCTATCGTGCAGGTCTGTGATTATGTGTACGGCGATCGCTCCCTGCCGTCGCGCGCGGTTCCGGGAGATGGTGCGATTCCGGTGAAGAGGCTGCTCGGGTGGATTCTTCGGGCAGGCTACCGAGGCGTGTTCGACCTCGAGATCCTCGGTCCGCGAATCGATGCCGAAGGACCGCTCAAGGCGGTTGGCCGGGCGGCGGATAACGTCGGCGAGATGCTGCGAGCGCTCGGAGCATGAGCCCGAGCCCACGCATCGAGCCCTAAACCACCCCTCATGAGCCAGCCCTGAAGCAGCGCTAAACTCTGTACCGAGGAGGATCAACCATGGCGTTCGGAGACGGTCGCGACGATGAAGCCCTGCGTAGCGCCTGGCGGCTGTTCTGCGAGCGCCTGCTCGGCGCCGGCGAGCGCGTGTTCAAGGACTACAATCCACCCACACCGCTCCATCGGGCCGATGCGTTTCGCTTTCTCACGCAAAATCTCGGCCAGGCCTTCGATTTGGGGCTCGAGACCAAGGACACGCGCTACCCGGTGCTGCACACCTTCGTCACGCCGTTCTGCAAGCTGGGCGGCGACTGCGCGGACTTCGTGTATCAGCAGGCCTGGCTCGACGGCGAGTCGGTGTACAAGATCAGCGGCAATCGAGGCAGCGCCCGATTTCTGAACTTCACCGTGCAGGGCCCGCGGCCCGAGAAACAGCCGGGCACGGACTGGCCGAGCCTGCACGAGCCCTTCGGCGACATACCGGAGGCGAATCTGTTCGGGCATCAGCTCGCGACCGAATGGGACGGCGGCTTCGAGCTCTACCTCGGCGGAGCCGAGCGCGGACCGAACTGGCTGCCGACCACGCCCGGCACGCGCAAGCTCTTCCTGCGGCAGGGCTTCGATCGCTGGAGCGAGCTGCCCGCGCGGCTTCGCATCGAGCGCGTCGGCATGAGCGAGCCGCGACCGGTGCCGACACCGCAGGATCTCATCCGGGGCATGGATTGGGCCGGACGCTTCGTGACAGGACTCATGGAGGATTGGCCGGACCATCCCTACCGCTACAGCGGCGGCCTGGTCGACGCGGTGAACGTCAATGCCTTTCCCGCGGACCCCCAGGGGGATGCGGCTTCAGACCGGCGCCGCGGTCGAGCCGCCATCAATATGTGCTGGCAGCTCGCGCCCGACGAAGCGCTCATCCTCGAGTTCGACAGTCACGAGAGTTTCTGGATGCTGACGAACATGGGCGTGTTCTTCAACAGCATGGATTATCTGTACAGGCCCGTGAGCTACACCCCGAGCCGCACCAAGGTGGACCGCGACGGCAAGGTTCGGCTGATTCTCTGTCACGAGGATCCCGGCTATCACAACTGGCTGGATACTCAAGGGTTCGAGCGGGGCAACCTGACTTACCGAAATCTCCTGAGCGAGGCGCGGACGGTTTTTCGAACCCAAGTGCTCAAGCGCGCACAGCTCGAGCAGGCGTTGCCCGCAGATACCGCCAAGGTGTCCCCCGAGCAGCGAGTGCGTCAGATGCGCGAGCGCTTCGACGGCATCAGGCTGCGCTACGGTCTCTGAGGGCTCACAAACCGCGCAAGAACTCGATCATGGCGCTGCTCACCTCGCGGGCTCGCTCCTGCTGCGTCCAGTGACCACATCCCGCCAGCATGAGGGAGCGGCGCAGCTCGGGTACCCAGGTTCGCATGTTGGCGATGAGCTCACGTGCCCCCGAAAAACCGACCACGAGGTCACGCTCTCCGGCAACGAACAACGCGGGAACGCCGAGCTTTACTCCGTCGAACGGCGCCAGGAGCTCCCAGTTACGATCGATGTTGCGGTACCAGTTGAGTCCCCCGCGAAAGCCCGTGCGCGCAAACTCCGTCGCGTAAAAGTCCACATCCGCTTCCGACAGCCAGCCGGGAAGCGGCGGCTGATCCTTCCAGCGCCCCAAGATGCCACCGCCACGGCGCACCATGGCGATCGGGTGAACGGGGGACTCAGTCCCCGGGACCTGCGGCGTGCTCCGGACCGGCACATCACCCGAGGCGGCCAAGAGCATGGTGCGGATGCTGCGGCGAACGTCCGCCTCGAGTTCCGCTTCGGCAACGCCCGGCGTCTGGAAGTAGAGCTGATAGAACTGCTCGCGCTCGTTCTGGGGCATGACCGTGGTCGGGCGAGCACGAGATCGGGGCCGAAAGGGAACGCTCAGCGCGATCACCGCACGAAAGCGGTCCGGACGTAACAGGCCTGCGTGCCAGGCGACCGGCGCGCCCCAATCATGCCCCGCGATCACCGCAGGCTCGGTTGCGAGCGCGTCGGCGAGTGCGACCACATCGCCCAGGAGGTGAAACAAGGTGTAGCGCTCGATCTCGTCCGGACAGCTGCTCTGACCATAGCCACGCATGTCCGGCGCGACCGCGTGGAACCCGGCGTCGGCGAGCGCGCAGAGCTGGTGCCGCCACGAGTACCACGATTCGGGAAATCCGTGGCACAAGATGACGAGGGGTCCGGTGCCGCATTCGGCGATGTGCAGGCGAATCCCGTTGGCGTCGACGAAGCGGTGCGAGATCACTTCCAGCGCTCCAGAGCCCAGACATCGAGCGCCGGCTCCTCGTACGGATGCGCCTTCAAGATGGCGGCAACCACCTCCTCGACCCGCGAGCTGTCACAGGTCACCTCGATCCTCTCCTCGTCCACCGCCTCGAGCTCGCCCACCTGACCGATCGCGGGATGGGCCCCTGGCTCGGGCCGAAACCTGCCGATCCCGCGAACCGAGAAGCTGCAGCAGACGTAATGGCCCAATCTGCCGCCACCGGCGCTGCCCATCGCATCGCGCACGGCATCCGCGTGGGTCACCGGAACGTACACGACGATCTTGTGCTGACTCATGGTCTCGGTTCCGGATCGATGTCGCCTAGCCTCGATTATTCATGAAGGACAACTTCTTTATCCCCGGGCGCCGGCCTTGGAAGGGAATTTTCCGGGCCGCCGTGAATCCGTCCGTGGAGGCTGCGGGAAAAACATTGCGCTGCGCAGTCCCTGCTGCGCGCAAGCCCTGGGTGGCCATCCATGGCCACCCGCGCGACGCATGCGTCGCGCCCGTGTG
>DATHCO010000332.1:0-5709 GCA_035319505.1 Steroidobacteraceae bacterium | reverse complement strand
CGTCACGCACATCGCGCCGTCGGCCAACATGCTGTTCGCGTTTCCGATCATCGCGCTCAAGGCCGGGCCGGACATGCCGCTCTCGTTCCTGCTCGCGACTTTGGTGTGCCTGTTCATCGGCAACACGGTCTCACAGTTCTCGAGGTACATGCCCTCGAGCGGGGGCTACTACTCCTTCACCACCCGCGGACTTGGGAGCCACACCGGGTTCGTGGCGACCTGGAGCTACCTGATCTATGACTTTCTAGGCCCCGCGGGCTCGATGGGGTTTCTGGGGTATCTCCTCTCGGACATGCTGAACACGCAGTTCGGCGTGCACATTCCCTGGTGGCTGTTTGCGTCGGCGACGTTCGCGATCGTCTGGATTCTCACTCGCCACGGCATCCAGCTATCGATGCGGATCACCGCGCTCCTCGGGGGTCTCGAGCTCCTCATCATGCTCGCGCTCGCGGTCACGTTTCTCGTGCATCCGGGCCCAGGCTCGACCTACCTGGCGCCGCTCCGTCCGTCCTCATCGCCGCATCAATTCGAGGGTATCGTCGCCGGGATGGTGTTCTCCATCCTCTCGTTGAGCGGCTTCGAGGGCCCGGCTCCGCTCGCTCAGGAATCACGTCGCGCGAGCAAGCTGGTCGGCCAGGCGGTCATCCAGTCGCTGCTCGCGATCGGGGTTTTCTACATATTCACTTCCTACGCGAGCGCGGTCGGCTGGGGTACGGGCAACATGGCCGCGTTCGCGAGCAATCCCAATCCCTACTACGATCTCGGCCATGCGCTCTGGGGGACCGGATGGTGGCTCGTCGTGCTCGCGCTCATCAATTCGACCGTCGCGGTGGGTCTCGCCTGCACCAACTCCGCTTCCCGGGTGATGTACACGATGGGCCGGGCGGGGACGCTCGCGGCCCGGTTCGGTCAGATTCATCCGACCCATCGGACCCCGGCGTTTGCGATCGCGTTTCAGCAGATCTGCGGCTTCGGATCGGTGCTCCTCGTAGGTTTCCTGTCCGGGCCTCAGCATATTTTTGGCTTCCTCGAGACGATCGCAGCACTCGCGGTTATCGTGCTTTACTCGATGGCGAATCTTGCACTCACGGCCTACATGCGGCGCGCCCATCCGGAGAGCTTCTCGCTCTGGCAGCATCTCGTCTTCCCGTGGCTGGGCACCCTCGCGCTCGTGCCGGTGCTGATCGTCACGGTCTATCCGGTTCCGGCCCCGCCGGAAAACGTCGCTCCCTACCTGTTTCTCGCCGGGATGCTCGCCGGGCTCTTGTATATGCACCGGCTCGAGTCCCGCAAACCGGGCGCGCTCGAAAGGGGTGCCACCATGCTGGTCGGCAGCCGAACGACGCGCGAGGGCGAGGTCGATTGGGACCGCGCGGTTGAGGCCGCCCAGGCATCCGAAGGAGCACCATGACACTCAACTATGGGGACGCCCGCCGGGCGCTCGAAGCGATCTCCACCGAGCTCACGCGCCGGGCACTTCCCGCAGTCATTACCGTGGCCGACGACCACGGCGAGCTCATCGCGCTCATGCGCATGGACGGAGCACCGTTATCGGCGCTCGCGATTGCGACGAACAAGGCATGGACCGCGGCGCGCGAGCGAAGGCCGTCCTTCGAGGTCGGGCGGGCCGCGCGACATCCCGAGACTGGCTTCGAGATCGCCTACTACGGCGATCGGCGTATGACGGGTTGGGGCGGCGGGGTGCCCGTCGTGATCGCGGGCGCGGTCGCGGGTGCGGTGGCGGTGAGCGGGGCACCCGAGGCGGTGGACATGGAAATGGCGGCGCTCGGGGTCGCGGCGATCCTCCAGGGCCGCGGCGGGGTGGACGCGCCAGCGACCATCGGACCTACCACATGACGATCCGCCTCATCCAGCTCGAGGTCGCCCATCGTCGAAGGGTCGCGCAGCTCGAAAATGCCGATCGGGCGGTCGCGTTGAGGGGCGTCAACACCCTCCGCGAGCTTGCGATGGCGGCGCTCGATCAACGCATCTCGCTGCGCGAGGCCGTTCTCGCGCGCCGAAGCGACGAGGTCTTCGATATTTCGCCCGCCTCAAGCGAGGTGCGCATGCTCGTGCCGATCGATCATCCGGACTCTGCGCACCTGCACCTGAGTGGCACGGGCCTCACTCATCTGGGATCCGCCGCTAGCCGCGACGAGATGCATCGATTCGCGGCCGCGGACCGCGCGGCGGCTGGCGATCGGGCGGCGGCCGAGGGCGGCTCTGCGACCGCGGAGCGCGCGGCTGTCGAGGGGCGCGCGCAAACCGACTCGATGCGCATTTTTCTGCAAGGCTTGAAAGGCGGGAAGCCGGCGCCGGGCGCGGTGGGTGTGCAGCCCGAATGGTTCTACAAAGGCGATGGTTCCAATCTGACCGCACCCGGCAACGCATTGAGGCGGCCCGCGTTTGCGCTCGACGGCGGGGAGGAGCCGGAAATAGCCGGCATTTACCTCATCGATGCCGGCGGCAATCCCTGGCGCCTGGGATTCTGTCTCGCCAATGAGTTCTCCGATCACATCATGGAGCGCGACAATTACCTGTGGCTCGCGCATTCGAAGATTCGCGAGGCGGCCTTGGGTCCCGAGCTGCTGACGGGTGAGTTGCCGGCAAACGTTCGCGGGACGAGCCGGATCGTGCGCGACGGGAAAGTCATCTGGGAGAAGGAGTTTCTGACCGGCGAGAGCAACATGTCGCACTCGATCGCTAATCTCGAGCATCACCATTTCAAGTACTCGTTGTTTCGACGACCGGGGGACGTACATGTGCACTTCTTCGGCTGTGCGACCCTTTCCTACGCGGACGGCATCGAGCCCCTCGATGGCGACATTTTCGACATCCGAGCCGATGCTTTCTTGTTGCCATTGCAAAATCGACTGACGCCGTCGGCCGAGCCGGGCGTCGCTGTCAGGCCTCTCTAGAGGAGAACGAACCGATGAAAGACTCTGGGAACGGTGAATCCGCTGGCAGCGCACGGCGATTGCGCTCGCGCGCCTGGTTCGACAACCCGAAAGATCCCTCGATGACGGCGCTCCATCTCGAGCGCTATCTCAATTTCGGCTTGACGCTCGAGGAGCTGCGCTCGAAGAAGCCGATCATCGGCATCGCTCAGACGGGCTCGGATCTCTCGCCCTGCAACCGCCATCACCTCGTGCTCGCCGAGCGCATCGCCGCCGGCATCCGGGTGGCGGGCGGTGTTCCCCTCGAGTTTCCGGTGCACCCCATCCAGGAGACCGGCAAGCGGCCGACCGCGGCACTCGACCGCAACCTCGCCTATCTCGGCCTGGTGGAAGTGCTGTACGGCTATCCGCTCGACGGCGTGGTGCTGATGACCGGTTGCGACAAGACCACGCCGGCTTGCCTGATGGCGGCGGCCACCGTGGATCTGCCGGCGATTGCGCTCTCGGTGGGGCCGATGCTGAACGGCTGGTACAAGGGCGAGCGCACAGGGTCCGGCACCATCGTGTGGAAGGCACGCGAGATGCTGGCTGCGGGTGAGATCGACTACGAGGGATTCATCGAGCTGGTCGCCTCCTCGGCACCCTCGACCGGCTATTGCAACACCATGGGAACGGCGACCACGATGAACTCGCTCGCGGAAGCTCTGGGGATGCAGCTCCCGGGGTCAGCGGCGATTCCCGCTCCCTATCGAGAGCGCGCGCAGATCGCCTACAAAACGGGCAAGCGCATCGTCGACATGGTGCGCGAAGATTTGAAGCCCTCGGACATCCTGACACGCGATGCATTTTTGAACGCGATCGTGGTCAACTCGGCGATCGGCGGATCCACCAATGCGCCGATCCACATCGGCGCCATCGCGCGCCATGTCGGCGTGTCGATCACGCTCGATGATTGGCAGCAACACGGATACGAGGTGCCGCTCCTCGTTAATTTGCAGCCCGCCGGCGCGTACCTCGGCGAGGACTATCACCACGCGGGCGGTGTGCCAGCGGTGGTGAACGAGCTCATGAAGCAGAGCCTGATCCGCGAGCACGCGCTCACGGCGAACGGGCGCACCATCGGGGATAACTGCCGCGGATGCGAGATTCGAGATACCGACGTGATCCGCCCGATCGCGACGCCCCTCAAGAGCAATGCCGGCTTCATCGTCCTCTCCGGGAACCTGTTCGATTCGGCGATCATGAAGACGAGCGTCATCTCGGCGGAGTTTCGCGAGCGCTATCTGAGCGATCCGCTGGATCCGGACGCGTTCGAGGGTAGGGCCGTCGTGTTCGACGGCCCCGAGGACTATCACGCGCGCATCGATGATGCCAAGCTCGGGATCGACGAGCACAGCATTCTCGTGATCCGCGGCACGGGAGCGATCGGTTACCCGGGCTCGGCCGAGGTGGTCAACATGCGACCGCCCGAGTATTTGATCAAACGCGGTATCACCATGCTCCCCTGCATCGGAGACGGCCGCCAATCGGGCACCTCCGGGTCACCGTCGATCCTCAACGCCTCGCCCGAGGCCGCGGTCGGCGGGGGACTCGCGCTGCTCGAGACCGGCGATCGAATCCGTATCGACATGCGTCGGGCAACGGCGAATATTCTGGTGTCGGATGCGGTTCTTGCCGAGCGCCGTCGCACGCTCGAATCGAAGGGCGGCTATCGCTACCCGGCATCGCAAACGCCATGGCAGGAGATTCAGCGCGGCATGGTCGAGCAGCTGGGCGAGGGCATGGTGCTCAAGCCCGCAGTCAAATATCAAAAGGTCGCGAAGACCTTCGGCGTGCCGCGCGATAGCCACTGAGGCGCCGTGCCGGCGCGGCGCCACCCGCAGTTAGGTCAGTAGTGGTTTCCGGATCTGCGCAGACGCATCAGATTTGGCGCTTGACGAGGGTTACCCGAGCGGGGGATATAAGCAGCTGAACCGGCGCCTGCTACTGCACGAAAGTTGAAACGAGTCCGGCGATTCCGGGGCGTCGATATCCGCCGATGAGCGGCACACCGGCTCGCGTGGTGGCACGTCGACACCCTGCGCCGGTCGCTAAACGGCTGGTCTCCGAGGACCTCCCCAGCCTCAATGCACGGCGAAGATCTGATTCGGCTCGAGGAAGAACGGCGGCACGATAGTCGGCATGTTGGAAAGCGGTAGCACCTCGTCGGCGAGCTCGATGCCGAGCACCTCGGTCATGAACTCACGGCGCTTCAGGCAGCGTGCGAAGCAAGCGGGATAGCGCGTCTCGAGACTGCGGCGAAGCTCGGCGTCGGCGAGCACGACTCCATCCTCCATCCTCGTGGAAAAGTAGACGGGCGAGGACGGGATGACGTCCACCTGGATGGCCATGCCTGAGGAGAGCGGAACGTCCGACCCGGTATAGATGGGCGAGCTCAGCCATTCGTCCAGATGGATGAGGTGTCCCGGATTCAAGAAGATGCGGAAGCGCTCGAACGGCAGTTTCTCGCTGATGAGCGCCTTGAGCCGTCCCCCGGGAGTGCCGATCTTGAGGAGGGCGAACCATTCGGCCATGACGGCAAAGTAGGGGCCCGCGAACGCGTCGACGTAGTCGTGCGCGGCCGGCACCAAGTCCTTGGCGGATTTTGCGACCCAGCCGGCGCGACACACGTTGCTCCCCCAGTATGCGATGTTAGAGGCGAGCGGCGACCCAAGCGCGATGCGCGCGCCGATGGGGCCAGAGAGACCCTGGTCCCGATTGGCTTGCGTCACGAGCGTCATGTGGCAGGAGAGCGGCTCGCCGTTGTAGCCGC
>DATHCO010000331.1:0-2639 GCA_035319505.1 Steroidobacteraceae bacterium | reverse complement strand
CCCTCGAATCTCGAGGCATTAACGGACGATTTCTGGGACCGAATCCTGCGTGTGAACCTGCTCAGCGCCTTCTGGATGACCCAGGCGCTCGCCGGCGCGCTCACGGCGGCGAGGGGCGCCGTGGTCAACACGGTGTCCGTCTCGGCATTCGGTGGGGGCGCGAGCAGCACGGCCTACGCGAGCGCGAAGGCCGGGCTCGCCGGGCTCACCCGGGAGCTGGCGCGGGGTCTTGCACCGGCGGTCCGAGTCAACGGCATCGCGCCCGGATTGGTCAACTCGAACTGGGAATGCTCGTTCGGAGACCTCGAGGCGCTCGCCCGCGCGAGCGTGCCGTTGGCGCGCGTGGGCGAGCCCGAGGACTACGCCGAGCTCATCGTGTTCCTGTGCGCCGGCGCCTCGTACATCACGGGTGAGGTGATTCCGATCGCCGGCGGGTTTCGGCTCTAGCGGCGCTAGAACGGCCGGTGCACCGGCAGCCGAACGGTCCACAGGTTGTTCGTCACATCATCGATGAGCGCGAGATTGAAACCGCCGTCTGCATCTGCCCGAGTGTCGAGCCCGAAAGCGCCTCCCTGGGTCGCGTCCACGTTGTACTCGCGCACGAACTCGCCGTCGCGAGTGAACTCCACGATCTCGCTCGGGTGGGTCGGGTCGGCGTTCGGCGTCGCGTCGCCGTTGGCGGTCAACAAATGACCGTTGGGCGAGAAGCGCAACGCCAGAGGTCCGATCAGGTGCGAGTTCGAGAATGTGAGATCGCCTTTCGCCACCGCCGTCGTCCGGTGCGCCGCATTCGAGACCGAGTAGACGGCATTGTCGGCCGTCGAGGCGACGTACAAGGTATCGCTGGCCTCATCGAACGCAAGCCCCGTGGGTCCCAAGATCACCGCCGCCTGATTGGGTTGGACCGTGTAGCCCGTGGCGATGGTGGTCTTTTCCTTGACGGCCACCTCGGAGGAGGTGACGGCCACATCGAGCCTCACCACCTGCCCGCTGAGCACGTTCGAGACGAAGATATGCGCCTCGCTTCCATGGTCGTCGATCGCGAGATCCCAGGGCCCGTCCGGGTCGGCCCATGTGGCCACGAGATGGCCGGAGCGATCGATGAGCTGCAAGGCGCAAGAGCCCGGCACGATGTGCGCCGCGGTGCCGTCCGGGGTCGCGACGTTGCCCACGACGACGAAACCGCCGCGAAGCACACCGAGCGCCGTGCTAAGGCCGGGAAGCGAGCTCGTGAAGAACGTGATCGCGCTTCCCGGGGGAGCGATCGGACCCTTGGCCGGCTGGCGGATGATCGTCGTGCCGGTGCCCTGAACATTGCTGGAGTCGTTGAAGTTGCTGACCAGCACGTCGCCGGCCTCGATCGCTGCGCCGCCGGGGAATCCCTCCGGCACGAACGCGACGCCATAGGGATTCACATCCCCGTTCGCCGGGATGGTGCTCGAATTCATCGCCCGAGGCAGAAACGCCTCGCCGGCCTGGCTCGAGAGCGCGATGGCCGACGACAGACCAGCGCTGGCCGCGAGCGCGATCGCCTTGTGCAGGTAACTCAATCTCTGTGCCCTTCTCATGTGTGTACCCAGTCCTTGCGTTGGAGTTGTTGAAACCGCGCCCCTTACGAAGCGCGCCGCAGGTAAGTACCGAGGAGGAGGGATCGAGTTTAATCGGCGGGTGGCAGAATAATAAGTCCAATCGCCGGCAACCCGGGAGGTGAGGATGGAGATCCTCGAAGCACTGCAACACGCTCGAGCGCTCGCCCGATGCGCCGAGGATGAGGGTGCCAAGCAGGCCTACCTCGAGGTCCTGCGGGTAGACCCGACGAATCTCTTCGCGCTCAATGAGCTCGGCACGCTCGCCCTGGCGGGTGGGTTTCGATCGGCCGCCCGCACCGCCTATCTACAGGCGGTCCGCCACCATCCCGGCAACAAGATCGTGCGCGTCAATCTCGCCAACGTGCTGCGCGAGGACGACGATGTCGAGGGAGCCCGGCAGCACTATCAGGCGGCGCTCGATATCGATCCGGATCTACCCGAGGCGCACCAGGGAATGGCGTGGGCGCTCACCGAGCTCGGGCTCGATGGGGCGGACGATCATCTGCACCGGGGATATTCCGGTCGGGCGCTCCTCACCAAGCCGTACCGCGGCACCGGCGCCGGTGTGCCGCTGCTGATGCTGGTCTCGGCGCGCGGCGGCAACATTCCTTCGCGGCTCTGGATCGATGATCGGCGTTTCACGATCCATGTGATCTATGCCGACTTCTACGATGCGCGCTCTGCCCTGCCGCCGCACGCGCTGGTCGTGAACACGGTGGGCGATGCGGATCTTTGCGGGATAGCGCTCGCGCGGGCCGAGGAGCTCCTCGCCTCGAGCGCCGCACCCCTCATCAATGCGCCCGCGCGCGTACGCGCGACGGCACGCGCCGACAATGCGCGCCGCCTCGCCTCACTGCCCGGCGTCATCGCCCCGAGGATCGATGCGCTCCCGCGCTCGCAGCTGCTCGCGGCCGAGGGGCTCGAGTATCCGCTGCTGTTGCGAAGTCCCGGCTTTCACACCGGCCGCCACTGCGTGCGCGTCGAGAGCCGCGACGGCTTGGCGCGGGCGGCCGCATCGCTCGCGGGCGATGAGCTGCTGGCCATTCAGTT
>DATHCO010000330.1:0-10586 GCA_035319505.1 Steroidobacteraceae bacterium | reverse complement strand
AGCGCCCGCTCCGGCCGTCGGCCAGTCGCAGGGCCTGGCCGATCGACCAGTGTCCCTGGGGCATCGCGAGGCGCGACAGTCGCCGCTTGATGCGCCCGAGATGCTGCGTGCGAGCGATGATCTCCTGGCCGGTATAGCAACCCTTGCTGAAGCTGATGCCGTCGATCAGATCGAGGTTCAGCATCTGCGCCACGAACATCTCCGAGGTCGATGCGTAGACCTGGGGTACACCCGAGCGAATGTCCGCCAGGCGCCATTCCTGCTCGCTGCGCTCGGCGTCGATCTCGACCGGGCCTGCCGCGCTCCTGAGCCGGGCGAGGCCGCGGAGCGGCTCCTGCGCAAGCTCCGCGCGCGGGCCGATGATGAGGTAGCGGCTCGCCCGCGAGCTCGCCTGCGGCCGTACGGGGCTGACGCCGACCCCGCCCGTCTCGCGATAATTCGCCGCGGCATCCGGCGCCGGGATCCCGCCGAGCCCAGAGCCCTGCGCGCCGATCACGGCGAACTCCTCCGTCAACTCCTCGAGCTTCACCTTGGCTCGCAGCACGAATTTGCGCAGCCGCTCGAGGCTCGGTGCGACCATCTCCCGCGGCAGCACAGCGACGATGCCGCTCGAGTGCGGCATGAGGTGCATGACCGAGACGACGCGTCCCTGGGGCGAGGACAGCGCCGCGAGAAGCGAGGCGCCTGCGCCGAGGCGACGCATATCGTTCGATAACTGACCTTGCAAGAAGGCGATCGCGTCGGGCCCCGAGAAGCGCGCGATACCAAAGTGCGGCAGGAGGCCCCACGTGCCGTGGGCGGCGGCAGATCCTCCATCGGCGCTCTGGACATCCGGGGCCATGACTCATGAGATGGGTACTCGGCGGTCGCTGTCAACCCCTGAAAGCCCTCGAGTACCTCCGGCGTGGTTATCCACCCCCGTTTTCTGGCAAACTTTCCCCTGTGACGCCGAACAACGATGTCGAGCCGCAGCTCGTCGAGCCGCCCGCAGCGCCGGCTGTGCCGCCTCAAGCGCAGCGCGAGCTGGGCGGACGCGAGGGGCTCGAGCCAACGCGCTACGGCGATTGGGAACTCAAGGGCCGCTGTATTGATTTTTGACCGCCACTCACCGCTTGCGCGCGCTCCCGGCCGTCGCTGGCGGAGAGCTCGCGCGGCTTTCTAGCGCAGGATCACGCTCATGCCCACACGCAACCGGCCGCTTTCGCCGCATCTGAGCGTTTATCGCTGGCAGATCGGCAACAGCTTGTCGATCCTGCATCGCTTCACGGGCGCTGCGTTGGCGCTAGGGCTGCTCGCGCTCGCGTTCTGGCTGATCTCGATCGCAGGGGGCGAGGCGAGCTATCAAAGCGCGGCACGTGCGTTCGCGAGCCCCATCGGGGTGCTGTTGCTGATCGGCTGGACCTTCGCCTTCTTTTATCACCTCTTCAACGGGCTGCGGCACCTGTTCTGGGACGTGGGCCTGGGATTCGAGCGGCGGGCGCGGCACGCGAGCGGCTGGCTCGCGTTGCTCGGCGCATGCGCCGCGACGGTCTGCGTATGGGCGTTCCTCTGGGGATCGCGACCGTGAATTTAAGAAGCCCCCTGGGAACGGTTCTCGGAACGGGGTCGGCCAAGGAGGGGAGCGGCCGCTGGTGGGCCGAGCGGTTGAGCGCGGTCGCACTCATTCCGCTCACCCTGTGGTTCTTCTTCTCGCTCCTCTTGTTGCCTGCGCTCGATTTCGAAACGGTTCGCACATGGCTCGCGGTTCCAATGACCGGCTTTCTCGCCGTGCTGCTCGTCGCCGTGCTCGCTTATCACTCCTATCTCGGCACGATGGCGGTCATCGAAGACTACGTGCATGCCCATGGCGCAAAGACGTTCTGGTTGCTGGCGGTGCGATTTGCGTATGTGCTGGTGGGAGGCGCCGGGATCTATGCGGTGCTGCGGGTAGCATTCGGAGCAGGGGTTGCTTCGGGGCCATGAGCGAATACAAGTTCATCGACCACTCCTACGATGTCGTGGTGGTCGGCGCCGGGGGCGCCGGACTGCGCGCGACGTTCGGCCTCGCCGAGGCCGGTCTCGCTACCGCGTGCTTGACGAAGGTCTTCCCGACGCGCAGCCATACCGTTGCGGCGCAGGGGGGCATCTCCGCGGCGCTCGGCAACATGGGTGAGGATGACTGGCGCTGGCACATGTATGACACCGTGAAGGGGTCGGATTGGCTCGGCGATCAGGATGCGATCGAGTTCATGTGCAAGGAAGCGCCCCCGGCGGTCATCGAGCTCGAGCACTACGGCGTGCCGTTCTCGCGCACCGAGGACGGGCGCATCTATCAGCGCCCCTTCGGAGGGATGACCACGCACTTCGGCAAAGGCATCGCGCAACGCACGTGCGCCGCCGCCGACCGCACCGGACACGCGATGCTCCACACGCTCTATCAGCAGGCGCTCAAGCACGATGCACGCTTCTTCATCGAGTACTTCGCGCTCGACCTGATTATGGAAAACGGGGAATGCTGCGGTGTGATCGCGCTCGACATGGCGGAGGGGACGCTACACCGATTTCGCGCCCACGAAGTCATCCTGGCCACGGGCGGTTACGGGCGCGCCTGGTTCTCCTGCACCTCCGCCCACACCTGCACCGGCGACGGCGGGGGGATGGTGCTGCGTGCGGGCTTGCCTCTGCAGGACATGGAATTCGTGCAGTTCCATCCGACCGGGATCTACGGCGCCGGCTGCCTGATCACCGAGGGCGCACGGGGGGAGGGCGGATACCTCACCAACTCCGAGGGCGAGCGATTCATGGAGCGCTATGCGCCGAATGCCAAGGACCTGGCTTCGCGCGATGTCGTGAGCCGCTCCATGACGATCGAGATCCGGGAGGGTCGCGGGGTGGGGAAGCTGCGCGATCATATTGACCTGCACCTCGAGCACTTGGGTCCGGACGTCATCAAGGAGCGCCTGCCGGGAATCGCGGAGACGGCGAGAATCTTCGCGAACGTCGACGTCACCAAGGAGCCGATTCCCGTTCTACCCACCGCGCACTACAACATGGGCGGTATCCCCTGCAACGTGCATGGCGAGGTCCTCACCCAGCGCGCGGGGAACGAGGTCATCGTCCCCGGCCTGATGACGGTGGGGGAGGCTGCCTGCGTGTCGGTGCATGGGGCAAACCGCCTCGGGTCCAATTCGCTCCTGGATCTCGTGGTCTTCGGGCGCGAGGCGGCGAGGCATTGCGCGCAGGTGGTCACGGCGGGAACGCCTCACCGCGCCTTGAAATCCGATTGCGCGGAGGCGGCGCTCGCGCGACTGGATTCGCTGCGCCATGCCAAGGGGTCGCACAGCACCGCCGACATTCGTTTAAGTATGCAGCGCATCATGCAGAGCGACGCGGCCGTGTTTCGCACTGCGCAGACCTTGAACAGCGGTAAGAAGCGACTCGCCGAAGTGTTTGCCTCCTTCGGCGACGTCAAGGTGGCAGACCGCTCGCTCACCTGGAACACCGATCTCATCGAGACTTTGGAGCTCGACAACTTGCTCGGGCAGGCAATAGCGACCATGCATTCGGCGGAGCATCGCACCGAGAGCCGCGGTGCCCAGGCGCGCGAGGACTTTCCGAACCGCGACGACCAGAACTGGCTGAAACACACGCTGTGCTGGGTCGATGAGCGCGGGGCCACCCGCTTCGACTATCGGCCGGTGCATTTGAACACCTTGAGCGCGGACGTCGAGTCCTTTCCGCCGAAGGCACGGACTTATTGAGACAGGAGCTGGATTGAGGCAGGAACTGGAAGGAACTGAGGAGTAGGACCGATGGGTGAGTTCAGGCTTCCCCGCAATTCCCGGGTGCGCAAGGACGGCCGGGTGTTCAAGGCGCCCGCGGGCGCCAAGAAGGTGCGGGTATTCAAGATCTACCGCTTCGACCCCGATTCGAGCGAGAACCCGCGTCTCGACAGCTACGAAGTCGATATGGACAGCTGCGGCCCGATGATTCTCGACGCGCTCATCAAGATCAAGAATGAGATTGATTCTAGTTTGACGTTTCGCCGCTCTTGCCGGGAAGGCATCTGCGGTTCGTGCGCCATGAATATCGATGGCAAGAACGGCCTTGCATGCATTACCGCATGCGCGGGCGGCAAGAATGACACCAAGATCTACCCGCTCCCCCACCTGCCGGTGGTCAAGGACTTGGTGACCGACCTCACCCACTTTTATGCCCAGTACGCGGCGATCCGACCTTGGCTGCAGGCTCGTACCCCGCCCCCGCCGGATAGGGAGCGCTTGCAATCGAAGGAAGAGCAGGAGAAGGTCGATCGGCCATCGGCGTGTATTCTCTGTGCCTGTTGCTCGACGAGCTGTCCGAGCTACTGGTGGAACGCGGATCGCTACCTCGGCCCCGCGGCCCTGCTTGCAGCCTACCGCTGGATCATCGACAGCCGCGACGAAGCGGCGGGGGAGCGGCTCGATCAGCTGGAAGATCCGTTCCGGCTGTATCGCTGCCACACCATCATGAACTGCACCGAGGCCTGCCCCAAGGACCTCAACCCGGCCAAGGCGATCGCTGAGATCAAGCAGCTCTTGGCGTCCCGGCGCTATTGACGGCGTATCGCGCGCATGGCGCAAGGCCCATCGCAAGAGCTCGCGAAGCTGCGCTGGCGCTGCCGCCGCGGTATGAGGGAGCTCGACCTGTTGTTGACCCGCTTCGTGGACGAGGAGTGGGGCGGCGCCTCCAGCGCCGAGCGAGAGGCTTTTCGCGCGCTGCTGGAGGCGCCCGATTCGCTGATCTATGCCTATTGCCTGGGTCAGGAGCGGCCGCCGACGGCGCCCGTGTCCTCCCTCATCGAGCGCATCACCCGCCGCAGCTTGGTTTGAAGCCAGCCGGGCGCCGCAGCCCATGCTTCCCGGCCTCAGCGGCGGTAGCCTCAGGCACGGCTGTTAGAATTGAGTTTGTGCGCAAAGTCACGCTGGTAGTTGACACAATACGCCAATGGCCGAACTTTTCCGCGACCGATCGGTCTATCGCGACAAGCTGGCTCGAGCGCCCGCCGGTTTGGGCTCACGAATGAGTGTCGAAGAGAGTGACCTCAAACTGGTCGAGCGGGTCCAGCGTGGTGAGCGCGCGGCGTTCGATTTGTTGGTGCTGCGATACCAGCACAAGGTGCTGAAGCTGATCATGCGTTACGTCCATGATGCAACCGAGGCCGAGGACATCGCACAGGAGGCCTTTGTCAAGGCGTACCGGGCCCTGCGGTCGTTTCGCGGAGATAGCGCCTTTTATACCTGGCTGTATAGAATCGCGATCAATACCGCGAAGAATGCTCTCGTCGCCAACAAACGCCGGCCCATGGACTACGATCTCGATCTTCAGGACCCGGAACAGTACGATCTGCACTCGCGGCTCTCCGAATCCGAGACTCCGGAAGCGCTGCTGCTCACCGACGAGATTCGCGATACCGTGAATCGCGCCATCGAGAATTTACCCGAGGACCTGCGCACGGCGATTGTGCTGCGTGAGCTCGAGGGCTTGAGTTACGAGGACATTGCCGAGACGATGGATTGCCCGGTGGGCACGGTGCGCTCGCGGATTTTTCGTGCGCGCGAGGCGATAGACAAGAAGCTAAGACCCATATTTGAAGGCGGCCTTGGTCGGCCCGAGGACACATGAGCGAACAAATTCGTGAACAGGTGTCGGCGTTCCTGGATGGCGAGTTGCCGAGCTCGGAAACCGAGCTCTTGCTAAAGCGCCTGACGCGCGAGACGGAGCTGCGTGAGAGCTTCGGACGCTACGCGCTGATCGGTGAGACGATGCGCGGTGCGATCCGAACTCCCCTCTGTCGCGGGTTTGCCGCGCGGGTGAATCGTGCCATCGACGGCGAACCCGCGACGGCGAACGCGCTGGCGCTCCGCTCCCACCCGCAGCGCTGGTGGGGGCCCATTGCCGGCGCGGCCGTGGCCGCCGGGGTCGCGGCGGTGGCGGTGGTCGCGCTTCAGCAGCGAGCCGTGGCGCCCTCGGGGCGCTCGTCCTCGCCGATCACGGTGCAAAACGCTGCGGTGCCTCGTCCCAAGGAACCGGTCTCTTACACCGTTCCCGCCACCGGCAATGGCGTACCCACCCCGCTGCCGGCGGCGCGGCTCACCAGCTACGTGGTGGCTCACAGCGTTTACTCCACGGGCCTCGGCCCAAGCAACGTCCTGTCGGGCGTGCTGACCGCGACCGAGGTGCCTGCGGTGGATGAGCAGGTGGGGAATGAGACGCTGGAGCGGCGCGCGGGTGCCGCCGCGAGCAGCAGCCGCGCTGCAGCTCCCGGGAGCGAGGCGGCTCGACCCCCGCAACCGGACCCGCTCACCGCTCCATGAGCAAGCCGTCCCAAAGCAGCCCCCACTGGCTCATTCCGTACGCCGCACTCGGCGTTTTGACATTGGCGCTGTCGCCGCGCTCAGGCGCTGCCGACGATCCGCGCGCTTGGCTCGAGAAGATGAATCAGGCGCTGGCGACGCGCAACTACGACGGGACGTTCTTTCACTTGAGTGAAGGGCGCGTCGAGACCATGCGGATCGTGCACCGGGTGAAGGCCGGGCGAGTCACCGAGCGGCTCTTGTCCCTGGACGGTTCGGGTCGCGAGTTCGTGCGCAACAACGACGAGCTCACCTGCTACCTTCCCGATAGGCACACCGTCTTGGTGGAGCCTCGCCAGGATCGCGGGCCCTTCCTCGGCTCCCTGCCGCAGTTCGGTCCCGGGGTGGACGAGTTCTATCGCATCGAGGCGCTACCCGCGGCGCATGTGCTGGGCCGAGCGGCGCGGGTGATCGCCGTCACCCCCAAGGACCAATTCAGATTCGGCTATCGTTTGTGGCTTGACGAAACGACGGCGATGCCGCTGCGGACCCAGTTGTGCGACGCGCACGGGCAGGTCATCGAGCAGATTCTGTTTGCCCGGCTCGAGATGCCCGAGAACATCCCCGATGCGGAGTTGACGCCGGCCGTGCCGGGCGAAGGCACGCGCTGGGTGCGCCAGGATCCCTCGCCCGAGACCGCCTCGCCCGGGCTCCTCGCGTACCGCGCGAGCGAGCTTCCGCCCGGGTTTCATTTGACCGTGGCCGGAGCACAGACGCTCGGCGGGGCATCCGTTCCGGCCGCGCACCTCGTGTACTCGGACGGGCTCGCCACCGTGTCGGTATTCGTCGAGGCTCGACCCGAGCAGGCCGAGGCTCCCACCGGGGCCGAGCCGCAACCCCCCATGCAGGGCTTGGCGCATGTCGGTTCCGGATTCGCATTCGTCACGGTCGTTCAGGGCCACCAGGTCACAGCGGTCGGCGAGGTGCCGGCGCAAACCGTCGAGTTCATCGCTCATTCGGTCAAGGCCTACGGCGGCAGCGTGCCGCAGCGATAATTCTCCCTCCGGATCCATGCGCTTCGTGCTGTACTCCCGCCCGGGCTGCGGCCTGTGCGAGGAGATGCTGAGCGAGCTCGCGGCACTCCCCGCCGCAAGCGGGGTGCCGATCGATGTCATCGATGTCGATACCGACCGGGCCTTGCGCGAGCGCTTCGGACACAAGATCCCGGTGCTCGTACTGGACGGCGAATTGGTTTGCCACGGTTCTCTGGACGTCGAAGAGGTGCTGAAGGCGCTCGCCCATCGCCCTTGAGCGGTATACTTCTCAGTTTGTCCAGCCGAACGCTCTTGATGAAGAACATCCGCAACTTCTCGATCATCGCGCATGTGGATCACGGTAAGTCGACTCTCGCCGATCGGTTCATCCAGGAATGCGGCGGGCTCGATGCTCGGGAAATGCACGAACAGGTCCTCGACTCGATGGATCTCGAGCGTGAGCGCGGGATCACCATCAAGGCGCAGAGCGTGACGCTCAGCTTCAGGTCGCAGAGCGGCGAGCTGTACCAGCTCAACTTCATCGATACCCCGGGTCACGTCGATTTCTCCTACGAGGTATCCCGATCCCTGGCCGCGTGCGAAGGGGCGCTGCTGGTGGTCGATGCCGCCCAGGGGGTCGAGGCACAAAGCGTCGCCAACTGCTACACCGCCCTGGAACAGGGGCTCGAGGTGCTGCCGGTCATCAACAAGATCGACCTGCCGTCGGCCGACCCCAAGAAGGTCAAGCACGAAATCGAGGAGATCATCGGCATACCGGCGGACGATGCGGCCCTCGTGAGCGCCAAGACAGGGGCTGGCGTCACCGAGCTCCTCGAGCAGCTCGTCAAGCGCATCCCACCCCCCAAAGGCAACCCGGACGGGCCTCTCCAAGCGCTCATCATCGATTCCTGGTTCGACAACTACGTCGGCGTCGTCTCGCTGGTGCGCGTCATGAATGGTGCATTGCAGGGGGGCGCGAAGATTCGTGTGATGTCGACCGGGCGCAGTCACACCGTCGATCGCCTGGGTCGCTTTACGCCCAAACCGGTGACTCGCGACTCACTCGATACGGGTGAAGTCGGATTCGTCGTCGCCGGGATCAAGGAGATCGACGGCGCACCCGTGGGCGACACGATCACGCTGGAAGCGAATCCGGCTTCCGAGCCGCTGGCGGGTTTCAAACAGGTCCAGCCGCGGGTGTTCGCAGGCCTATTTCCGGTGAGCTCCGACGACTATGAGCAGTTCCGCGAAGCCTTGAAGAAGCTGAAGCTCAACGACTCGGCGCTGCATTTCGAGCCCGAGGTGTCCACGGCCCTGGGGTTCGGATTTCGCTGCGGATTTCTGGGGCTCTTGCACATGGAGATCGTTCAGGAGCGCCTCGAGCGCGAGTATGACCTCGATCTGATCACGAGCGCTCCGACGGTGATCTACGAGATCGAGCTCACGGACGGATCGGTGGTCTACGTGGACAATCCGACGAAGCTTCCGCCCCAGGATCGGATCGCGGAGCTTCGTGAGCCGATCATCACCGCCAATATCCTGGTGCCTCCCGATTACGTCGGCGCGGTGCTCACGCTGTGCAGCGAGAAGCGCGGCATACAGAAGAAGATGCTGTTCCTGGGCAGCCAGGTATCGTTGCAATACGAGCTACCGCTCGCCGAGGTGGTGCTCGATTTCTTCGATCGGCTGAAATCGGCGAGCCGCGGATACGCCTCGTTCGACTACGAGTTCCACTCCTTCCGCCAAGCACCGCTCGTGAAACTCGATGTGCTGATCAACGGCGATCCGGTCGATGCCCTGTCACTCATCGTTCATCGCGATCATGCCTACGAGCGCGGCCGAGAATTGGTCGACAAGATGCAGGAGCTGATACCCCGCCAGATGTTCGAGGTCGCGGTGCAAGCCGCGATCGGCAGCCATATCATTGCGCGCGCGAACGTCAAGGCGATGCGCAAGAACGTGCTGGCCAAGTGCTACGGCGGCGACGTGACGCGCAAGCGCAAACTCCTCGAGAAGCAAAAGGCCGGCAAGAAGCGCATGAAGCAGGTCGGCCAGGTCGAGATACCGCAAGAGGCGTTTTTGGCGGTGCTTCGCGTCGGCAAGAAGGCCAATTGAATCGCTGAAACTATAGGAGTCTTTCGTGAATGACGGCGATAGCCTGTTTGTAGGGCTGCTGTGCGCGGCCATCGCGTGCGTGCTGGTGATCTTGGTTGACGGCTGGTTCCTGCGCCCGCAGCGCGATCCCGGGGCGACGGGCACCGAGGAGCCGCTCGTGCCGCGGCTCGCGGGCTATGCTCTGGTGGCGCTCGCCGTCGCGTTGCTATGGCGGCTGTTTCGCTACGAGGCGGTGGACTTCAGCTCCATGCTCGTCCTGGTGGGCGCGCTCTCGGGGGTGATCTGGGGCGCCGATGCGGCCTTCTTTGCCCGCCGGCGCGTATCGCGAGCCGCCGCCGCCGGAACGGCGCCCGATCGCGTGCGTGAGCCGATCGCGGTCGAGTATGCGCGCTCGTTCTTCCCCGTGATCCTGCTGGTCCTGGTGATCCGCTCGTTTCTGTTCGAGCCGTTTCGGATTCCCTCCGATTCCATGATGCCGACCCTCTACGACGGCGATTTCATTTTCGTCAGCAAATACTCCTACGGGCTCCGATTGCCGATCACCAATACCCTGCTGATCCCCACCGGAACGCCGCAGCGCGGCGACGTGATCGTCTTCAGACTCCCCCCGAATCCCAAGATCAACTACATCAAGCGGCTGGTCGGGCTTCCGGGAGACCGGATCCGCGTGGACGAGAAGAATCAGCTATACGTGAACGGCGTGCTCATGCCGCAGGAGTCGGGCCCGAGCTATGTCGGGCCTAAGCAGAATCAGTGGAACTACACGGGCGTGCCGACCGTTTACGAGCAGCTGGGGTCGAAGCGTCACCGCATCATGTTTGCCCGCGGCGGGATCACGAGCGGGGAATGGCGAGTTCCCCCCGGGCATTATTTCTTCATGGGCGACAATCGCAACAACAGCAAGGACAGCCGCTGGCAGGACGACCCCGAGGCCCCCGGGTTCGTGCCGGAGCAGAATCTGGTCGGTAAGGCGGTGCGAATTTGGCTTAATCTTGATACTCGTGACGGACCTCTCTGGAATCGGATCGGCAATGCGATTCAATAAGAGCCCCTGACGGGAGGATTGTATGCGCCGGAGCCAAGCTGGGATGACGATGATCGGGATGCTCTGCGTGCTGGCGCT
>DATHCO010000329.1:0-14240 GCA_035319505.1 Steroidobacteraceae bacterium | reverse complement strand
CCCCGGCCGCCGAGGCACTCGAGAGGCTCACACCGCAACGCCGCTCACGAGCCTCGCCCCCCTCCGCGGTGGTCTCTCACTTGCTCTCTTTTGCCACCAAGAAGTTCACCAGCTCGATCAATTGACGGCTGGCATGCTCTTGATCGCGGTCGCCGGGGGAGGCGGACTCCGTGTGCAGTCGATACTTGCCGTTGACGACGATCGTCGGCGTGCGGTCGACGCCGTAATTCTTGATGAGCTGCTCATCCTTGCGAACGCGGGTGTCGACCGGAAACGATTTCGCCGCGCTCAGGAATTGATCGACTGGGATCCCGGTCTGCCGGTGGTAGAACTGTGCGGCGTCCGCGATCGTCGGTGGGTGCTCCACCAAGCGCCCCCCTGCATCGATCACGGCCAGTTCGCCCGTGGTCCACACCGCATCGAACATCGCATCGTGCGCCCGATCGGCGATTCCGAGCACCTGCGCCGTGCAATATGCGAGCTGAAACATCGGCCAGTCCTCGGCCGTGTTGAACGCCGCGGGAACGTAATCCACCACGGCATTGGCGGGAAGGCTCTTTTGAAGCTTGTGCATGTACGGCTGAAATTGATTGCATGCCGGGCAGGCATAGGAGAACACCTCGGTGACCTCGACCTTGCCGCCGGGCAAATTGGTCGGCTGCGCGGGCCTGATGAGGAAATAGTGCTTGCCCTCGATCCATTGTGAGGGCGCGGCGGCCGTTGTCGCCGCCGGGGCCGCGGCAGGGGTCGCCGCAGGGGTCGCGGCAGGGGTCGCCGCCGAGGCCGCGGCAGGGGTCCGCGCGGCGCCCGGCGCCGCCGGCGGCGGCGCTGCGAGCGATGCCGAGGCCGCCCCGCCCAGCGAGAGCGAGGCCAGCGCAAGCACGAGTAGCTTCATCTAAGGATCTCCGTGGGCAAGAAAGACCGGAGCGCTTTCGGCTCTGCGGGGCAATTCTAGACAATTCTAGACAGTTCTCTTGGTCATTTTCGCTTAACCTGAAAGTCGCGCCACCCCGCATTTTGAGGGTTTTCTTGAGACCCCCCGGCCCCGCCTCATCGCGAGTAGTGCCTCGGCCCGGAAGACCGTAAAGTACGCGCCTGGTGTAAGGCGCCGAACCCGGTGAGCAGGCGATGAACGACCAACAGTATTTCGTCGATCTGAACGCAGGTCGAACGCGGACTTTTCCGAGGCGACTGATTATCGTGCTCTTCACCATCGCAGCGCTCCTTCTCGCGCTGGTGTTCGCCGTGAGGAGCCTCCAGCATCGGTCCTCGCCGTCGCCAGGAGGCCCGGGCCGCGGCCCCGGCGGCCAGGGCGCTCCGATCCCGGTAACCGTGGCGGTGGCCGCGCGCGGTGATATCCCGTTGCGAATTCCGGCTCTGGGAACGGTCACTCCGCTCGCGACCGTGACGGTCAAGACCCAGATCAGCGGAATCTTGCAAAGGGTCGCCTTTACCGAAGGGCAGCTCGTGCGGCAGGGAGATCTCATCGCGCAGATCGACCCGCGCCCGTATGAGGCGGCGGTGCAACAGATGGAGGGGAATCTGCGTCGCGATCAGGCGCTACTCGCCGACGCGAAGCTCGACCTCAAGCGCTACGAGGGGCTGGTCAAGGAAGACTCGATCGCCGTGCAGCAGCTCGACACGCAGCGCGCGCTCGTCGATCAGTACGAGGGAACCATCCTCGCGGATCAAGGTCAGCTTGAGACCGCGCGAGTCAATCTCATCTACACGCGCATCATCTCACCGGTCAACGGTCGCGTCGGATTGCGACTCGTCGACCAGGGCAACTACGTCACGCCGGGCGATGCGACCGGCATCGTGGTGATCAACCAGGTACAACCCATCACCGTGATCTTTCCCATCCCGGAAGACAATGTGCCCGCGCTCAACCGCCGGCTTCGCGAGGGAGGGGCGCTCGAGGTCGATGCGTACGATCGCACCAACTCGACCAAGCTCGCCGGAGGGAAGCTCCTCACTCTCGACAATCAAATCGATACCACTACGGGGACCGTGAAATTGCGCGCACAGTTCGACAACGCGGACGGCGCGCTCTTCCCGAACCAGTTCGTCAATGTCGAGTTGCTGCAGGAGGTCCTCAAGAATCAGGTGATCATGCCGAACTCGGCTGTCCGCCGCGGCGCCCCCAACGGAGTGGTCACCACCTTCGTCTACGTGGTGATGCCGAACGGCACCGTTGCTGTGCGGCCGATCACGCTCGGGGTGGTCGACGGGGATCGCGCCGCCGTCACCTCGGGGCTCGCGGTCGGTGAGATGGTGGTGACGGAGGGGGGCGACCGGCTGCGCGATGGCGCCCAGGTGCAGCTGCCGGGGACCGCTGCGGCGCGATCCTCGGCCCCGGCCGCGCCGAAGACCTGGAAGAAGGGTGGGGGCTCGCAGAGCGGCTCGCAGCACCGGCACGCGAATCCCGGCTCCGGCCCACCGAGCGGCTAGCGACCGACCAGGCCCCGAGCGATGAACCCGTCGCGCATCTTCATCCTGCGCCCGGTCGCCACCACCTTGTTGATGGTGGCGATCTTGATCGTGGGTGCCATCGCGTACAAGCAATTGCCGCTGTCGGCGCTGCCCGAAGTGGCCTACCCGACCATCCAGGTGCAGACCTTCTACCCCGGCGCGAGCCCCGAGGTCATGACCTCCGCGATCACCGCGCCCTTGGAGAAGCAGTTCGGCCAAATGCCGGGCTTGGATGAGATGTCCTCGACCAGCTCGGGCGGCGCCTCGGTGATCACGCTGCAGTTCAGCTTGTCGCTCGCCATCGATGTGGCCGAGCAGGAAGTCCAAGCGGCGATCAGCGCAGCGCAAAATCTCTTGCCGCAGGATCTACCCGCGCCGCCGATCTACGCGAAGGTAAATCCGGCCGATGCGCCCGTGCTCACGCTGGGAATCACCTCCAAGGTCATGCCGCTCACCGACGTCGAGGACATGGTCGACACGCGCATCGCGCAGAAGATCTCGCAGCTGAAAGGTGTCGGCGTCGTGAGCATCTCGGGCGGCCAGCGCCCCGCGGTGCGGGTCGTCGTGAACCCGCGCGCACTGGCTGCCTACGGGCTCAATCTCGATGACCTGCGCACCACCATCAGCAATGCCAACCAGAATGGCCCGAAGGGGACGCTCGACGGGCCGATGAGCGCCTACACGGTCAACACCAACGACCAGATCCGCAACGCCGAGGACTACGGCAACATCGTCATCGCGTACAAGAACTCGGCGCCGGTGCGGCTCAAGGACGTCGCCACGTTGATGGCGGGTGCGGAGAACGCCAGGCTCGGCGGCTGGATGAATTCGACGCCGGCCTTGATCATGAACGTGCAACGCCAGCCGGGCGCCAACGTCGTCGACACGGTGGACCGAATCAAGGTGCTGCTCCCATCGCTGCAGGCCTCACTCCCGGCAGGCGTGGACGTCACCGTGCTCACCGATCGCACCACGACGATTCGCGCATCGGTCACCGATGTGGAATTCGAGCTCACCCTCGCCGTCGTGCTCGTGGTCGCCGTCATCTACGTGTTCCTGCGCAACGTGCCGGCCACCATCATCCCCAGCCTCTCCGTGCCCCTGTCCCTCATCGGCACCTTCGCTGTCATGTACCTTGCGGGCTTCAGCCTGAACAACCTGTCGTTGATGGCCTTGACCATCGCGACCGGCTTCGTCGTCGACGATGCGATCGTGATGATCGAGAACATCTCGCGCTACATCGAAATCGGGCTGAGGCCCCTGGAGGCGGCGCTCAAGGGCGCCGGTCAAATCGGCTTTACCATCATCTCACTCACCGTATCGCTGATCGCCGTGCTGATCCCGCTCCTGTTCATGCAGGATGTGGTGGGGAGACTGTTCCGCGAGTTCGCGGTCACCCTCGCCGTCACGATCCTGATCTCGGCCGTGGTATCGCTCACCCTGGTGCCCATGCTCTGCGCGAAGCTCCTGAGGCACCAACCCCGAGGCGAGCAGGCACAGACCGACTCCGGACGCTGGTTCGCAATGCTCGTCGAGTGGTACGGGCGCCAGCTCTCCTGGGTTCTCGACCATCAGCGCCTGACGCTCTACGTGGCGATCGGGACGCTCGCCGTGACGGCCTTGCTCTACGTGTGGATACCCAAGGGGTTCTTTCCCGATCAGGATACCGGGCTCATCCAGGGCGTTTCCGAGGCCGGCGAGTCGATCTCCTACGCCGCGATGGCGAATCGCCAGCAGGCCCTCGCCGCCGCCATCCTGTCCGACCCCGACGTCGAGAGCCTGTCCTCGTTCATCGGCGTCGACGGTAACAACGTCACGGTGAACAGCGGCCGCCTTCTAATCAATTTGAGGCCGCATGCGCAGCGCGGTGCGAACGTCGCCCAGGTCATCCGGCGCTTGCAGACCGAGACCGCCGGCGTCACCGGCATTACTCTGTACATGCAGCCGGTGCAGGACTTGACGCTCGACACCACCGTGAGCCGCACTCAGTATCAATTTATTCTGGAAAGCGCCGACTCCCAGGCCCTGTCGACCTGGACGCCGAAGCTCGTGAGCGCGCTGCGCCAAGAGCCCCAACTCGCCGACGTCGTGAGCAACCAGGAGGACAGCGGCCTCGCCGTATACGTCACGATCGATCGTGACAGCGCCGCCCGTCTCGGCATCAGCGTGGGCACGGTGGACAACGCGCTCTACGATGCGTTCGGCCAGCGGATCGTGTCGACGATATTCACCCAATCGAACCAGTACCGGGTGGTCCTGGAGGCGGACCCCGCGCTCTATCGCACGGTCGATTCCCTTGCATCGATCTACGTGCCATCCGCGGCCGGCGGACAGGTGCCGCTCTCGGCGATTGCCAAGGCGGATGTGCAAACACGGCCGCTCCTCATCAATCATCTCGCGCAATTTCCCGCAACCACGGTGTCGTTCAACCTGGCCCCCGGAGCCTCGCTCGGGGGCGCGGTCGACGCGATCGAGAGCATCGAGCGCAACCTCGGGCTTCCGATCAGCATCCGCACCTCCTTCGAGGGCGCGGCGCTCGCATTCCGCAGCAATTTGACCAACGAGCTCTTGCTGCTGCTCGCCGCCGTATTGGTGATGTACATCGTGCTCGGCGTGCTCTACGAGAGCTTCATTCATCCGGTGACGATTCTTTCGACTCTGCCGTCGGCCGGAATCGGCGCGCTGCTCGCATTGATCGTGGCGGGAGATGATCTCACCATCATTGCGCTCATCGGCATCATCTTGCTGATCGGCATCGTCAAGAAGAACGCGATCCTGATGATCGATTTCGCCATCGATGCCCAGCGGCTCGAGCACCTGCCGCCGCGCGAGGCCATCTACAAGGCCTGCCTACTGCGCTTCCGTCCCATTCTGATGACGACGGTGGCGGCCATCTTCGGAGCGCTCCCCCTGATGATCGGCACCGGCGTGGGGTCGGAGCTGCGCCATCCGCTCGGCATCAGCATCGTCGGCGGGCTTCTGGTGAGCCAGGTGCTGACGCTGTTCACGACGCCGGTGATCTACCTCGCTTTCGATCGGCTGGCATCGCGCTTTCCCAGCTTGCGGCAATCCGAGCCGGACGAGCCGCTCGCGGACTCCCCGTCATGAACATCTCGGCCCCCTTCATTCGCCGCCCGGTCGCGACGATCCTGCTCACCGCGGGCGTCGCACTCTCGGGCGCCGCGGCCTTCCTGCTGTTGCCGGTCGCACCGCTCCCGCGCATCGATGTGCCCGCGATCTTCGTCTCGGCGCAGCTCCCGGGCGCGAGTCCCGAGGTCATGGCGAGCACCGTCGCCACGCCGTTGGAGAGGCATCTCGGGTCGATTGCCGATGTCGACGACATGACCTCGACGAGCGGCGTGGGGACAACCAGCATCCAGCTCACTTTCGGGGTCGATCGCAACATCGACGGCGCGGCCCGCGACGTCCAGGCGGCCATCGTCGGCGCGCATCAGGACCTGCCCTCCTCGCTCACGCGCAATCCCACCTACCGCAAGATCAACAGCGGGAACTTTCCGGTCATGGCCATTGCCATGACCTCCGACGTCCTCACCCAGGGGCAGATCTACGACGCAGCCGACGCCGTGATCTCGCAGCGGCTGTCGCAAATCGAGGGCGTGGGCGGAGTCAACGTCAACGGCAGCGCGCTGCCCGCGGTGCGCGTCGAGATCAATCCGCTGGCTCTCTCCAAGTACGGCATCGGCCTGCAGGACGTGCGTGCCGCCATCTCCAACAGCAACGCCAATGCGCCGAAAGGAGCGATCGAGTCCGACCGGCTGCACTACCAAATCTACACCAACGACAATGCTCGTGACGCCGCGCCGTATCGCAATCTCATCATCGCCAACCGCAACGGCTCGATCGTGAGGCTGGGCGATGTGGCCACCGTGCTCGACATGCAGGACGGGGCGACGGAGAACATCCGCACCTACGGCCTCTACAACGGGAAGCCCGCGGTGTTCGTGACCGTCTACCAGCAGCCGGGCGCCAACGTGATTCAGATGATCGACGCGGTGAAGGCGGAGCTGCCGGTTCTCAAGGAATCGATCGATCCGAAGATCGATTTGATCGTCACGTTCGACCGCTCGATCACCATCCGCGCCTCGCTCCGGCAGGTCGAGCAAACGCTGCTCCTCGCCGTGGCCTTCGTCATTCTCGTCGTCTACGTATTCTTGAACAGCCCCCGCGCCGCGTTGGTCCCTGCGATGGTCGTCCCGGTCTCGCTCATCGGGACATTCGGCGCCATGTACCTACTCGGCTACACGCTCGACAATTTCTCGCTGATGGCGCTCACCATTGCAACGGGCTTCGTCGTCGACGATGCGATCGTCGTCATGGAAAACACCACCCGCCACATCGAGGCGGGCATGAGCCGCATGCGCGCGGCGCTGCTCGGCGCGCGCGAGGTGGGGTTCACGGTGGTATCGATGAGTCTTTCACTGGTCGCCGTGTTCATCCCGTTCATGTTCAGCGGCGGAATCATCGGACTCATTTTTCGCGAGTTCATCGTCACCTTGTCGGTGGCGATCCTGATCTCCCTGGTGATTTCCCTCACCACGACACCCATGATGTGCTCACTCCTGCTCGGGCGGGAGGGCCGCCGCAAGCCCTCGGGCTTTGCGCACGCTTTCGAGCGCGGATTCGAGAGCCTGCGGCGCGAGTACCTGCGCACCCTGGAATGGGCCCTGCACCATCCCCGGCTCATGTTGTCGGTCTTCATCGCGACGGTGCTCCTCAACGTCATCCTCTATGTGGTCATTCCGAAGGGACTCTTTCCGCAGCAGGACACGGGCCAGCTGCAGGGCGGGATCCGCGGTGATGCGACGAGCTCCTTTCAGCTGATGAAGCGCAAGTTGCAACAGGTGGCGAAGATCATCCAGGACGACCCGGCAATTGCGACGGTCACGGGCTCGGTAGGCGCCGGGGGCTTCGGGCCGGCCGGTGGTGGCGGCGCATCCGCCAACGTCACGGTCGCTTTGAAGCCCTTGTCCCAGCGTGACGTATCCGCCGACCAGGTGATCTCCCGATTGCGGCCCAAACTCGCTCACGTCACGGGCGTGACGACCTTCCTGCAGGCGGTTCAGGACGTGCGCGCCGGGGGCCGCTCGGCGAACTCGCAGTACCAGTACACACTCCTCGGTGATGATCTCGCGGAGCTTCGTACCTGGTCGCAGAGGATGCGTCAGGCGATGCAGGACATGCCCGAGATCAGCGATGTGGATTCGGACATGCAGCCCGGCGGTCTCGAGACCGACGTGGTCGTCGACCGCGACACCGCCTCGCGCCTGGGCCTCACGGAGATTCAGATCGACAACGCGCTCGGCGATGCCTTCGCCCAGGCACAGGTCTCCAACATCTACAACCCCTACAGCCCGCAGCAGTACCACGTCGTCATGGAGGTGGCGCCGGAATTCTGGCAGCACCCCGATGTGCTCAAGGAGCTCTACGTGAGCACGGCCGGCGGCGCGGTCAGTGGGACGCAAGCGACCCAGGCGGTCGCGGGCACCGCACAGATCGGACCGATCTCGGCGAGCACCTCGGCGAGCACCGCCGCCTCGAGCGCGGCTGCAGTCGCCGAGGACCTCGCACGCAACCTCGCCGCGAACTCTCTCGCGAGCGGCGGCGCGGGAAATACCTCGACCGGCTCGGCGGTGAGCGTTGCCCAAGAGACAGTCGTCCCCTATTCGGCTTTCAGCCACTTCCTGACGAGCACGACGCCCGTGAGCGTCAACCACACCGGCACCTCGGTCTCCACCTCGATCGCCTTCAATCTGGCCGAGGGCGTTTCGCTCGGCACCGCGCTCGATGCGATCGATCGCAAGATGAGCGAGATCCACGTGCCCGTGACCATTCGTGGGGGGAGCTATGGCACCGCGAGCCTCTTCAAGGTGAGCGGCGGCAACGACCTCATCCTGGGGCTCGCGGCCATCGCGGCGATCTACGTCGTGCTCGGTGTCCTCTACGAGAGCTACAGTCATCCCTTCACGATTCTTTCCACGCTGCCCTCCGCGGGGCTGGGCGCGCTCCTCGCCTTGATGGCGACGGGCACGGAGTTCAGTGTCATCGCCTTCCTCGGGATACTGCTCCTCATCGGGATCGTGAAGAAAAACGGCATCATGATGGTGGACTTCGCGCTCGACGCCGAGCGAACGCTCGGCATGGATTCCAGGGCTGCGATCGCGCACGCCTGCGCCCTGCGCTTCCGGCCCATCATGATGACCACCTGTGCCGCGATCGCCGGCGCGTTGCCCTTGGCCCTCGCCTACGGCGATGGCACCGAGATGCGCCGGCCTCTCGGGATCTCGATCGTCGGCGGACTCATCGTGAGCCAGCTCCTCACGCTGTACTCGACTCCGGTGGTCTATCTGTACTTTGATCGCTATTGGAAGCGAGGCAAGAAAAGCCCCGTGCCGCCCGGACTCGACGGCGCGGGCGGACCGCGCGGCATCTCCCGGGGCGAAGCGTCGGCCCGCGGCCCGAGTCCGGGCCTGGGCCCGATGGAGGCAGGCAGCTGATGCGGCCGCTGCGCTCAGCGCTCCTCGGCGCGGGGATGCCGCTCGTCGCCGCCTGCCTCGTCGCGGCCTGCGCTGTCGGCCCCAACTACAAGCGACCCGCGTTTCACACCGCGCCCGGCTACAAAGAAGAAAATGGCTGGAAGCCGACCGAGCCCGCCGATGCCATGAGTCGCGGTCCGTGGTGGAAGATCTTCAACGACGAGGTGCTGGATCAGCTCGAGGCCAAGATCGAGGTCTCGAACGAGAACGTGAAGGCCGCGCTCGCGGCCTACGATCAAGCCAAGGCGCTGGTCGACCAATCTCGCGCAGGTCTGTGGCCAACGGCCACCGCGAACCTCTCGCGCATTCGCAGCGCCCAACACGGCCTGGGCGCGATCAGCGCGGGCGGTGTGACCACGCTCAACACCAGCGGCGAAACCGTCACGACCAACACCGTCGGAGTGGGGGTCAACTGGCCGCTCGATATCTGGGGCCAGATTCGCCGCACGGTCGAGAGCAACAAGGCCTCCTGGCAATCGAGCGCGGCCGCGCTCGCCGCCGCGAAGCTCTCCGCGCAAGCGACCCTTGCCACCGACTACTTTGAGCTGCGCGCGCAGGACCAGCTGGAAAAGCTACTCGACGATACGGTCATCGCCGAGCAGCTCTCGCTCAAGATCACCGAGAGCCGCTACCGATACGGCGTCGCCGCCAAAGCCGACGTCGTGAGCGCCGAGGCACAGCTTCTCTCGAGCCAGGCGCAACAGATCAATGCGAAAATTCAGCGCGCGGTTTTGGAACACGCGATCGCCGTGCTGGTGGGCGCACAGCCGGCTGAACTCTCTGTGAGCCCCACCGCGATGAGGACGGACGTGCCGACGGTGCCCGCGGGCATTCCCTCGGCCCTGCTCGAGCGCCGGCCGGATGTGGCCGAGGCGGAGCGCAAGATGGCGGCGGCGAATGCGCAGATCGGGGTTGCCAAGGCGGCGTATTTTCCAACACTGACTCTCTCGGGGTCGGATCAATACACGAGCACCATGTGGTCGCACCTGATCAGCCTGCCGAACCGAGCCTGGTCCCTCGGACCCTCGCTTGCGGAAACCATCTTCGATGCCGGCGCGCGCGGCGCCGAGGTGCGCGGGGCGCGCGCCGCCTACGAAGCGAACGTCGCGACGTATCGGCAAACCGTGCTTTCGGGCTTCCAGCAGGTCGAGGACGAGATCGCCACCTTGCGCATTCTCGAGCAGCAGGCGGTGGTGGAGGAGCAGGCGGTGAAGGCGGCACGGGAGGCCGAATTACTCACGCTCAATCAATACAAAGCGGGCACCGTTCCCTATAGCAGCGTGATCACGGCGCAGACTACGCGCCTCGCTGCCGAGGAGACCGCGCTCACGGTGCTCTCGAGCCGCCTGCAAGCGAGCGTCGCGTTGATCGAGGCGCTGGGCGGGGGGTGGAGCGCGGAGCAGCTGCCGAGATGAGGCTAACGGAGCCGTCCGAGTAATCCGCGTGAGCGCAAGCTCCCGCGGGAACGTGCCTTATGCCTCATCCAGCGCGGCAAGCGCCGCCGGCACGTGACGGCGCAGGAGGGCGTTGCGCGCCTCCCACTCCTCTTTCGGACCGAGCTTCTCGAGAAAGCGGACCTCACCGGCCGCGAAAGTCGCGATCGGCACCCCATCGAGATAGAGCAGGCGGTTCCCCGCGAGCGAGGGCAGTCGCACGCCGGGCGTGACGATGCCGAGCAAGTTCAACGGATCCGCGCCCGAGAGCGACACGTACCGTCCCGCATGCGGCGCGCGCCGTGCCTCGCGCAGCGGGCCCACGGCCTCCGCCGCGGCGTATTGCTCTCCCGAGAAGCCCGCGACGAAGCGGCCGCCGCGGATCTCGCCGCGCGCTTCCAGCCGGCGACAGCACCTCAAGATCTCTCGCCACGGGGGAAGCCAGGCGGCTTCGCGCCCGAGGAGCTTCCAGAAGATCACGCCCCAGCGCTTGAGCAGCGTCCTCACGACCTCCTCGACCGCCTCCTCATCGGGCCGGACGGAGGGAGCGAGCCGCACCAGGGCCCAGCGGCCGGCATCGGCCATGCCGAACAGGCTCAGCGGGCGGCGGCGCGCAGTGCGTGAGGGTCGCTGGGCACTCGGCACCAGGAGCGCGCGCAGACCACCGAAGCTGTCCGAGTTCACCAGGCCGAGCGCCACCAGCTCGGCGAGTGCACCCTCCACTTCCGTGGGAAGCATCGAGACGCTGTCGGCAATCTCATCGAAGAAGGAGGCGCCTCTTCGCTCGAGGAATTCCATCACGGCACGGCCTCGCGAGCTCAGCCGCTGCGGATCGTGGGCTTCCGCGAACGCCGACCAGGCCTTGATGCTGCGCCTCGCGAGCAAGGTGATGGGCGTCGAGCGGACGGGCGAAGGAGCGCGATCGCGCTCGACCGCGCGCGCCGCGAGCCGTGTCCACAGGAACCGCCCCGAGCGGCAGTGCTCATCGAGCCACTCGGGCTCGTATTCGGTGATGCGCGATGGCAGGAGGTCGGTTTCCCAAGAGCTTGCCGGGGCTTCGAAGCCCTCGAGCTGGGCGAGCACCGCGGCGACCGCATCGCTTCCCTGCATCCTCGCCTCGGGATAGACGCGCTGCCATTCGAACAAGAAGCGCAGGTAGTCGCGCGCCGGCACGGGCTCGATCTCACTGCGCAGGCGCTTCACGGTGTAACGATGAATACGCGCGAGCAGGCGCCGATCGCACCATTCGTCCTCGAACGCCGCCGGCGTGAACCGGCCGGCCATGGCGAAGCCCTCGCCGACGAGCGCTGCCAACGCCGTGTGGATGCGGGCCACCGGGAGTCCCAGGGGATCGGCGAGCGCTTGTGCAGTAACCGGCCCCAGCCCCTCGAGACGTCCCCGCACGATTTCCCTGAGTGACTCATCCGCAATCGGATCGCGCTCGAGGAGTGTGCGCCGTTCCGAGGCGACCCAGAGCGTCCGCCCGCCACGGGAAACCACCGCCGCGGCGCGGCCCGAGGCGGAGAGCTCCTCCATCAGCGCGGGCCAGGCTGGGGTCGCATGGACCTCCTCGGCCGTCATGAAAATGAGCCAGGACAGCGCATCGTGCAGCTCGTCCGCCGTGGTCGCGTCGGGCCACGCCTCGTCGCGAACCCTCGCGATCGCCTGAGCGTCCAGCTTGCCGAGATCCGCTGCCGCCTTCGGATCGATCCAGCGGCGGCTCATCACCGCCTGAGTGCGGCGCTCCTCCAGCGGGGCATCATCGAGGTAGGCGTAGGGTCGCGCATTCAGCGCCTCGAGCGCCAAGGGTGAGGGCTCGGTCAGATCGCGGGCGACGACCCGAACGAGGCCGCGCTCGAGACCGCGCAGCAGGCTCTCGAACGCCTCGATGTCCATCGCCTCTTCCAGGCAGTCGCGAATGGTCTGCCTCACCAACGGATGATCCGGAATCTCGATCTCGCCGGGCAGATTCTCGGCGCAGGCGACTTGATCGGGGAACACGCTGGCGAGGAGGTCCTCGGCGTTCATGCGCGCGATCTGCGCAGGAATTTTCTTGCCCCCGCGATAGCGCGGCAACGCGAGCGAGATGCCTGCGTCCCAGCGCCAGCGCACCTCGAACATCGGTGCCGCGAGGAGCGCCTGCACGAGCAACGCTCGCGCCGAGCTCGAATGGAGATAGCGCGCGACGTCGGCAAGCTCGAAGCTGTGCGCCTGGGTGAGCGAGAGCACGATGTGATCTTCGGTCGCAGCCGCCTGCAGCTCGAAATTGAACGTGCGGCAGAACCGCTTGCGCAGCGCAAGGCCCCACGCCCTGTTCACGCGACTCCCGTACGGGGAGTGAATCACGAGCTGCATTCCGCCCGACTCGTCGAAGAAGCGCTCGAACACGATCGTCTCGAGAGTCGGCAGTGCGCCCAACGCAGCGCGACCCGCAGCGAGATACTCGACGAGCTGCGCGGCGGCATCCGGACCGAGCGCGACGCTTTCGACCAGCCATTCGAGCGCGGCGCCGGAATTCTCATCGAGCCTCATGCCGATCGCTTCTCGCAACCCGGAGACCGCGCGCGAGAGCTCCTCGCTGCGCGCCGGAGCCTCACCGAGCCAGAACGGAATCGAGGGGGCCTCGCCGTGCGCATCCTCGACTCGCACGGTGCCCCGCTCGACGCGCAGGATCCGATATGAGGTGTTACCCAGCTGGAACACGTCGCCTTGCAGGCTCTCGACCGCGAAATCCTCGTTCACGGTACCCACCAGCTGCGCCTCGGGCTCGAGCATCACCTTGTAGTCCGCATTGTCCGGAATGGCGCCGCCGGAGGTGATCGCCGTGAGCCGACCGCCGCGCCGTGCACGCAGCATGCCGTGCACGGCGTCGTGGTGGATGAGGGCGCCGCGGCGGCCGCGGCGCGTCGAGAAGCCCTCGGCCAGCATCGCGACGCATTCGTCGAACTCCTCGCGCGCGAGGTCGCGATAGCCCCAGGCGCGGCGCACGAGCTCGAACAGCGCATCCGCGGACCACTCCTGCGACGACACCTCCGCGGCGATTTGCTGGGTGAGCACATCGAGGGAGTTGCGCGGTACTTGGAGGCGATCGAGCTCGCCGCGCCGCACGGCATCGAGCATCGCGGTGCATTCAACGAGCTCGTCGCGCGACAGCGGGAAGAGTCGCCCTTTGGACGTACCGCCGACCGAGTGCCCCGCGCGGCCCACGCGCTGGAGGAACGCGTTGATCGAGCGGGTCGAGCCAACCTGGCAGACCAGATCGACCTCGCCGATGTCGATTCCGAGCTCGAGCGATGCGGTCGCGATCAAAGCCCTGAGCTCGCCGCGCTTCAAGCGCTGCTCGGCCTCGAGCCGCCGCTCCCTCGAGAGGCTCCCGTGATGGGTCGCGACATTCTCCTCGCCCACGCGCTCGGAGATGTGTCGCGTGAGGCGCTCGGCGATGCGCCGCGTGTTGACGAACACGAGCGTGGTTCGATGCTCGCGGATGAGATCCGCCAAACGGTCGTAGACCTGTGTCCAGACCTCGCCCGACATGACCGCTTCCAGCGGGGAGGGCGGAAGCTCGAGCGCCAGATCCCGCTGCCGCCTGTGGCCGGCGTCGATGATCGTGCAGGGCACGCCATCGTCGCTCGCCGCCGCGCCCGAGCCCGCGCTCGCCGCCGCTTCCGGCTCGGCCCGCGCGCGAGCACCGATGAGAAAGCGTGCGACCTCCTCGATCGGCTTTTGTGTCGCCGACAAGCCGATCCTCGTGAGCCGCCGGGCGGCTAGCGCCTCGAGGCGC
>DATHCO010000328.1:0-7104 GCA_035319505.1 Steroidobacteraceae bacterium | reverse complement strand
GCACAACGTGCTCACCACGCGCTTCACCGACGAGCGCGTCGAGAGCGAGCGGGACAATGAGGTGACGATCCGCTCGACGGTGAATTCGGATTTCCTCGGGCTGGCAGCGACCGATCCGGACCTCCTCACGTTGCGCGGTGTCAAATCGTATATCGATCATTTGCGCCGCAACAGCCTCGATACGGCTCCCTACGAGATCGGCTACTGGTCGCGCATTGCGCGCATGGTGGCCGTCGTCATCGTGACGCTACTCGCGCTGCCCTTCGTGTTCGGGCCGCTGCGCACGACGGGTGCTGGCACACGCACGGTGATCGGCGTGATGCTCGGCGTCCTGTTCTTTCTCGTGACCCGCACCATCGAGAACGGCGGCCAGTTCTTCGGCTTGAACCCGGTGCTCGTGGGATGGCTGCCAACGGGCGTGGTCGGTCTCGGCACGGTCGTCGCGATCTCGAGGACTCGCTGAGGAGGACTCTGCGCTCGCAGCGAGTCAGGCTTGGCTCACGTGCACGAGGCGGGTCTTTGACAGCCGATCGTGCAATGCGAGGCGCTCGGAATCGACGTACAGCCACAGCACGCCGAGGCCCGCCGGCGCCCAAGCGAGAAGGGCCCACAGGAATCGCGCGAGCGCCGCCCGGAGCGTGAGAGGCCGGCCCGCCGCACTCACGGCGTGCAAATGCCAGGCGCGCATCCCGAGGGTCTGCCCGCTGCGCGTCCAGTTGAGCACAAAGTAGGCGGCAATGATCAAGAGCTCCCCGGCGCGGTACACATACCACCCGCTGCCCGAGTCTTTCTCGGTAACCGCGCGGCCGTGCGGCCCGATCACCACGGCCGTGTACAGCATGAGCAGGGCGGCCAGCAGGAAGCCGTCATAGATGAGCGCCGCGATCCGCCGACCGAACCCGGCACTCGTGCCGCTGATCATGGCGTCGAGGGAGGCGTGGGCTTCGGAGGCGTGGCGGGGTTCGAGCTTGTGGCGGGCTTCGGGGGCGTGGCGGGCTTGGCAGTTTTGGAGCCGGCCGCCGGTTTGGAGCTCGCCGCCGGGTTGGCGGGCGTCTTCGTCTCCTTGGGCACCAGGAGCTGATCCACCGGACGGAAGATGGAATCGTAGCGGTAGCTCGCGATCTCGAAGGCGCGGTTCTGCGTCTTGGCGGCGAGCGCAGCGTCGTTGCTGGCCGAGACTCGAATCCAGCGCTTATCGCCGACCGCCGCACCCGTCAGCGTGACGAGCTTGCCATCGGGCAGCGTGAGGATCGCCTCGGACGGCTTGCTGAAGTCGACGTCACTCGCACTCGCCACGTCCTCGGCGGCAAGGTCGCTCATCATGGTGGAGGAGGGCGCCAGGGATTTCGCTTCCAGCGCCTTGCGCCCGGAAGGAACGCCATCGAGAGCGAAGCCGTCTTCGTTCGGCTTCAGACGCTTGAGCGTGTAGCCGGCGGCGCCGGCGAGCTTGACCTCGAGGCTTTGAATCGAGGCTGCCGGGATGTCGATCAACTTGGAGTCGATCCAGAGACGCGGTTCGGCGTCGACCGAGAGCGCCGGCTGGACCATGTAGCTTCTGTTCTCTCCGACGAGGCGCGCGAAGCTTCCCTCGCCCACGGGTTTGCCGATGATCAGGGCGTGCTTGCCGTCGCGCGCACTCACCGTGAGTTCGGCGCCCGTGGCTCCCGGCTGCGTCGCATCCTCGACCCCGATGATGGAGAAGTTCGCGGGATCTCGAGTCTTCTCCTCGATGATCTTCGCGTCGCCGAGCGCGATCAGGAGGTTTCGCACCTTGGTTACATCCGCCGGGTAATCGCCGCGCTGCGCCACCGTCCATTGATCGCCGGCGCGGTGCACCGTGACGGAGGGGGTCGTGCTGCCCTTGTGCACGCTCAGCTCGGTCACGGTATCGAGCTCTTGTGCCAGCTTGGGCAAGAGCAGCGTGCCCTGCGACTCGCTGGACGTATTTCGCCGCGAGCTCAAATAGAACGCGCTCGCAATCGCGATGAGCGCCGCGACCAACAGCCCCACGAAGCGTCGGCGATTCATGTGGACCGCGCCTCGGTATGCGCCCGGGTAATGACGCGATGGCGCCGGCGAGCAAGGATAAGCGCCCCGGCGAGGGCAACGGCGAGCGGCGCGATGGCGATATTGATCACCTTGATCCAGCTCTCCACTCGGTTGATCTCGACATCGAGCCCGCGTTGCGTTTCCCTGAGCTCCTTGCGCACGCGCGCCTTCTCGCTCGTGAAGCGCTTGAGCTCCTGTTCCTGCTCCGGAGTCAGCATGAGCGAGGCCTGATCGTGGCGTTTCTTTTGCAGATCGGTCAATTTGTTCTCGGTCTGCTGCAGCTCCGCCTGCAACTCCAGAACCTTGGCTCTCAAGCGCTCATCGGCCTGCCGCTTGAGCGCCTCGACGCGCTCGAAGGGACGGGAAAAGGTTGCGCGGCCACGAATGCTGATCAAGGCGCCGCTCCCGGTCAGGTTGTCGAGCGCGTTAGCCACGAAGTCGCCGTTGTTGGCGAACGGCTGCATGATCCTTTGTCCGAATATCTCGCGCGTCTGCACCCACATGTAGTCCATGAGCATGTCAGTGTCGGCGACGACGACGATATTGGCGGGCACGGCGGATTTGGCCAAGTGCGCTAGCGGCGGGCCCGAGGCGGGCTTGGCGTCTGCGGGCGCGCCCCGCGGAAATGCCGTGGACACCGGGCCCGTCACGCGCGCCGCGATGGTGTAGCGCGTGCCGGTAGGCTTGAACCCATCGCGCAGGCTCGCCGGGTCCATCATCGCGTTGAAGTGTGTCGCGGGAATCGGCGCCGCACTCGTCGAGCTCATGAGCAGCGGCTCGAACTGGGTCGTGGCCCCGGGGTGAGCCGACAAGAAGCCCGCGGTGGCGACGTTGATCGAATCGAGCGAGGCGGTGTCGACATCCTTTCGATCCATGTCCTCGCGACGCAATCCGAGAATGCCGATGTGGCGTGTGGGAGGTCCCTGCATGCTCGAGCGGACCTCCAGGCCCAGTTGGAGATCGCCGACCACCTTGGTCGGATCGTAATCGACGCCCCACGCCGTGAGGAGCGGTTGCAAATCCGAGGAATGATTGGCCATCATCCCGGCGTAGGGATTCGATGGATCCTGCCCACTCGTGTCGGCGCCGCTCGACGGATCCACGAACAAGAGTATCCGCCCGCCGCGCATCACGAACTGGTCAATTGCGTAAAGTGTCTTGGTCGGAAGCTGCTTCGGGTGGACGATCATCAGAACGTCCACGTCCTTGTCGACGTGATCGATGTCGCTGGTGAGCGTGCGTACCGTGAACAGTTGCTCGATCTGGCTCAGGACGGGCCACGTCTCGCCCATCTGACCGGTCATCGGATTGAACCCGCCGCGCAGCGGCAACGAGCTCAGGAGCCCGATCACCGGCTTCTTCGGTGTCGCGAGCTCATGGATGAGCTTTGCCACGTCGTACTCGAGGAATTCCTCGCGGTCGACCTGAAAGCTCGGAATGGCTGAGCGGCCGTCGGTTGAATTGGTTCCGGCCAAGCCGAAGTAGAGCGATCCACCGGCGGCCTCGCCGAGCTGCAGGGGCTGCAATCCCGCCTCGGATGCGCGGTCCTCATCGTCGGAGAACGGCTGCGGGTCGATCACCTGAAGACGAATCTTGCCGCCGGCGCGCGCGGCGAGCTCTTCGAGAAGCTCGCGCACGCGAGTCGCGTACGGCATGATGAGCGGAGCCTGCTTCGAGGCCGCATCGCGCGAAAAATAGAAGTACAGATTGATCGGCTCCTTGATCTCGGCCAGCACCTGCTTGGTGCCCGCACTCAAGGTATAGAGGCGATTTTGCGTCAGGTCGAGCCGCATTCCGCGCAGGCCGAGATTCGACAGGACCACCACTCCCAGGAAGAGCACGGCGAGCGCCACCAGGCCGCCGACGCCGAATCCGGTTCTTTTCAAGCGATTCGCGTTCACCTATTGCGCCTTCTTCATGTCCAGTACGAGCGCCGTTGCGGTCAGCCAAAAACCGATCAGGCTCGCGAAGTACACCAGATCGCGAAGGTCGATGACGCCCTTCGATATGGCCTCGAAATGGGTCCAGAAGCTCAGGGATGCGATGGCCTCGACGATCAGCTGCGGTAGCACGCCGCGCACGAAATCGAGCACCAGCGGAAACCCGGCAAGCAGGAAGATGAAACCCACCACAGCGGCAGTGATGAAGGCGATGACCTGGTTGCGGGTCGCCGCGGATAGGCACATGCCGATCGCGAGGAATCCGCCGGCCATCAGAAAGCTGCCCACGTAGGCGGCGACGATGGCTCCATTGTCGGGGCTGCCCAGATAGTTGACCGTGATCCAGACGGGGAAGGTCAGCGCGAGGGCGACCCCTGCGAAGCACCAGGCGGCCAGGAACTTGCCGGCCACCGCCTGCCACAGCGTGACCGGCAGGGTCATCAAGAGCTCAATGCTGCCGCTGTTGCGCTCCTCCGCCCACAGGCGCATCGAGATGGCGGGAATCAGCACGAGATACAGCCATGGGTGCCAGTGGAAGAAGGGCTGCAGATCCGCCTGCCCGCGCTCGAACAGGCCGCCCACCTGAAAGGTGAACACCGCGGCGAGCACGAGAAAGATGACGATGAACACATAAGCGAGGGGAGTCGCGAAGTAGCTCTTCAGCTCGCGTTTGAAAATGACCAGTGTCTCGTTCAAATCTGCGCTCTCCGGTCAGGTCGTGCTCGATGCAGAGGCTGCGCTCGTGAGCGAGGCCGCAGGCTGCGTCAAGGTGCGAAATACCTCGTCCAGGCGCCCCGATTCAAGATGTAGCTCCGGGACGTCCCAGTCATATTTGACGATCACCGCGCTCACCGCCGGCAGCGCATTCTGGTGGGGACGCGGTATCGCGGTGAGCCTGAGCTCGCGCTCGTCCGCCTCGATCTCGGCCACTTCCGCAAGACTCTCGATTTCGCGCCGCGCCACTGCCAGATCTTCGGGACGGTCGAAGCGCAGGCTCACTGCATGGTGATAGCGCGAGCGGGACTCGAGAGCCGTCGGAGTCTCGTCCGCGACGATACGGCCCTGCGAGATGATGATGGCGCGGGTGCAGACCTCGTGAACCTCTTCCAAGATATGGGTGGAGACGATGACGAGCTTGTCCTTGCTGAGCTCGTTGATGAGCCGCCGCACCTCGTGCTTCTGATTCGGATCCAGGCCGTCGGTAGGCTCGTCGAGGATCAGCACCTGGGGGTCATGGATGAGCGCCTGGGCGAGTCCCACGCGGCGGCGGAAGCCCTTGGACAGCGTTTCAACCACCTGATCGATCACCGGCGCGAGCGCGAGCCGCTCGATGACCACCTCGCGACGCTCGTGCCTGCGGCTGCCTGTGAGGCCGCGGATATCCGCGACGAAGTCCAAGAATTCGCCGACCGTCATCTCGCCGTAGCTCGGAGCGCCTTCCGGGAGATACCCCATGCAGGATTTGGCCGCCACCGGCTCTCGCTCGATGTCGTGACCGCATACGGTGACCTCTCCGGCGGTCGGGGCGATGAACCCCGCGATCATGCGCATCGTGGTGGATTTGCCTGCGCCGTTGGCTCCCAAAAAGCCGAGTACCTCGCCGGGCCTGACGGTGAAGGTGAGATCATCCACGGCGAGTATGTCGCCGTAGCGCTTGGTCAAATTTTTCGTAGTAATCATGGCCGCCTTTGAGCGCGTCTCAGCGAAGGAGGTTCCCCAAAAAATGGCGTCAATGTGAAACGTGACTGGTAGCGCAGTCGCTATCAGCTAGGAACTCAACCGCCGCCGGCCTTCTTTTCGATGGCCGTCTTATTTTCCTTCAATATCCGTCGCACCTCGGGTAACGGGGGTCGATCGGCCATTCGAGCGATGAGCTCGGCCAATTCGTACCATTTCCGACCCCACTGTACCAGCCGCACCGCGTCCGCAATGACGAGATCGCGTGCAGCGTCGACCGTCGGGGTTATTTTAGCAGGTTGTTTGACTCGTGCGGCGGGTCTTGGGTGCGCCCTGCGCTCGGTGCGGGCAACGTGCTCGGTTCCGACGGGTTGCGGCGCTCGCTGCATCGGTGTGAATTCCGGCATTTCGCGCGTACCGAGCGTGGTATCGGTCGTGGGCGGCGGCGCACTGATATCCGGCTTGTCGACTCTGCGTGGGCGCGCATCGAAGAGCGGCGGGGACTCGGCTGGCTTATCACGCCGCGGACGGCGGTCGGCGCCCCCTGGCTCATCGAGTCGCGGGGGCTCGGGGGCCGCTACCTTGTCGAATGCCCGCGGTGGTTGGTGGCTCGTTGCCTCCTTGAGGCGCGAAAGCTCGGTTGGCTCATCACGCCGCGGACGGCGGTCGGCGCCCCGTGGCTCATCGAGTCGCGGGGGCTCGGGGGCCGCTACCTTGTCGAATGCCCGTGATGGCTGGTGGACCGCTACCTCCCTGAGGCGCGGGGGCTCGGATGGCTCATCGAGCCGCTGGGGCTTGGCCGGCTCATCGAGCCGCGGCGAGGGCTCCACGAGCGTTGCAGACTGTGTCGGCCGTACGGGCGAGAGTGGCGAGGTAGCGGGCGGCGGCGTGAGCGGTGGCGCTGCACTCGCGGGCGCCTGCGATTGGCGCGACCCAAAGGCCGACTGCGCAGGGGCGAGCGATTGGAGCGACGGTGCACGGGGTGGCGATTGGCGCGGCTCTGCCCATGTGGGCGACTGACGTGGCGAGGGGGCCGCCTGCGAGGGGGCGAACCATTGGGGTAGGAGCGATGGTGTGCGCGGTTCGACGGGTGCGGGCCTGCGCGACTCGACGGGTGCGGGCTCGTACGATTGGACGGGCGCAGGCGCGGGCGCGCGCGATTCGACGGGTGCGGGCCTGCGCGACTCGACGGGTGCAGGCTCGTACGATTGGACGGGCGTAGGCGCGGTCGCGCGCGATTCGACGGGTGCGAGCGTGCGCGGCTCGACAGGTGCAGGCTCGTACGATTCGACGGGCGCGGGCTCGTACGATCCGACCGGCGCGGGCTCGTACGATTCGACGGGCGCGGGCGCGCGCGATTCGACGGGCGCAGGCTCGTACGATTCGACGGGCGCAGGCTCGTACGATTCGACGGGCGCAGGCTCGTACGATTCGACGG
>DATHCO010000327.1:0-21574 GCA_035319505.1 Steroidobacteraceae bacterium | reverse complement strand
ACCTGTGCGAGCACATCGTGGACACCTTCGCCCAACAGTTGAAACGCGAAATCCTCGCGCAACACCGGATACACGCCGGGCGGTGCCGGCGCCAACGCGGCGAGGAGCCTCTCGAGAGCGCCCCCGCCCGCCTCTTCCTCTAGAAAGAACTCCTGTTGCCCGAGCCGCGCCACCAACAGGCTCGATGCACCCCCGGCGGGCGAGCGCGTCCAGCTGTTCGGCGACATCGGCAGAGCGATGCCCTGGGAGAAGAGCCATTCGGCCGCGCGTGGGCCTTTCAGGCCGCCTCGAGTGCCCCGGTCCTCGACGTCGAGCACGAGCGCGTTCATGCGCCTGCCCCGGCTCGCTGACGCAGGTTCTGCGGGTCGTAGAAAGGCGTCGCGACGACGCGCGCCGCCAGCACCCCGCCGCCTTGCGCACGGATCTTGATCTCGGTGCCCACCTGCGCGAGCGCGGGCTTGAGCATGGCGAGCCCGATGGTCTTGCCGAGCGTTCGCGAGCGCACGACGCTCGTGAGCCGGCCGGCGATCGCGCCTTGGTCGATGATGAGCTGGGACTCCCTCGGCTCCCAGGTCGGCTCGAGCATCTCGACGCCGACCAATTTCTGCCGCGGCCCGCGCGCCTTGAGTATCTTCAGGCTGCGCTGGCCGACGAAGAAGGGCTTCCCCATGCTCACCGCCCACTGCGCATTGGCCTCGAAGGGGTCCGTGAGTCCGTCGGTGTCCTGGCTCACGATGAGGTGACCCTTCTCCAATCGCAGCACGCGCTGCGCCTCGACGCCGAACGGACGCAGACCTCGCGGGAGCCCGGCCTCGTGCAGCGCCTGCCACACTCGTGACGCGCCGCTCGCGGGCACGTGGATCTCGTAGCCGAGCTCGCCTACGAACCCCACGCGCATCAGCCGGGCCTCGACATCCGCGACCCTTCCTGCGCGCGCGCCGAGGAACGGGAATGCCGGCTCGGAGAGATCGATGTCGGTGAGGGGCGCGAGGAGCTCGCGGCTCAGGGGCCCCGCAAAGTTGAACGCGGCGCGATGACCGGTGACGTTGACCAGGCCGCACTCCAGCCCCCAGAGCGCGTTCCAGCGCTGCAGCTCGCGAAACACCGTCGCGGAGCCGGAGGTCGTGGTGGTGAAATAGAACATCTGCGCCGCCAAGCGCGCAATCACGCCGTCATCGACAATGACGCCCGACTCATCGAGCATCAGGCCATAGCGCGTCGTGCCGACTTTCATGTCCGAGTACTTGCCGGCGTAGACGCGATCGAGGAACGCGCCCGCCTCTTGTCCGTAAATCTCGATCTTGCCGAGCGTACCCACGTCGATCAGCCCGACGCTCGAGCGCACAGCCTCGACTTCCTTCTCGATGCTTTGCGCTCGGCTCTCGCCGGCCACCGCGTAGAATTCGGGGCGCCGCCAGTTCCCCGCCGGCATCCACACGGCGCCCAGCGCTCGGTGCCGCGCATCGATCGGAGTGTGCCGCTCGATGTTGAAGCCGCGGCCCGCAAGTAACTTCATGGGCACCGGGTGATACATCGGCCGAAGTGTCGTCAGCCCGAGCTCCTCGACGCCGACGCCGCGAGCGCGTGCGAGGATCCGCAGCGCATTCATGTTCGAGTGCTTGCCTTGCGAGGGACCCATCCCCACGGTGCTGTAGCGCTTCAGGAGCTCGCTCGAATCGAATCCTTCCTGCGCGGCATTCTCCAAATCCTTGACCTGCAGGTCCTCGTCGAAGTCGACGAAGTTCTTGCCCTTCGGGTGATCGATGATCGGGAAGGGATGCGAGGGCCTGCGGGTGCTGCGCGCGATGATCGTGCTCGACGGCGCACCGAAGCCGGCATGGGCGGCGGCCTGCGAGCCGGCGCGTCTTCCGTCGGCGATGCGCTGAGCGAGCTCGTAGACGCCGTTCATGCGCCCCGCCGCCAAGATCCCGGAGGGCTCCTCCTTCGGCACGAACTGCTGCAACTCCTCCGAGAAACGCGTGGTGCCGCCCGCTTGCACGAATAGGTGCGCCGCCGACGCCCACCCGACGCTCATCAAGACGGCGTCGCAGTCGATGCGTCGCCGCCGGCTCGGCTGCACGCGGCCCGACGCATCGAGTGGTGCGACCACGAGGGCGCGGACCGCGCCATCCGTGCCGGCCACCGCCTCGTACGGAGCACAGGCACGCAAGACCTCGATGCCGAGCGCGGCGCAGGCCTGAGCCTCGGCATCCGACTCGGCGGAGGCGCGCAGATCCACGATCGCCGCGATGCGCACGCCCGCTGCGCAGAGCTCGAGGCAGATCGAATACGCCTCGAGGTTCGCGCCGACCATCACGACGCTTCGACCCGGTGCGACCGCGTAGCGCTCGAGGAGCCGCCACGCCGCGGAGGCCAACAGCACGCCCGGCAAGTCATTGTTGCGAAATACCGCCGGCTGCTCGATGACGCCGGTGGCGAACACCACGGCCCTCGCGCGCATCTTGGTCATGCGATCGGGCTCCGCCAATGCGAGCCAGCGGTCGGCGTAGCAGCCCGCCGCGACCGTCGCCGGAAGCACGGTGATGCGCCGCGATTGGCTCACCGCGTCGATCAACTGATCGAGCGCCTGAGCCTCCGCGCCGCCGAGCGCCGACGCGCCGCCGAGTCGAAACGCCTCATCCACGAGGGCCACCTGCGCTCCGGCCTCGGCCGCGGCGAGCGCCGCCGACAGACCCGAGGGCCCGCCGCCGACCACCAGCACGTCGCAAAATCCGTAGCGTTTCGGCGTCACCTGGCGCTGCGCCTCGAGCCCCACCACACCGAGCCCGGTGATCGAGCGGAACATGCGCTCCCAGCGCGGAAAGAAGCGCTTCGAATGAAAGGCTTTGTAATAAAAGCCCACGGGCAGGAAGCGGGCGAAGCGATCGAGCACGCGCGCCCGGTCGTGGCGCAGCCCTCCGAAGGTGTTCACCGCGCTCACCTGCATACCTTCGCGCAGCAGCGTCACATCCCCCCGCACGTTCGGCACACCATCGACCTGGAAGATCGCGTTGCTGTCGTGGTTGGCGCAGGACAGAATGCCGCGGGGGCGATGGTACTTGAAGCTTCGGCCGACATAGGGAACCGCCGCGGCGAGCGCCGAGGAGATCGTATCGCCTCGATAGCCTTGATAGCCCTGTCCCTCGAAGCTGAACCGGATCACGGCCGAGCGATCGATCCATTCGTGCGGCCGCGGATCGAGACGATGCATCAAGGCGTGCGCCCTCGCGGCCACCCGGGCTGACGCACGGTTTCGGCCGGATAGGTCGCGATCACGGCGTCGCTCGTCGTATCGCGCAGCGCGATGAACCAGAATCCGGAGGCGATGTGGCACCACCACTCGTACTTGATGCCCGGCGTGCCGGAGCGGTTGAACACATAGTCACTCCACTCGACATCGCTGCAGGCATCCGGATCGGGGCTGTGGCGCACCTCGCCGCCGTAGACGAACTCCGACACGGGACGCGGTCCGTTCAACGGGCAAATCATGATCTTCATCAGTGACCCACCGACGCGGCACCCTTCTCGCCCGTCAATTGATAGCGGGCGAAGCGGTCAAAGGCGAAGCCCTCGATGAGGGGGTGATTTCGCCCCGTGGCGACGGTGTGGCTCATGGTCTTGCCACACACCGGCGTCGCCTTGAATCCCCAGGTTCCCCAGCCGGCATCGAGAAAGAAGCCTTCCACCGGGGTCGTGCCCATGATGGGTGCGAAGTCCGGGGTCATGTCGGCGAGTCCCGCCCACTGCCGGTTGACCTTGACCTCGGAGAGGAAGGGAAACATATCGAGCATGTGCGCGCTCAAGCTCTCGGCGAAATCGAGCGTCGAGCGCGTCGAGTGCAGCTCGTAGGGATCGAGCGAGGCGCCCATGACCAGCTCTCCGCGCGCGCTCTGCGAGACGTACACGTGCAGCGAGCCCGAGACGATGATCGGATCGAGCCAGGGCTTCAAGGGCTCGGAAACCATCGCCTGCAACGGATGCACGTAGATCGGAGTATGTAGGTCCACCATCCCGAGAACGCGAGGGGTGTATCCGGCGACCGCGCAAAGCACGCGTGTCGTCGCGATGGGGCCGCGCGTGGTGTCGACGCCCACGACGCGGCCGCCCGCGACTCGGATACCGGTAACCTCGGTCTCCTGGTGAATCTCCACGCCGCGGCGGTCGGCACCGCGCCCATACCCCCACGCGATGGCATCATGCCGCGCGATCGCGCCCGGTGCGTGGAACAGTGCGCCGACGATCGGAGCATGTCCGTTGCAGGTCATGTCGATCATGGGAATGCGGCGCTTCACGAACGCGGCATCGACCGCTTCGGAGCCGACCCCGTAGTGCTTGTTGACCTCGGCGCGCCAGCGCATGGTGCGCATGGCCGAATCGGTGTGCGCCAGGGTGTAGTGGCCGCGCGTCGAGTAGAACAGATTCAGGTCGAAATCCTCGGCCAGGTCCTGCCACAAACGCACGCTCTCGTCGTAGAACTGCACCCCTTCGGGGGTCAAGTAATTGGAGCGAATGATGGTGGTATTGCGCGCGGTATTGCCGCCGCCGAGATATCCCTTCTCGATGACGGCGATGCTCTTCATGCCGTGGTCGCGCGCCAAATAGTAAGCGGCCGCCAAGCCGTGGCCGCCGCCGCCGATGATGACGACCTCGTAACCGCTCTTCAAGGACGCATGGCGCGTGAACATCCGCGGTTCCGGATGCTCGCGCGAAAAACCGAAACGAAGCAATCGATAGGGCATGCTGCCTCGGTTCTGCCTGAATGGATGCCGGTCTATTATCGTTTAACAAGCGCCAGCGGCATGTGCGAATATAAGCACGAAGTTTAACTGTGGAGCAACTTGATTTGCGTAACACGCAATGATCTCCATGAGGCGCAAACCTCCTTCGGGACGCGCGCAACCCCGGGCCGCGGCGAAGCGCGCTTCGACGATCGAGCGTACCGGGAGTCCCGCCGGCGATCTCGGACGCACCGCCCGCCGCTTGCGCGAACGGCAAAATCTCACCCTGGCCGACGTCGCACAGCGGGCGGGCATCTCGAGCGCCATGCTATCGAGGCTCGAGACCGGGCGTGTGTCCCCGAGTCTCGAGACCATCGTCGCCTTGGCTCAAGCGCTCGGCGTGACGGCCTCCGTGCTATTGCAGCGGGTGGGCGCCGACGACGGCGGTGCACAATTGGTGCGGGCGGGCGAGGGACTCGAGACCGCGCGCAGCGGCACGCGCCGCGGTCACGTCTACTACCTGTTGGCTGCGCAGCGCGGGCCGCGCAAGGTGTTCGAGCCCTTCCTCGTGACCATGAACGATCGCAGCGAGGTGTTTCCGGGCTTTCAGCACCCCGGCGTCGAATTCATCCACATGCTCGCGGGAATCATGCACTACCGCCATGGCCGGCACACCTACGTGCTGCGCCCGGGCGATACCTTGACCTTCAACGGCGATGTGCCTCACGGGCCCGAGCGGCTGGAGAAGGTGCCGATCCGCATGCTGTCGATCATCATCTACGGTAACGGCGAGGACGCCGAATGAGAGAAAAACTCGCCTTGTCACGAGTCTTCCGCGGCTTGTCGCGCGCGATTCGCGCCAGCTCGAGCGTGCTCGCGTTGCAGGTGCTCGCGCTCGGCGCGATCGCGAGCCTCGCCGTGGCCGGCGCGCCGAGTGCCGGCACGCCGCACGCTCCCGGCGACGTCGACGAGACGCGTCTCAAGGCGGCGGACTCCGAGCCGCAGAACTGGTTCACGGGAGGACGCGACCAGGAGGGCAGCTATTTTTCGCCCTTGAAGACCATCAACACCGACAACGTCAAGCAACTGGGTTTTGCGTGGCAATACGATCTCGGCGCCCCGCAGCGCGGCCAAGAGGCAACGCCCATCGTCGTCGACGGGCTCATGGTCACCTCCGGCACCTGGGGTTACGTCTACGCGCTCGATGCCGCCACCGGCCGGGAGCGGTGGCGCTACGATCCGAAGGGAAACCACTTCTTCGCCCGAAACCCGTGCTGCGATCTGGTCAATCGCGGAGTCGCGGTGTGGAAGGGCCTCGTGTACGTCGCCTCGGGTGACGGGCGTCTGCACGCGCTCGACGCCGCCACCGGCCGCCAGATGTGGGAGGTCGACACCATCACCGATCATTCCCTTCCCTACTCGAGCACCGGCGCGCCGCAGATCGCGGGCGACGTCGTCGTCATCGGCAACGGCGGCTCGGATATGGGCCATGGAGGGGTGCGCGGCTATGTCGCCGCCTACGACTTGAGGAGCGGAGCGTTCAAGTGGCGCTTCTACACCGTACCCCCGGCGCCCGGACAGCCGGCGGAAAATCCCGAGCTGGCCGCCGCCGCGAAGACCTGGGACCCGCATCGGGACCCCCGCTACAAGGGCGGCGGCACGGCCTGGGACGGGTTCGCCTACGATCCGGACCTGCGACTGGTCTACTTCGGCACGGCGAACGCCGCACCCTACGACTTGCGCCAGCTCGGCAACGCGAAGCTCGACGGACTGTATACGGCCTCGCTCATTGCACTGCATGCCGACACGGGCCGGCTCGCCTGGTACTACCAGACCACCCCGAACGACCACTGGGATTACGACTCCACGCAGAAGCTGATTCTCGCGGATCTCAACGTGGGCGGGGGCACCCGGCACGTCATCATGCAGGCGTGCAAGAACGGGTTTTTCTACGTTCTCGATCGCGCGAGCGGCGAGCTCCTCTCGGCGAAGGATTTCACCTACGTCAACTGGGCCTCGGGAGTCGACCTGAAGACCGGCCGTCCGGTCCCCACGACGCAGGCCGATTGGTACGTCGGGCCGAGGAACGTGTATCCGTCCTGGTCGGGCGCGCATACCTGGAATCCCATGTCGTTGAGCGCCCGAACGCACCTCGTCTACATTCCCGTGCTCGATGTGTCGAGCGTCTGGGTCGACCTCGCGCACAACGGCGGCGCGGTCAAGTTCCTCGACGGATTTTTCACGACTAACGGCATCTTTCCCGACGATTCCTACGATGCCGCGGACTTGAAGCACTTGTTCGGTCCCCTCCCGGATCTCAAGGACATCAAGGCATCGCGCGACGTCAAGCCGGTGCGCGAGCTCATTCGCGCCTGGGATCCGGTGGCGCGGCGCACCGTGTGGGAGCACGAGACCTCGAGCGGGATGCGCGGCTACGACGGCGGGATCATGTCGACCGCGGGAAACCTGGTGTTTCAGGGGCGCGGGAGCGGCGGGCTCTGGGTATACGCGGCGGATACCGGCAAAGTGCTGGCGGTGATCGAGACCGGCAGCCACATCATGGCGGCGCCGATGACCTATGCCGTCAACGGCGAGCAGTATGTCGCGGTACAAGCGGGCTACGGCGGCACCGGCATTGCCGAGGGACCGATACCGCCCTCGAGCGCCGCGGTGAAGTTCGAGAACACGAACCGCATCATCGCCTTGAAGCTCGGCGGCGGCGCTGTGCCAACTCCGCCGGCGCGCATCGATGAGCCGTTCGAGAAACCGCCCGAAGAGAGCGCAAGCGCCGCGGACATCGCCGCGGGCGAAGTCAAGTTCGTCGAAGAGTGCTCCCGTTGCCACGCCCTCGGACTCAACGTGACTCCCGATTTGCGCCGGCTCAACGCAGGGCTCCATGCCGCATTCAAGGACATCGTGCTGCACGGTCTGCTCGCAGATGCCGGCATGGAGCGCTTCGACGATATCCTGAGCGAGAGGGACGTCGAGAACATCCACGCCTACCTCATCGATCAAAGCTGGGCCGCCTATCGGGCGCAGGAGGCGGCGAAGCAAAAATGACGTCGAGGAGCCGGCGATCCATGCCGCGCGCCGATGCCGGTTGAATACACCCTGGAGGCCGAAGACGTCGCATCCGCGAGGCTCCTCGCGATCGGCATTCGCCCGCCACTCGAGTTCTCGCTGTTTGCGGCCGCACTCGCAGGTCTCCTCGCGCTCTCCGTGTCACCGTGGAGGCTCGCCTCCTCGCCGCTTCTCGTCGGGCTCACCGCCGGCCTGGCCGCGTATCGGCTCATGCAGATCAGCCGTGTGCGGCAGGCGGCCGTGGCCGCGTTCAACCGCAACTACACGCTCCGCGAAGTCACCGTGGCCTCCTGGGACGAGGATGGCATCACGATTCAACCGCTCACCGCCATGATGGAGCGCATACCGTGGTCGGCGCTCGAGCGGGTCAAGGAGAATCGGCGCATCGTGCTCTTTCAGCAAAAATCCGGCGCGATCCACGCCGTCCCCAAGCGCGCGTTTCCCGACAAGGCGGCGCTCGCGGCGCTGCGCCGCAAGGCGCGGGCCGAGCTCGGCCGGGGCCGCCCGCGCTGAACGGCGCCCGCCGCGCGCGCGGCACCTCGGCTCCGGCGGGCAATCGATGAGCGCGGGGTCGCAATGGCCGAGAGCTCAGTCGACGTGGATTCGCACCCCCGCCCAGATGGCGCGTGGGGCCGCGGGAGAGAGCGCATTCTCGTTGGTCCAGTCCGCCGGGTTCGCGCGAAATGACCCGTCGGGGTTGAACGAGTTCGTGGTCAGGAATCCGGCCGTCGCGTAGCGCTTGTCGAACACATTGGCGAGCCGGGCAAAGAGCTCCGCCCGCTTCGTGAGCCGATAGCTCCCCTGCAGATTGACCACCGCGTAGCCCGAGATCCAGCCGCTTCCCTCGATGAAGGCCCCAGTGAGGTTCGTCGCGCCCGCATGGTTGGCGTTGTTCTCGTCTCCGTGCAGGAACGATCCTGAGGCGACGATGAGATTGGCGCCGAGGTCCCATCGCTCGCCGGCCTCATAATCGAGCACCACTCGACCGGTATGGCGGGGAATCAGCGGGATCCGATCGCCCGGTCGTACGATGATGTTGCCGTTCGCATCCGCGGTGCTGTTCGACGGGGCGTTGACCTCGAAGCTCGACTGGAACGTCGCATCGACGAGGCTGTAGTTGAGCCGCCAGCTGAAGCCGCCCTCCTTGCCGCCGAGCGACAAGTCCAAGCCCTGGCGGCGGGTGCTCCCGACATTGTCGAAATAGCCCTGATTGGTAGCGGTGGCCACGAACTGGATGTCGTTGCTGTTCATGGTGCGGAAGATGTCTGCGCTCCACACGAGCCGCTGATCGGGCGGATTGCCGCGTACTCCCACCTCCACCGTGCGCGCGACGACCTGCTTGAGGCCCGGATCGCTGGCGAAATCGTTCGGCAGCCCGCAGGGCGCCGCCGGATTGGCGCAGCCGAGCTCGATCACCGTCGGCGCGCGGCTCGCCTCGTTGTAGTCGGCATAGAACGTCAAGGCATCCGTCGGTGTCACCGTGAATCCGAATGCCGGATTCAGGCGGCTGAAGGTGTGGTCGCCGGTCAAGGGGCTCGCCTGATCGAACCCCGAGCCGAGATCGCTCACGTTGGTATCCACGCTGTAACCGTCGAGCGTCTCCGTGTTGCGGTTGTAGCGGACGGAGAGCGTCCAATGCATCAGTCGGCTGGTCGAGAGCGTATCCGTGAGATACAGGCCGAAGATCCTGTTGCTGCCGCGAAGCGCAATGACGGTTTCGTCGTTGAAGGGACTGACCTCGTAGATCAGCGTCCGATTCGGCGCGAGCGATCCGTACTGATAGGTCTGCACGAATGTGTCATCGGAATTGCTGTAATCCGCGCCGACAATGGCTTGGTTGCTCCACCCGAAGAGATTCTGCGAGTCCGTGAGCTGCATGCCGAAGCCCCAGGTGCGCTGCAGCAGGTCGGAGGTGGCGTTTTGACCGGGAGCGCAATAGGCGAGCTCGGCTCGGCTCCCGGGCGGCGCGGCGCAGTCGAACGGCGGACCGGTGTAGTCGCTGAGATAGTTGTCGTTGATGTTGCCGTTGACGCTGTTCGTGATCAGGCGGCGATAGTAGAGATTGCCGGAGAGCAAGAGCTTGTCGGCGAGGAATTGCGTGCCCGTGAGGTTCGCGAAGCTCATGAGGTTCGCGGTGAAGTCCGGCGTGTAGCTCGCCTCGCGGCGGTAGTCCAGCATGCTCTCGGGCGTGGCGCCGTTGCCGTACAGACTGGTGTCGGCATAGGTGTAGCTCAGATCGAGATCGGTCTTGTCGGTCTGCCATCCCACCTTGCCGAAGCCCTGAACCACGCGGGTCGGGGAAACATCCCGCCACCCGGTCTCATCGAAATAATTGCCCGCGAGAAAGTAATCGAAATCACCGAGCTCGCCGCCCTTCTCGCCCTCGACCGAGCGCCGCCCGAAGGAGCCGCCGGAGGCCTCGAGCTCAGCACCCGGGTCGTCGTGCCCGCTCTTGGTCCGCACCAGGAGTGCGCCCCCCAAGGTATTCAAGCCGAACACGGGGTTCGAGCCCGACATGAGCGTCACCGTCGAGATCGCCGCTTGCGGGATCAGGTCCCAGTTGACGGTATCGCCGAAGGACTCGTTGACGCGGACGCCGTCCACATAGACTGACAGGCCCTCCGGCGTGCCGAGAAGCGGCGAGGCGGTAAATCCGTGATAGTTGATGTCGAGCTGAAACGGGTTGTCGGCGCTCTCGCTCACGTTGACGCCGCTGAAGTTGGCGTTGAGATAGTCCGCGATGCCCAACGCCTGCTGGCGCTGCAGGTCGGCGCTCTCGGCCGTCTGCACGTTGGCCGGTATCTGGCTCAAGGGCAATCCCAGGCCCGAGAGCGGCGTGTTGGCGATGACGATGATCTGCGGGAGCTCCTGGACGGTCGCCGGGTTCGGGGGAGCCGGCGGGCCATCCGCCGCGGCGATGCGCGTGAGGAGAGCCGCGATGCACATCGATCGGCGCAGATACGGCATGGGCGGGCGGCGCGCGCTCAGTGCATCGGGAACCGGGCGCCGCTCGCTCGAGCGACCACGTGCGCACGAGTGATGGATGAGGTCGTGGGCGTCCCCGCCTGCCTCATGATCATACGCAGCTCGCGCGCAAGAATATCGAGCACGGCTTCGACCCCCGCCTGTCCATAGGGGGCGAGTGCCCAGGCCTGGGGTCGCCCGATCCCCACCGCCGTCGCCCCGAGCGCCAGCGCCTTGAAGACATCCGTGCCGCGGCGGATTCCGCCGTCGAGCAGCACCGGAATTTTGCCGCGGCAGGCGTTCACGACTTCCGGCAGACACTCGATCGTGGACCGCAACGTCTCCTCATTGCGCCCGCCGTGATTGGAGACGATGACACCGTCGGCGCCACGTCGCAGGCACTCGGCGGCATCTTCGCCCGTCACCACCCCCTTGACGAGGAGCTTCACGGAGACGATCGCACGCAGCCGATCGAAAAACTCCCAGGAGATGGCCGAGGGCATCGAAGATTCCTGCACGCGCGAGAGGTCGAGACCGCGGTACAGCGGCGCCTTGCGCAGCGGGTCGTGCAAGTTATCCGGGTGGCAACCGGTACAGACGCGGCTGTCCGCGCGCACGGCACGCTGCAACGTCTCGTTGAATCGCCCCCACAGGTTATCGACGGTGACCGCGATGACAGGGCAGCCTGCGCGCTGCGCCCGATCGACCACCGACGCGGTGACCGCCCAGTCGTCGGTCGGATAGAGCTGCTGCCAGACGGGTGCCCCGCGTGCGCTGATCACCTCCTCGAGCGAGCTTGACGCAAAGCTCGAGAGCATCATGAGCGCCGAACGCGAGGCCGCCGCGCGCGCGACGCCGGCCTCGGCCTGCGGATGGAACGCGCGTTCGCCCGAGACCGCCGACAGGTACACGGGCGACGACCAGTGAGCGCCCAGAAGTCGAATGCCGCTATCGATCCGACTCACATCGACGAAGCGGCTCGCTCGAATCTCGAGAAGCGAGAACGCTTCGTGATTCCACGAGACCGTACGGTCATCGTCCACGCCGGTGGCCAGGTATCCGAAATGCGCGGGCGGCAGCACGGCACGGGCGAGCGCCTCGAAATCCGCGACGCTCAGCACCTCCTGCGGGTCGGGCAGGTCCTGCCGCGCGGCCTCCGACGCTAAAGAGTCCGCGTGCGCCGCGACGACACCGGCGACCGGCAGCGCGAGGAGCGACTTCGTCAGTCTGCGGCGCGTCGCCGACACGCGCTCATGCGCACTCATGGGCTTGTCTCCCGGATGGGTTTTGCATCGATCGTAGCATGCGAAGCTCCTTGCGGTATCTTAGCGGTGTAGCATCGCTCGCCCTCGGCTCGCCCGCTCGAGCGCCGCAGGCGGGCCGGCGCTTCGACCCCCGAGGAGCATCCCGTGGAACGACCGCATTTTCTGATTCTGATGGCCGATCAACTCGCCGCGCGCGCGCTTGCAGCCTACGGAAATCGCATCGCCAAGACACCGCACATCGATGCGTTGGCGGCGAGCGGCGTCGTGTTCGAGTCGTTCTATTGCAACAGCCCGTTGTGCGCGCCCTCGCGCTTCTCGTTTCTCTCGGGGCGTCATGTCTCGGCGATCGGTGCCTACGACAATGCGGCCGAGTTCCCCGCGCAGGTTCCGACCTTCGCCCACCACCTGCGCCGCGCCGGATATCAGACCGTGCTCGCGGGCAAGATGCACTTCTGCGGCGCGGATCAGCTGCACGGATTCGAGGAGCGTCTGACCACCGATATCTATCCGGCCGATTTCGGCTGGACTCCCGACTGGACACGTTTCGCGGAGCGGCCGAGCTGGTATCACAACATGGACTCGGTCACCCGAGCGGGACCCTGCGCTCGCACCCATCAGCTCGACTTCGACGACGAGGTCGTGTTCCAGGCGCGGCAGAAGATCTTCGACCTTGCCCGCAGCCGCGACCGCCGACCCTTTTGCCTGGTAGCCTCGTTCACACACCCGCACGATCCCTATGCGATCTCGCAAGAGTACTGGGACCGCTATGCCGGGATCGACATCGACCTGCCGCGTGTCGAGCTGCCCGTCGAAGCGCTCGACCCGCATTCGCGAAGGCTCCGCCATGTGTGCGGGCTCGATCTGCAACCGGTGAGCGCGGCGCAGGTGCGTGCCGCACGCAGGGCCTACTACGGCGCGCTGTCCTACCTCGATGATCAGGTCGGCGTGTTGCTCGCCGCGCTCTCGGAAGCGGGCTTTCGCGACGAGACCATCGTGCTGCTCCTGGCCGATCACGGGGACATGCTGGGCGAGCGGGGCCTGTGGTACAAGATGAGCTTCTTCGAGCCCGCGTGCCGCATACCGCTGATCGTGCACGCTCCGCGGCGCTTCGTGGCCCGACGCATCGCGCGTTCCGCCTCGCTCCTCGACATTGCCCCTACGCTCATCGAACTCGCGGGCTCGAGCCTGCGCGACGCTCCGGCGCCCTGGGACGGTCACAGCCTCGCCGGCGATCTCGCGGGCGGACGATCGGTGCGAGAGGAGGAGGTCATCGGAGAGTTTCTGGCGGAAGGCGCGATCGCCCCGCTCGTGATGATCAAGCGCGGGCGCTACAAGTTCGTGCACTGCCCCGTCGATCCGGATCAGCTCTATGACCTGATCGACGATCCCGATGAGCTCGAGAATCTTGCGCCGGCCGCCGCGCAGGCAGCGCGCGTGCGCGAGTTTCGCGCCGCAGTCGATGAACGCTGGAATCTGCGCGCCCTGCATGCCGCGGTGCTCGAGAGCCAACGGCGCCGGCACTTCGTGTACGGCGCGCTGCGCGCCGGCCGCTACACGTCCTGGGACTTCGAGCCGCGGCGCGATGCGAGCCGGCTGTATGTGCGCAACGATCAGGCGCTCGGGGATTTGGAGAGCATGGCGCGCTTTCCTCCGGTCGCAGGATGAGCCCCGCACCGAGGCGCTGCGCGCACCACGCAATGCTCGAGTGCGCGCGTTCCGACGCCATGCGCAGTTACACCACACGCAAAAAATTTGCGCTACAGTAACTGGGCGTGCTATTTACGCCGAGGCTGGTTTTACGGCCGGTCTCCCGGCTGCACCGCGTCGTTATGTGAAGCGGCGGGGCGCGGCCCGGGCGGGGCCGCCGGACACAAGTGTGATACTTTTCGTCGCCCGCGGGCAATGCGAGGGGAGGAGTCATGGCGCGCGATCCGAAGCACGATTGTTTGTTTCAGCCGTTGAAGATTGGCCCCAAGACGCTCAGGAACCGTTTTTATCAGGTGCCGCACTGCATCGGGGCGGGGTCGGATCGGCCGGGGTTTCAGGCCGGGCACCGGCTGGCGCGCGAGATCGAGGAGCACAATGCCCAGTTCCCGCTCCCCTATCGGCGCGAGGTCGCCGTGTGGGGCAGTGCGCACCTGCCGGGCGGTCGCTTTGAGATCGAGTACAAGACTTGAGGCCGCCAGCACAGCGGGTCATCCCAAGCACGGGGCGGGCGCGAGCGTGAGATCGTGAGCCGCGACGAGGCCGTCACTCGGATCCTGTTCGAGGCGTTCCCGACAGGCGAGGTGCGGCTTTTCTACGTGTTCGCCTACACGGCGATCGCCGTATTCCTGTACGGGGTGTACGTGCAGATCCGCAAGTACCGGCGGGGCGCGCCGCTCTCCCTCACGGGGAGCCTCTGGAGGCGTTTTCTCGAGATGGCCGTGACGGTGCTCAATCACCGTAGCATCGCGCGGCGCGACCACGCGGCCGGCGGCGCGCATCGCTTGATCTTCTACGGCTTTCTCCTCCTGTTCGCAGGCACCTCGACCATCACGCTGGAATACGACATCCTGAATCCGCTGTTCGGGATCCGCTTCTGGTACGGTGAGTTCTACCTCGTTTTCTCGCTCGTTCTCGACATCGCGGGCGTCGCCCTCCTGGGCGGCCTTCTCTACATGATGTACCGGCGCGGCTGGCTCAAGCCCCCCAAGCTCGACTACGCGCGCCCGGATCGCTCGCCCGGCGATCCGGATTTCGATCGCCCGCAATACCGGCACGAGGACTGGGCATTTCTCTGGACGCTGGTGGTGATCGGCGCGACCGGGTATCTCCTCGAGGCCGCGCGGCTCGTGTGGCTCGAGGCCCGTCCCGACGTGTGGGATACGCGCTGGTGGTCACCGGTCGGCGCGCTGATCGCGCAGGCGCTCCAGGGCCTGGGGCTCGCAGAGCGCGGAGGCGGCCTCCTGCGGCACGGGCTATGGTGGTTCCACGGGTTGCTCGCGCTCCTCTTCATCGCGCTCATTCCCTACACCAAGGTGAAGCACATCGTCACGGCAGCCGCTTCCTGGATGCTGCGCGATCCGCTCGCGGCGCAGCGATTGCCGCGTGTCCCCGAGGCTCAAGAGACGCCGGGCGTCGCCAAGATCACCGACTTCAACTGGAAGCAGCTCCTGAATCTCGATGCCTGCACCAAGTGCGGCCGCTGCCACGAGGCATGTCCGGCCCGGGCGGTGGGCGCGCCCCTCTCACCGCGCGATGTGATCCTCTCCTTGCGCGAGTTCGCGAACTCGACGCTCGAGTCCGGCGCCCTGCCGGCGGCCGCCGAGCTCGACGTGCACGGCAAGTCGCCGGGCCAGGTCGCGATGGAGACGCTCTGGTCGTGCCGTACCTGCATGGCCTGCGTCGAGATCTGCCCGGTCGCCGTCGAGCACGTGCCCATCATCGTCGAGATGCGCCGCAAGCTGGTCGAAGACGGCGCCATGGACCCCCTGCTCACCAAGACGCTGCAGACGATCACCAAGACCGGGAACTCCTTCGGTGAGTCGAGACGCAAGCGCGGCGCTTGGGCCAAATCGCTGCCATTCAAGATCAAGGACGCGCGCAAGGAGCCGGTCGAGGTGCTCTGGTTCGTCGGCGACTACGCCTCCTTCGATCCGCGCAACCAGAAAGTGACTCAGACCTTCGCCTCGCTCCTCAGCGAGGCGGGGGTCGATTTCGGAATTCTCTACGACGGCGAATCGAACGCCGGAAACGACGTGCGCCGGGTCGGCGAGGAAGGGCTCTATGAGCTGCTCGCGGGCGCGAATATCGCCGCGCTCGAGGGAGCCTCGTTCAAGACCATCGTCACCACGGACCCGCATTCGTACAATACGATCCGCAATGAGTATCCGGACTTCGGCGGCAAATTCGAGATCGAGCACTATACGAGCTTCGTGAGGCGACTGCTCGAGGGCGGTAAGCTCAAGGTCATCAAGCCGCTGGCCCTGCGCACGACCTTTCACGATCCCTGTCATCTCGGACGCTTCAACAAGGGTTACGAGGCACCGCGCGAGGTGCTGAGGCTCCTGGGCTGCGAGATCCTCGAGATGGGGCGCTGTCGCGACAACTCCTTTTGTTGCGGCGCGGGCGGCGGCAGGATCTGGATCCCGGACCCGGTCGGGCAGGAGAAACCGGCTCAGAATCGCATCCGCGAGGCGGCGGCAATTCCGGGCCTCGAGGTGTACGTGGTGAGCTGCCCGAAGGATTTGACCATGTTCGAGGACGCGCTCAAGACTACCGGCAATGAGGGGAAGTTCGTGGTGAAAGAGTTGATCGAGCTGATTCGTGAGGCCATTCCGGTTCAGCGTGCGCAGGTGGCCGTGGCATGAAGATCTTGGTTGCCGTGAAGCAGGTCGCCGCGCTCGATGAGGATTTCGAGATCCGCGAGGATGGGCGAGATGTGGACGCGGATTTTCTGATTCGCGATCTGAACGAGTGGGACGACTACTCGTTGGAGGAGGCGGTCAAGATCAAGGAAGGACATTCTGAGCCCGTGGAGGTCGTCGCCGTCTCGATCGCGCCGGAGGAGGCCGATGAGGCGCTGCGCAAGTGCCTCGCCAAGGGGGCGGATCGCGCGCTTCGTCTGTGGGACGGCGCTCTCGAGGGATCCGACCCGATCGCGATCGGGCGAGCCCTGGCAGCGATCGCGCGGCGAGAGTCCCCCGCGATGCTCTTCGCCGGTGTGCAGTCCTCCGATCACGCCTTCGCATCGACCGGCATTGCTACCGCGGCATTCTTGGGCTGGCCCCACGCCGCGGTGGTGAGCCTGCTCAAGTACACGGCGGGCGCGAGGAGCGCGGTGTTTCGCCGCGAGCTCGAGGGCGGCTTGCTGCAGGAGGTCGAGATCGAGTGTCCCGCGGTGCTCACCATACAACTCGGCATCAACACGCCGCGCTACGCCTCGCTTCGCGCCATCAAGCAGGCGGCCGCGAAGCCGATCGAAGTCATCTCGCTCGCCGATGTGGGCATAAGTGCCGGCGAGGTCGGCGAGGCGGGCTCGCATTCCCACGTGCGGCGTATGCTCATCCCCGAGAAGGGCCACGCACAGCTCATCGAGGGCACACCGGCCGAGCAGGCCGTGCGCCTCGCCGGGATCATTCGCGAATTCAAAGGAGATGCGGTATGAGCGGCGTGCTGGTCGTTGCGGAACAGCGGCGCGGCGAGCTGCGCCCCGCCTCGCTGGAGCTCATCGCAGCCGCGCAGAGCTTGAAGCGCGACGGCGACCACGTCGCGGTGGCGATCCTCGCCCCCTCCCCCCTCGCGCTCGTCGCTGCGCTCAAGCTCGCCGGTGTCGACGAGATCATCGCGGTCAAGGTGGGCGCAGCGGAGTTCGATCCCGACACCTTCGAGGCCGCCTTGAGTGCGCTCATCGCCGAGCGGGCGCCCGAGGTGGTGCTTCTGGCGCACAGCGTCGACTCCTTCGGCTACGCGGCGGCGCTCGCGGCCAAGAACGGCTATGGATTCGCCACCGATGTGTTCAAGGCAGAGCGTATCGACGGCGAGCTCGTCGCAACGCGTGGCGGTTACGGCCAGAAGGTGAACGTGGAAGTCGACTTCCCGGGCCGCCAGACCGTCCTCCTCGCCATCCGCGGCAACGTGTTCAAGGCGCCCGAGCAAGCGGGCTCGCCCAAGGTGACCGAGTGGGCGGCGGCGCCGATCGCGAGCCGTGCGCGCGGGCTCGAGTTCATCGAGCTTCCCGCGAGCGATGATGTCGACATGACGGCGGCCGAGTTCATCTTGACCATCGGTCGCGGTGTCGGTGAGGAGTCCAAGGTGGCGCAGTTCAAGGAACTCGCGGACGCGCTCGGCGCCACCCTCGGTTGCTCGCGGCCCGTAGCCGACGCCGGCTGGCTCCCCAAGAGCCGCCAGGTGGGGCAGTCCGGTAAGACCGCAAGCGCCTGTAAACTCTATATCGCGATGGGAGTATCGGGCGCCATTCAGCACCTTGCGGGCATGAAGCACGTCGCCACCATCGTCGCCGTCAACAGTGATGCGGGGGCATCGATATTCGGGGTCGCGAAGTATGGAATCGTGGGAGATATCTTTGAAATCGCCGAAGAGTTACGCCGTCATTTCTAGCATCGCCGCCACCGGCGCCAACCGCCGCGCAGGCCTCATAACAAGGCGGCGCGGCGGCGACGCAGGGGAGCTCGCATGAACGCCACCGCAGAGGCCGCCGCCGGAGAAGTCGCGAAGAGCGCTGGGCTCGAGCGCGGCATCGATTGGACAGGAGCATTCTGGGTCGCGAGCGGGGTTCCGCCGCTCGTGCTCTTCTCCATCGGCGGGGTAGCCGCGACCTGCGGCAAGCTCTCCTGGCTCATCTGGGCCGCATCGATCGGGATGGGGTTCATTCAGTCCTTCACCTACGCCGAGATCGCGGGGCTCTTTCCCAACAAGGCGGGAGGCACCTCGATCTACGGGGCCATCGCCTGGGTGCGCTACGGGAAGCTCGTCGCACCAATCTCCGTGTGGTGCAACTGGTTTGCCTGGTCGCCGGTGCTCGCCACGGGCTCCACGCTCGCTGCCGGCTACATCCTGAGGGGGCTGTTTGCGCCCGACGCCGTCGTCAATACCTGGCAGTGGACCTTGCTCGATCTCGGCATGCTGCAGCCCGGCTTGACGGTGCGCATCAACGCCACATTCATATTGGCCGCGGTGATCATGCTCTCGGTCAAGCTGATTCAGGATGGGGGCATCCTGCGCTCGGCCAATGCGACCAAGATCCTCGGACTCTCGGCGATGATTCCGCTGCTCTTGATCGGCATCGTGCCGATCCTCACGGGGGACATCGTCAAGGCGAATCTGTTCCCGCTGGTTCCGCTCGCGCACGATGCCGCCGGCCTCGTGGCGAACGGCACCTGGGACATGGCGGGCATCACGGTGTTCGCGGCCGGCATGTTCCTCGCCGCCTGGTCGACCTACGGATTCGAGACGGCGGTGTGCTACACGGGCGAATTCAAGAATCCGAAGACCGACACCTTCAAGGCGATCTTCTATTCGGGTCTCATGTGCGTCGTCGTGTACACGCTGGTGCCGTTTGCGTTCCAGGGCTATCTCGGCCTCGGCAACCTCGTGCATCCGGCGGTGCTCGATGCGGCCGGACACGTGGCGACACCCGCCGAGTACGGCGGCATGCTGGCGCCCGACATCAACGACGGCACGGGAGTCGCCGCGGTCATGGCGAGAATGGTGCACGCCGGCCAATTCGTCGGCGCCATCGTCGTCATCATGCTGATTCTCGCGCTCGTGCTCTCGCTCATGACCTCGATGGGCGGCTCCTCGCGCACGCTCTACCAAGCCTCCATGGACGGATGGCTCCCGCGTTATCTGGGCAAGGTCAACGCGCACGGCGCCCCTGCGAATGCCATGCTCACCAACATCGTGTTCAATTTGCTGCTGCTGCTCCTGTCGAATGTGGTGTTCATCATCGCCGCCGCGAACGTCGGCTATCTCATTTTCAACTTCTTGAACTTGAACGCCGGCTGGATTCATCGGATGGACCGACCCCGGCAGGAGCGGCCGTGGCGCGCTCCGACCTGGGTGCTTGCGGCAGGGACGATCCTGTCCTTCGTGAACCTCGCATTCATGGGCTTCGGCGCCGATACCTACGGTCCGGGCACGCTCACCTCCGGCCTCATCTTCTGCTCGCTCATCATTCCGGTGTTCGTCTATCGCCACTACATCCAGGACAAGGGCGCATTTCCGCCCGACATGGCCGGGGACCTCGAGATGAGCGAGGGCGAGCGATTGGTCAAGCGTGCCGGCGTGCTGCCCTACGTGGTGCTCGCCTTAGGGCTCGCGGTGGTCGTGATCACGCATCACCTCGCGGTGTATTGAGGTCGGCGCACAAGCTGGGAGGGCGCTACGGGGGGCACACTCCGACCTCGAGTTTCGCGCTAATCGTTGGCGAATGATGAACTGGCCCGAGAACGTCGTGCTGACTCAAGCTGCTGCGCAGGCACTGTGCCGCGAGTTCATCGGCTGGCAATGCCGCCTACGACAGCTCGCGGCGCGCAGCCACGGTGGCCGGCCCTCCTCGGGAATGCGGCCGCGCGTGGTGGATGCCGCCGGAAAGAGCGAGCTCTCCGCGGGGATCGTCACGCTCATCGTCGAGTCGGAGCCCGAGAACAGCACGGAGCTGTTTCGCTATCAGTACTTGAAGACTCACGATCCGAACGAGCGCTACGACAAGGTGCTCGAGATCTTGCAGGCGAGTTATTTTCAGGAGCCCGCGCGGTTTTCGGACTTGATGACCGCGCTCTTCGGACCGCGCTCGGCGCTTGCCGCCGAGCTCTCAACGCAGGGGCGCTGCCGTCTCGAGTTCGAGCAGTATGGCCAGGGTTACCGCATCCCCTGCGCCGTCGAGAGGCTCGGTAAGCAGCACGCTTTCTACCGCGCGACCTACTGGCATAACCGGCTGTTCAATCCGAACCTGCCGGCCGAAGTTGAGATTCTCTCGTTTCGGCCGGATTGGGCGCACGCCGCTCGCCATCGGAGCGAGGAGTGAGAGGCAGCCCGATTCGCTCGACTAGAACTTGCGGTACGCCTTGTTCAACTCGACCAGCGGGTGGCGCGGCGACATCTGGAACTTGATCAGTAGCTCGCGCGCCAGCATGTCGCGGTCCTGCTGATTGTCGGGGAGCTTCACGTCCTCCGGCACGGTGACCCAGCCGTTGATGTTGCGGTCGAAGACAGCGGCCTTGCCTTCCTCGTACCCGAGGTGCACGTCCTCGAGCCAGTTCAAGTCCGACCACCCCATGATCTCGATGTACCTCTTCAGGAAGGGCGTGAGCCGGGTGTAGTCGGGGACGAGGTTGACGTCGTAGCGATAGCCGATGTGCTGACCGATCTCCTTCTCGCGCCGGGTATCGAGGCCGGCCGTCTTGATGAAGTGATCGATGTCCTTGGGAGCGCTCTTCGCGGGCGCAGACTTGGCCGCGGGCTTGCCGTTCGGCTTCGCGGACTTGGTGGCCTTCGCGGACTTCGCGTATTTCGAGAGCTTGACGACTTTGGCCATGGTGCTTCCTCAATCTCTAGTAGCGGGTCATGTCGGGCCGGCCGACCGTGTGCTGCGATCCGGCGAGCGGCACCATGGCGAGCGCAGAGGCTTCCATGGTGAGCGCGGCGAGATCCTCGGGCTCGAGGCTATGCACGTTGGTTTTGCCGCAGGCGCGCGCCATCATCTGGCACTCGATGGTGAGACAGTGCAGGAAGTTGTAGACGCGCTCCGCCGCTCCATCGGGGTCCAGGCGCTTGCGCAGCAGCGGATCCTGGGTCGTCACGCCGACCGGGCACCGGCCGGTATGACAGTGGTAGCAATGCCCAGCCTCGACGCCGATTTCCTTCTCGTAGTCGGCCTCGGGGATATCCTTGTTGCAGTTGAGCGCCATGAGCGCCGAATGCCCGATGGCCACCGCATCGGCGCCGAGCGCGAGGGCCTTCGCGACATCGCCGCCGTTGCGAATGCCGCCGGCATAGACGAGGGAGATCTCGCCTGACTTACCCACATCGTCGAGCGCTTTG
>DATHCO010000326.1:0-5487 GCA_035319505.1 Steroidobacteraceae bacterium | reverse complement strand
CCACCCGATGGGAGGCACCGGAGTCGAGACTCCTCGAATGCCGGCTCGTCGACGCGGCGCATCGCCTGGCCGATTGCACCGTGGAGGGGCTCGATCGGCGCGATCGGCTCAGGATCGATTCTGCGCTTCGCCAGTTGGGTCTGCCGAGCCGCCAGTGCGCCCAGCTCTTCGAGTCCACGCCGGCAATCGACGCGGAATTGGATCGCTACCTCGGCCGCTGACTGCGGCTACCGCAGCGCATGGGCTCGGCATGCGCAACAGGCTTTCCATGCGCGTGCCGGTCGACTATCGTTGCTGCATGAAACCCGAGACCCTCGTCAATCATCCGCCCGCGGTGGAGATACCTCCGGACAATCGCGCACTGGTCGCACCGATCTATCAATCGGTCAAATTCTCCTTCGACGACGCGAGTGAGACGCTGCGCTATTTGCACGGCAAGCGCACCGGGTTCTATTACTCGCGCTCGTCGAATCCCACCTTGAGGCAGTTGGAGCTGCTGCTCGCGCAACTGCAGGGGAGGGAGGAGTGTCTGCTGGTGGGATCCGGAGTGGCGACCATCGCCGCCGCAACGCTCGCGCTTTGCAAGCAAGGCGATCACATCCTGGCGTTCGTCGAATCCTATCCGCCGACGCGCTATCTCGTGCAGCACCTGCTGGCGCGCTACGGCGTCACCCACACCCTGCTATCCATCGAGGATCGCGCGGGGATCGAGCGCGTGCTCGATCGGACCAAGACGCGCCTGGTACTGTTCGAGAGCCCGACGAATCCGGTCACCAAGATCGCCGACATCGAGCACCTGACGGCGCATGCTCGCCGCACGGGTTGCCTCAGCGTGATGGATAATACCTTCGCCGGCTTCCACAACCATGGCCGGTTCGACGTCGACGTGTTCTTGCACAGTCTCACCAAATACGCCTCGGGTCACGGCGATGTGATGGGCGGGGCGATCATCGCGCGCGCCGCATTGATCGCCGAGATCCGCAAGGACATCGTATCGATGGGGCCGACGCTCGATCCGCACGCCGCGTTCCTGATCCAGCGCGGCATGCGCACCTATTTCCTGCGCTACCAGCGTCAATGCGCCAACGCCCTGGCCGTGAGCCGCTTTCTCGCGACCCATGGGCGAGTCAAACGCGTGTTCTATCCCGGCCTCGAGTCGCATCCTCAGCACGCCTTGGCCAAGCGCCAGATGAGCGATTTCGGCGCCGTGGTGAGCTTCGAGCTCGACGGCGGCTACGAGGAAGGGAACCGTTTCGCCGAAGCCCTCGAGTACTTCTCCATTGCGGCGAGCCTGGGCTCGAGCGAGTCACTGGTGATGCCGCCGCAGCTGCTCGGCGGCCAGGAGTTCACGCCCGAGCAGCGTGCCGCCTCGCTCATCGGCCGCGGCACGGTGCGTCTGTCGATCGGGATCGAGGACGCCGCGGACCTCGTCTCGGACCTGGCGCAGGCGCTCGATCGGGCTTTCGCCTAGCCCGGGCTAGCCCGCGTCGCTCAGCCGACTTCGCGGCCGGCGGCCGCCTACAGGTTTCGGATCAGGTTGTCGCCGAATTCGCTGCACTTGACTTCGGTGGCGCCTTGCATGAGACGCGCGAAATCGTACGTCACGGTCTTCTGCGCAATCGTCCTGTCCATGGCGCCGATGATGGCGTCCGCCGCCTCGACCCACCCCATGTAGCGCAGCATCATCTCGCCGGACAAGATCACCGATCCCGGATTGACCTTGTCGAGGTTCGCGTATTTCGGCGCCGTTCCGTGCGTCGCCTCGAATACGGCGTGGCCCGTCAGGTAGTTGATGTTTCCGCCCGGCGCGATGCCGATCCCTCCGACCTGCGCTGCGAGCGCATCCGACAGATAGTCGCCGTTCAAGTTCATCGTGGCGACGACGTCGAATTCGTCCGGGCGAGTGAGCACCTGCTGCAGGGTGATGTCGGCGATGGCATCCTTGATGATGATGTTGCCGGCTTGTCTCGCCGCATCCATCTTGAGGTTCGCTTCCTTTTCGCCCTGCGTATTCTTGAGCCGCTCCCACTGCTCCCAGGTGAACACGTGAGAGGCAAACTCGCGCTCGGCCAGCTGATAGCACCAATTACGAAATGCGCCCTCGGTGAACTTCATGATGTTTCCCTTGTGAACGATCGTCACGCTCTTGCGCTTGTTGACGATCGCGTACTCGACGGCCGCCCGGAACAGCCGTTCGGTTCCCTCCTTCGATACGGGCTTCAGGCCGATCCCGGAGCTCTCGGGGAAGCGAATCTTGGCGTACTGCTTGGGGAAGCTCTGCTTGAACAGGTCGAGGAACTTCTTCAGATCGGCCGACCCCGCCTCGAACTCGATGCCCGCGTAGATGTCCTCGGTGTTCTCGCGGAAGATGACCATATCGACTTTCTCGGGTGCGACCACCGGGGAGGGTACGCCCTTGAACCAGCGCACCGGGCGCAGGCACACGTACAAGTCGAGCAGCTGGCGCAGCGCCACGTTGAGCGAGCGAATGCCACCGCCGACCGGCGTGGTGAGGGGCCCCTTGATCGATACGAGGTACTCGCGGCAGGCAGTCACGGTCTCGTCGGGAAGCCAGGTGTTGTAGGTCCTGTTGGCCTTCTCACCGGCGAATACTTCCATCCAACGGATCTTGCGCTTCCCTCCGTACGCCTTGTGCACCGCTGCGTCCAACACCCGCACGCTCGCTCGCCAAATGTCCGGTCCCGTTCCGTCGCCCTCGATGAACGGGATGATCGGCTGATCGGGCACGCGCAGCTTGCCGTTCGCAATCGTGATCTTCTCGCCCCCTGCGGGCACTTGCAGGATGATCGGCTTGGGCTGTGACATAGGCTCCCTCCGAATGGAGCGCCAATGCTAGCATGCGCGGCCGGAGACCCGTATTGCGTACCCTCACTTCGACGCCCGCTCGAGACGGCTTCCACATGCCCGCGGAATTCGCCCGGCACTCCGGATGCTGGATGCTGTGGCCCGAGCGCCCGGATAACTGGCGCGAAGGCGCGAAGCCGGCGCAGGCCGCCTACGTCGCGGTGGCGACGGCCATTGCGATGGGCGAGCCGGTGACGATGGGTGTCTCGGCGGCGCAATTTCAAAATGCGCGTGCGCGGCTACCGCGCGAGGTCCGGGTAGTCGAGCTCTCGAGCAATGATGCCTGGATGCGAGACTGCGGGCCGACGTTCGTCCTCGACAGGCGAGGGCGACGCCGCGGCGTGGACTGGACTTTCAACGCCTGGGGAGGGCTCGACGGGGGCCTGTACTTCCCCTGGGACCGCGACGATGAGGTCGCGCAGAAAGTCCTGGAGATCGAGGGTGCAGACCGATACCGCACGCCGTTCGTGCTCGAGGGAGGTGCCATCCATGTCGACGGCCAAGGCACCTGCTTGACCACCGAGCAGTGCCTCCTCAATCCCAATCGCAACGGCAAGCTGAGCCGCCTCGAGATCGAGGAGACGCTGCGCCGCTACCTCGGGGTGAGCGCGGTCATCTGGCTCGGCGCGGGCGTGTATCTCGACGAGACGGGCGGGCACATCGACGAGCTCGCCTGCTTCACGAGCCCGGGACACGTCGCGCTCACCTGGACCGATGATCGCAGCGACCCGCAGTACGAGATCTCTTGCGACGCGCTCGAGCGGTTGCGCCGCGCAAGAGACGCGCGCGGCCGAGCGCTCACCGTTCACAAGATCCACCAGCCGGGGCCACTCTACCTGAGCGACGCCGAGGCCGCAGGAATCGACGTCCGGGCCGGCACGCATCCGCGCCGAGCGGGCGATCGATTGCCGGCCTCGTACATCAATTTCTACCTCGCCAACAGGCACGTGGTGATGCCGCTCTACGACAAGCGCTGGGACGGCGCGGCGATGCGCACGCTCAAGCGCCTCTTCCCGACGCGCAAGGTGGTCGGTGTGGGGACCCGAGAGGTGCTGCTCGGCGGCGGAAATATCCACTGCATCACCCAGCAAGTTCCCTATGCCGCGACACGCTGAGCCGCCGGCGAGGCGGAACTTTGCCGGGCACGCGGTCTCAAAAGCCTTTATCCTACGCACCCTCAAAACACGACCATACTGGAAGCTCTAGTGCGCCCAAGTCTCAAGAGGTACGCTCACGGTGCGGTGAGCGCGTTGATCTGCGGCTTCGCCGCTTTTGCCGCGGGATGCCACGGCCCCCCCGCCACCAGCGGCTACGGCATCGCCTGGGTTTGCTTCACGGACGAGCCCGGCGACTACACGAGCTATACGGTGACGATCGATTCGCTGACGCTCACCCGCAACGACGGCGCGGTGGTGACCGTGGTCGGCACCCCCGAAGTCATCGACTTCACGCAGCTCGACAAAGTCTACGAGATGTGGAGCGCGGGGGCGATTCCCATCGGCACCTACGTCTCCGCGACCATTACCCTGGACTACGCCAGTGCCGCCATCACCGTGATGGTCGACGGCAAGCCGCAAACGGCGACCGTCCTCGATGCGACGACCCAGGAAACACCGACCACCTATGCGGTCACGGTGACCTTCGATCCGGCCAATCAACCGACCATCACGCCGACCTACGCATCGACGAGCGCGGTGCTGTTTCACATCGACTTCGATCTCGCGGCCTCCGGGTTCGTGGACCGATCCACGACGCCGGCACATGCGTTCGTGCGCCCGATCCTGTCCATCGGCGTCCAGCCCCCCGACACGAAGCTCATTCGAGTCCGCGGCCCCTTGATCAACTCGAGCACGGACGTCAATACCTACACCGTCTACATCCGGCCGTTCTTCGACGAGGCGAACAACATCGGCAGCCTCACGCTGTTCAGCCAGCCGAGCACGGTCTATACGATCAACGGCAAGCTCTATCTCGGAAGCGCCGGGCTCGATGCGCTGTCGGTACTGTCCGCGGGCTCGACCATGACTGCGGGGTACACGACGTTCCAGCCGGATTACAATCCCCTGAACGGTGCCCACGCCGGCCGGTTCAACCTGGCGTACGTCGTCGGCGCGAGCACGCTGGAGGACGTCTACACGGAGGGCCTGAGCGGTGATGTGATCGCACGCGACGGCGACACCTTGACGCTGCAAGGCTCGACCCTGATTCTGAATACCGCCGACACCTACTCCTACGAGGTCGCTAACACGCAGCTGCTGCTCGGCCCGGGGACGATCGTCACCGCCGACGACAATGCGACCCTCAGCGCGCTCGATTCGAGCTCGGTCTCGGTCGGCCAGCACATCACGGCACGCGGCATCTACAGTGTCTTGAGCGATGGGACCGTGCAATTGGATGCGACAGGCACGTCCGCGACCAATACCGGCTCGGTGCGCCTGCAGTCGACCGAGGTCTGGGGCTCGCTGGTTTCCTCCACGACCGGCAGCTTGGTGATGGACGTGCAGACCATCAACAATTGGCCGGTCAGCGACTTCACGTTCACCGGTAACGGTGCGGGCACCGAGAACCCGGCGGCCTTTTCAGTCGACACCGGCACGATTGCGCTGCCCGCCGGTGCTGCGG
>DATHCO010000325.1:0-23223 GCA_035319505.1 Steroidobacteraceae bacterium | reverse complement strand
GACTCTCCCGACACGAACCTGCGCCTCGCGAGGCGCTTGCGCGCGAGCGGTATCCCAACCGTGCAATACGTGAGCCCGCAAGTGTGGGCCTGGCGTCCGCGCCGGGTCGAGCGCATCCACCGATCGGTGGACCTGGTGCTGTGCTTGCTGCCCTTCGAGAAGCGTTTCTACGAGAACCGCGGCATCAGCGCCGAATTCGTCGGCCATCCGCTTGCCGATTCGATTCCACTCGTCGTCGACCGGGCGGCGGCGCGTGCCACGCTGCGCCTGCGGGCGGATAAGCGCCTCGTGGCGCTGCTCCCCGGCAGCCGTCGCGGCGAGGTGCTGCGCTTGGCCGATGATTTTGCGAGGACCGCAGCCTGGCTCGCCGCAGCGCGGCCCGAGCTCGCCTTCGTCGCACCCATGGCGAGCCCGACGACGCGCGACATTTTCGCCCGGGCGTTGCGGCGCATCGCGCCCCAAGTGGACGTGCACATGATCGAGGGACAGGCGCAGACCGCCCTCATCGCCTGCGACGTGGCGCTCGTCGCATCCGGGACGGCGACCCTCGAGGCGGCGCTGTGCAAGCGACCCATGGTCGTCGTGTACCGGCTCGGCGCGCCGACGGCGTGGATCCTGCGGCGCCTGAACCTGGTGAAATCCAAGTTCTTCGCGCAACCAAATCTACTTGCGGATCGACGCGTCGTCGGCGAGTATTTTCAGGAACAGATCGACCCGCAGTTGCTGGGGGCGGAGCTCCTGATGTGGCTCGACGATGCGGGACGGCGCGCCGTTTTGGAGCAAGAGTTCGTGAGGCTACACCTCGATCTCAAGCGTGATGCGAGCGCTCGCGCGGCGCAGGCCATCGTGGCGCTCGCTCGGCAGGCGCCGCGCTCGCTAACGGCGGAATCACCGTGAGGCTGCGCACGGCCGGCGTCGATGAGGCTGGCCGCGGGCCGCTTGCGGGCCCCGTGGTCGCCGCCGCGGTGATCCTGCGACCCGGGCCGAGCATCGCCGGGCTCGCCGATTCGAAGGTGCTCGGCCCCGAGACGCGGGCGCGACTGTCCGTCGAGATTCGCCGCCGCGCGCTCTCGTTCGGTATCGGCTGGGCGGATCCCAGGGAAATCGATGCGCTCAACATTCTTCATGCCACCTTTCTCGCCATGCGCCGCGCGGTGCTTGCGATGAGCGTGTGCCCGCATCGACTCATCATCGATGGCAACCGACTGCCGCGCCTCGAGGGTTTGGGAGTGACGGGAAATGCGCGCGCCATCGTGGGCGGGGACGCGACGGAGCCCGCGATCAGCGCCGCATCGATCTTGGCGAAGACCGCGCGCGACCGGTTCATGGATGAGATGGATGCGCATTACCCGCAATATGCCTTCACGAATCACAAGGGATACGCGACGCCCGAGCACCGCCGGCTCCTCGCCGAGCACGGTCCGTGTCCATTGCACCGCATGAGCTTCGCCCCAGTCGAGTTCTGGGCCGGGGCGGCGGCCGTCGACCCCGAGATGCAGTGGCTCGCTCCTTTCGCGGACGAGGATCCCGAGCTCGACACGTACCTGGAGCGCCGGTGACCCGGTTCGTGCACCTTAAGCTGCACACCGAGTACTCGCTGCTCGACGGTATCGTGCGCGTGCCCGAGTTGATGGTCGCGGTCGCCGAGGCACGCATGCCCGCCATCGCGCTCACCGACCAGGGCAACCTCTTCGCGATGGTCAAGTTCTACAAGGAAGCCCAGAGCACCGGCATCAAGCCTCTGATCGGAGTGGATGCGTGGGTGCGCGAGCCGGGCGAGCGCACGGCACCCTCGCGCTTGTCGCTCCTCTGTCAGAATCTCGTCGGCTACCGGCATCTCACGCAGCTCGTGACTCGCTCCTATCTCGAGGGACTCGAGCGCGGCGTGCCGATGCTGGAGCGCAGTTGGCTCGATCAGGACGCCCTCGCGGGTCTCATCGTTCTCTCCGGTGGCCAGGAGGGCGATATCGGTCAGGCATTGATGCGCGGCAACGGCGAGGAAGCGGCGCGCTGTCTCGCGCGCTGGCAGCATCTCGCCGGCGATCGCTTCTATCTCGAGGTCCAGCGCACCGGACGGAGCGGCGAGGCGGCTTACGCTGCCGAGGTGATGAATCTCGCGCGCGAGCGGGGCGCTCCTGCGGTCGCCACCAACGACGTGCGCTTCCTGAGGCGGGACGAGTTCGAGGCCCACGAGGCGCGGGTGTGCATCCGCGAGGGAACGCTGCTCGCGGATCCAAGCCGGCCGCGGCGCTACTCCGAGGAGCAGTATCTCAAGACGCCGTCCGAGATGGCGGAACTCTTTGCCGATGCCCCCGAGCTGCTCGTGAATAGCGTCGAGATCGCGAAGCGCTGCTCCTTGGAGATCAGGCTCGGCGCCTCGATGCTGCCGGCTTATCCGGTTCCGGCCGGCCGTACCACGGAGGAGTATCTACGCGAGGAGGCGGCGAGCGGCCTCGGCGCGCGACTCGAGCAGGCGAGGATCTTGCGCGGCATCTGCGATGCGGCCTCTTACGGCACGCGTCTCGCGCTCGAGCTCGAGGTCATCTGCAGCATGGGTTTTGCGGGCTACTTTCTCATCGTCGCCGACTTCATCCGCTGGGCCCGCGAGCACGGTGTGCCGGTGGGCCCCGGGCGCGGCTCGGGCGCCGGCTCGCTCGTGGCATTCGCGCTCGGAATCACCGATCTCGATCCGATCGAGCACGATCTCTTGTTCGAGAGATTCTTGAATCCGGAGCGCGTGTCGATGCCGGATTTCGACGTGGATTTCTGCATGGAAGGCCGCGACCGCGTGATCGAATACGTCGCAAACAAGTACGGGCGCGAGCGGGTATCGCAGATCATCACCTACGGCACGCTCGCCGCCAAGGCCGTGATCCGCGATGTCGGGCGAGTGCTCGGCCACAACTACGGATACGTCGACAAGATCGCCAAGCTGGTTCCCTTCGAGATCGGCATCACCTTGGACCGGGCTCTCGAGCAGGAAGAGGAGCTCCGTCGGCTCTACGAGAGCGACCCCGAGGTGCGCGAGCTCATCGACCTCGCGCGCTCGCTCGAGGGGCTCGCCCGCAATGCCGGCACGCATGCCGGCGGCGTGGTCATCGCCCCCTCCGTGCTCACCGATTTCACCCCGCTGTATCGCGAGGAAGGCAGTACCACCGCCGTCACGCAGTTCGACAAGGACGACGTCGAGGCGGCGGGTCTGGTCAAATTCGATTTCCTGGGACTGCGTACGCTCACGATCATCGATTGGGCGGTGCGGGACATCAACGAGGAGCGCCGCCGCAGTCAGGAGCCGCCGCTGGTCATGAGCGCCCTGCCCATGGACGATGCCGCCACGTATCAACTGTTGAAGAGCTGCAGAACCACCGCGGTCTTTCAACTCGAGTCGCGCGGCATGAAGGATCTCATCCGCAGGCTCCAGCCCGATCGCTTCGGCGACATCGTGGCGTTGGTCGCGCTGTTCCGGCCCGGCCCGCTGCAGTCGGGCATGGTCGACGATTTCATCGCGCGCAAGCACGACACGAGCGGTGCGAACATCGACTACCTGCACCCCGACTTGAAGCCCGTTCTGGAGGCCACCTACGGGGTGATCCTGTATCAGGAACAGGTCATGCAGATCGCGCAGATCCTCGCCGGCTACACCCTGGGCGGGGCGGACCTGTTGCGCCGAGCGATGGGCAAGAAGAAGCCCGAAGAGATGGCGAAGCAGCGCTCCGTGTTCGTGAACGGTGCGGTGGCGCGCGGCGTGCGCGAAGCCGAGGCCTCGCATATCTTCGATTTGATGGAGAAATTCGCCGGCTACGGTTTCAACAAGTCACACTCCGCCGCGTACGCTCTGCTCTCGTATCAAACTGCGTGGCTGAAGGCTCACTACCCGGCGGCGTTCATGGCGGCAGTACTGTCCTCCGACATGGACAAGACCGACAAGATCGTCACGCTGATCGACGAATGCCTCAGCATGCAGCTCACCGTGCATCCTCCCGATGTCAACGAGTCGGTGTACGATTTTCGCGTCGCCGGCCCGGCCAGCATTCGTTTCGGGCTCGGCGCGATCAAGGGCGTGGGGCGCTCCGCCGTGCAGGCCGTCGTGGAGGAACGATGCGCGAGAGGGCCGTATCGCACTCTCGCCGATCTGTGCCGACGTGTCGATTTGCAGCGGGTCAATCGGCGCGTCTTCGAGGCGCTCATCCGATCCGGAAGTCTCGACCGGATCGGATCGAACCGTGCGACGCTCTTCGCGGAGCTCGATCGCGCGATGCACATGGGGGAGCAAAACTCTCGCGCGGCGAGCGTCGGGCAAGTGGACCTCTTCGGCTTGAGCGCTCCCGAGGAGCGTCTCGAGACGACGCCCGAGTGGAGCGAGTCGCAGCGCCTCGCCGGAGAGCGCGAGACGCTGGGCCTGTTTCTGAGCGGCCATCCGATCACTCCCTATGAGCCGGACCTCAAGTTCCTGGTGAGCACGCGCTTGGTCGACGTGGGGGGCGGGAAGCCCCCTGGGGGGCCGGCGAGCGAGCGGGGCTTCACCCAGGGAAAGGCCGCGACGGTGGCCGGACTCGTGCTCGAGGTTCGACGCCGCCCGAATCGCGTGACCTTGATCCTCGATGACCGCAGCGCTCGGCTCGAGGTGAGCCTGTACGAGGAAACCTTTCAGCAGTTCCGCGACATCATCGTCAAGGACGCGATTCTCATCGTGGAGGGGAGCGTCCGCTACGATGACTTCATCGAGGCGTGGCGCCTGCAGGCGAAGAGCCTGATGGACATCGATCGTGCGCGCGAGCGCTTCGCGCGGCGCTTGTGGCTGCGCTGGCCCGAGCAGTTCGACTCGCCGTCCGGCATGAGCCGGTTCGAGGAGCTCCTGAAGCCTTACCGCACGGGCGCCTGCGGCGTGAGCGTGACGGTGAGCCGCGGAGGATACTCGGGGCGGGTCAACCTGCCGGATGCCTGGTCGGTTCGCCCGACGCGCGAGCTTCTCGATAAACTATCGGCGCTGGTGGGCCGCGACGGCTGGTATTTGGTGTATGGTCCGCGCACCGACATGCGCGGCGAGGAAAGCTCTTCATGGCGATGAATTTCTTGGAGTTCGAGCAGCCGATCGCCGAATTGGAGGCGAAGATCGAAGAGCTCAAGTTCCTGGGCTCCGACTCGACCATCAACATTGCCGAGGAGGTCAAGCGGCTGCAATCGAAGAGCCGTGCCCTGACAAGCACCATCTTCGCGAATCTCACCCCTTGGCAGATCACGCAACTGGCGCGGCACCCGCAGCGGCCCTACACCCTGGACTACGTATCGCTGATCTTCACCGATTGGCAGGAGCTGCACGGCGATCGCATGTACAGCGATGACCTCGCGATCGTCGGCGGCCTGGTGCGTCTCGAGGGCCAGCCGGTGATGCTCATCGGCCATCAAAAAGGCCGCGACACCAAGGAACGCGTGCGCCGCAATTACGGCATGCCGAAACCCGAGGGCTACCGCAAGGCGCTGCGCCTGATGAAGATGGCCGAGCGCTTTCGCATTCCCATCATCACGCTGATCGACACGCCGGGCGCCTACCCGGGGATCGGCTCGGAGGAGCGCGGCCAAAGCGAGGCCATCGCGCGGAACCTATTCGAGATGTCGCATCTCGCGGCCCCGATTCTGTCGGTGGTCATCGGCGAAGGCGGCTCGGGCGGTGCGCTCGCGATCGGAGTCTGCGATCGACTGCTGATGCTGCAATTCTCGGTGTATTCGGTCATCACGCCGGAGAGCTGTGCGTCGATTCTCTGGAAGAGCACCGACAAGAAAGAGATTGCGGCGGACGCGATGGGCGGAACCGCCGATCGGCTGAAAAAACTCGCCCTGGTGGACGAGGTCCTGAAGGAACCTCACGGGGCCGCCCACCGCGATCCTCACGCCATGGCTCAAACCATGAAAGAAAGCATGGTCAAGCACTTATCGGAGCTTTGTAAGCAACCCATCACGACGCTGCTCGACGCGCGACAAGCGCGCCTGCGCAGCTTCGGCGCGTTCCACGAAGGATAGGAGCCCCTAGCATGGTCTTCGGCGCGGCCCTGTTGCGCGCCGTCCTGGAGGAGCATCTGCCGAGCGATGCGACGGGCTTGCTGGTTGCCCTGAGCGGCGGTGCGGACTCGGCGGCACTGCTCACGGCGCTCAAGCAAGGTGCTGGGTGGCCTCTTGCGCTGCGCGCCGTACACGTCGATCACGGCTTGCAGCGTGCCTCGCTCGCGCTCAAGGAGGCGAGCGAGAAGCTGTGCCGTCGCTTGGCTGTGCCGCTCTCGGTCCTCGAGGTTCGCGTCGACACCGGCACCGGCGTCTCGATCGAGGCGGAGGCGCGCCGCGCGCGCTACCGCGCGCTCGCGCTCGAGCTTCGGCCGGGCGAGTGCCTGTTGACGGCGCACCATGCGCAGGATCAAGCCGAAACGCTCCTCTTGCAGCTCATGCGCGGCGCCGGAGTCGCGGGCTTGTCGGCGATGCCGGTATGTCGGCCGTTTGCGAAAGGGTGGCATTTACGGCCGCTCCTCAACGTGACCCCGCGCGAGCTCGGCGCGTTTCGCGCCTCGCACGCGGTCCTCGCCGTGGAGGACCCCATGAACCGCGACCCGCGCTTCGACCGTGCGTACCTGCGCCTGCGACTGTGGCCGGCCGTCGAAGAGCGCTGGCCGGCGGCGGCCGAGACCTTGTCCAGGGCTGCGCGTCACCTGGCCGAGGCGCAAGAGTCTCTCGACTCGAGGGCTGAAGAGCGTGTCGACCGCTTGCGCGATGGGGATGCGCTCTCGGTGAGGGGACTGCGCGCGTTGTCGGCGATCGAGCGAGTGGAGACGCTGCGCCACTGGCTGCGGGCGGCGGCGATCACGCCGCCGCCCGCGTCGCGCTTGACCGAGGCGCTCAAGCAGATTCTCCAAAGCCGCAGCGACCACCAACCTGCAATCGTCTGGGGGCCGCACGCTCTGCGTCGCTACCGGCAGCGCCTGTTCGTCACCCCGGCCATCGTCCCTGCGCTCGCGCACGCTCTGGAATGGCGTGTCGCGCAGGGGTCGTGTCTGCCGCTCGGCGAGAGCTTGGGCACGCTGCGCTGGGCCTCGCAGCCGGGCGGCTTGGATCCACGGTTGTTGCCGGACAGCTTGAGCGTGCGCCGGCGCCGCGGCGGTGAGACCTTGAGAATCGGCGCGCGCGCACGCACGCAGAGCGTGCAGCACCTGTGTCAATCGATGGGGGTGCTGCCCTGGATGCGCGATGCGCTGCCGATGCTCTACGCGGGCGATGCGCTCGTCGGCGTCGCAGATCTATGGCAGGACGCGCACTTCAGCGTCGCTCGGGACGCGCCGGGAATCGCATGCGTCTGGGAGGATGCGCCGATTCTCACCTGAGCGCGCGCGATGCGCGAGCTCCCGATGAGGGCGCCGATTGTGGCACAGGCACCGATCTGGTAATCTGAACTCCCGTCGAATTTCATTATCCATCTGCGCTCCTGGGCCGCGTGAAACATGGTTTCACGCGGCGTGGGGTATTTCGGCGGCGACCTGAGGAACCTGCCCATGACTCGATTCATATTCGTCACCGGCGGCGTGGTTTCCTCGCTCGGCAAGGGCATCGCCTCCGCCTCCCTGGGCGCCATCCTCGAGGCGCGAGGATTGAAGATCAGCATGGTGAAGCTCGATCCATACATAAACGTGGATCCGGGCACCATGAGTCCCTTTCAGCACGGGGAGGTGTTCGTCACCGCCGACGGCACCGAGACCGACCTCGATCTCGGCCATTACGAGCGTTTCGTGCGCACCACGACGGGGCGCAACAGCAACTTCACGACCGGGCGGATCTACGAGCGCGTGATCGCCAAGGAACGGCGCGGTGACTACCTGGGCGCGACGGTGCAGGTGATTCCGCACATCACCGACGAAATCAAGTATCGAATTCGTATGGGTGCGGGGGACGCCGATGTGTGCATGGTCGAGATCGGAGGCACGGTCGGCGACATCGAGTCGCTGCCGTTTCTCGAGGCAATTCGCCAGATGGGCGTCGAGCTCGGTCGCAACCAGGTGCTCTACATGCACTTGACGCTCGTGCCCATCGTCGGCGGCTCGGGCGAGATCAAGACCAAGCCCACGCAGCACTCGGTCAAGGAATTGCGAGGCATCGGCATCCAGCCGGATATCTTGCTATGTCGCTGCCTGCATTCGCTGCCCGACGAGCAGCGCCGCAAGATCGCCCTCTTCACCAACGTCGAGGAGCGCGCGGTAATCTCCGCGGTCGACTCGGACGATATCTACAAGATCCCGATGCTGCTTCACGAACAGGATCTCGACGACATCGTGGTCGACAAGCTGCGCTTGAACGCACCGCCGACGGACCTCGCCGAATGGCGGGCGGTGGTCGCGGCCAAGCAGAATCCGGAGGCGGTGGTCGATATCGGCATGGTCGGCAAGTACGTGCAGATCAGCGACTCTTACATCTCGCTCAACGAGTCGCTCATGCACGGAGGGATCAAGACGCGCACGCGCGTGAATATCCATTACTTCGAGTCTCAGGACATCGAACGCCATGGGCCGGCCCGCCTCGAGACCATGGACGCGATCTTGGTTCCGGGCGGCTTCGGCGACCGGGGCATCGAGGGAAAGATCCAGGCGATACGATTTGCGCGGGAGAATCGCATTCCGTATCTCGGGATTTGTCTCGGCATGCAGTTGGCGATCATCGAGTACGCGCGCAACGTTGCGGGCCTCAAGGACGCCAACAGTACCGAATTCGACCGCGCCACGAATCATCCGGTGATCGCGCTGATCACCGAGTGGCAGGATCTCGCGCGCGGGCAGCAGGTGCGCGACGAGAAATCCGACTTGGGAGGGAGCATGCGCTTGGGCGCTCAGGAGGCGCGGCTCAAGCCGGGGACGCTGGTGCGTGCGCTCTACGGCAAGGAAAGCATCTACGAGAGACATCGGCACCGCTACGAGTTCAACAATCACTACTTGGAGGAGTTGTCCGCGGCGGGCTTGACGTTCTCGGGGTTTTCGGCCGACGGCCTGGTGGAGATGGTCGAGCTCGATTCTCACCCCTGGTTCGTGGCGAGCCAGTTCCATCCGGAGTTCACCTCGACGCCGCGTGACGGGCATCCGTTGTTCACGGGCTTCATTCTGGCGGCGCGCGAATACCGTGCAGCGCTGCAGCCCGGCCGCGCAACGGCATGAGGCTTGCCTCCTTCGAGGTCGGTGCGGACCGGCCGCTCTTCTTGATTGCGGGACCTTGCGTAATCGAGAGCGAGGCGATGGTCGTCGAGGTGGCCGGGCGGCTGCGGGAAGTGACCGGCTCGCTCGGCATCCCGTTCGTCTTCAAGGCCTCCTTTGACAAGGCCAATCGCAGCTCGCGCACGAGCTTCCGCGGGCCCGGGATCGAGGCGGGACTGAAGGCGCTCGCGCTGGTGCGCGCCCAGATCGGCGTTCCCGTGCTCACCGACGTGCACGAAGACACGCCCGTGGGCGAGGTGGCTCAAGTGGTCGACGTGCTGCAAACCCCGGCATTTCTGTGCCGGCAGACGAATTTCATCGTCGCCGTCTGCTCGCAGGGCAAACCCGTGAACATCAAGAAGGGTCAGTTCCTGAGTCCGTGGGAAATGCAGAACGTCGTCGACAAGGCGCGCTCGACGGGCAACACCCAGATCATGGTGTGCGAGCGCGGTTTCTCATTCGGTTACAACAATCTCGTCTCGGACATGCGCTCGTTGGCCATCATGCGTGCAACCGGCTGTCCCGTGGTGTTCGACGCCACGCACTCCGTGCAGCTCCCCGGCGGGAAGGGTGAGGCTTCCGGCGGCGAGCGCGAGTTCGTGCCGGTGCTGGCGCGGGCGGCGGTCGCGACGGGCATTGCGGGCCTGTTCATGGAAACGCATCCGGATCCGGCAAAGGCGCTCTCGGATGGGCCCAACGCCTGGCCGCTCGACCGTATGGCATCGCTTCTCGCGACGCTGGTCGAGCTCGATCGCACCGTGAAGAGGAAACCTTTCGAGGAGTCGCTGCTATGAGCCGCATCGTCGATATTCGAGGCCGCGAGATCATCGATTCGCGCGGCAATCCTACCGTCGAGGCCGATGTCGCGCTCGAATCGGGCGTCATGGGCCGAGCGGCTGTGCCCTCGGGGGCCTCCACGGGATCGCGCGAGGCGGTGGAGCTGCGCGACGGGGATCCGAAGCGCTTCCTGGGTAAGGGTGTCCGAAAAGCGGTCGAGCACATCAACGGCACGATTCGCGCCACGCTCGTCGGGCTCGATCCCAGGGATCAGCCCGGCCTCGACGGCAAGTTGATCGCGGCGGACGGCACCGACAACAAGTCCAAGCTGGGCGCGAACGCGATCCTCGCCGTATCGCTCGCCGCCGCACACGCCGCCGCGCAGGAGCGCAAATTGCCGCTGTATCGCCATCTGAGCGATGGCCGTGAGCTCGTCATGCCGGTGCCGATGATGAACATCATCAACGGCGGCGCACACGCAGACAACAGCATCGACATCCAGGAATTCATGATCTTGCCGCTGGGCGCGCCGTCCTTGTCGGAGGCACTGCGCTACGGCTCCGAGGTGTTCCACGCGCTGAAGAAGGTGCTGCACGCGAAGGGTCTCAACACCGCCGTGGGAGACGAGGGCGGGTTTGCGCCGGACCTGCCGTCGAACGAGGCCGCGCTCGCGACGATCCTCGAAGCCATCGAGAAGGCGGGGTACCGCCCGGGCAGGGACATCTACCTGGGGCTCGACGTCGCGAGCAACGAGCTCTACGAGGACGGACTCTACGAGCTTGCCTCCGAGTCGCGCAAGTTCGACGCGCGTGGCTTTGCCGACTATCTCGCGGGGCTCGCCGCGAGGTATCCCATCGTGACGATCGAGGACGGCATGAGCGAGGGCGATTGGGACGGGTGGGCGGTGCTCACCCAGAAGCTGGGAGCCAAGCTGCAACTGGTCGGTGACGACCTCTTCGTCACCAACACCGAGATATTCGCCGAAGGCATCGCCAAGAAGATCGCCAACGCGATTCTCATCAAGCCGAACCAGATCGGCACGCTCACCGAGACCCTGGCTGCCATCGAGATGGCAGCCAAGGCGAAGTACGCCGCGATCGTCTCGCACCGCTCGGGCGAGACCGAGGACGTGACGATCGCCGACATTGCGGTAGGGACCGCCGCCACGCAGATCAAGACCGGCTCGATGTCGCGCTCGGATCGAGTCGCCAAATACAATCAGTTGCTGCGCATCGAAGCCGAGCTCGGCAGCAAGGCGCAGTTCGCGGGACGTAAGGCATTGGCGGTTCCAGTTTCTTAAGAATTCGTGCTAAGCTACTGTGCACATGAGGATTTTAGCCGTCATTCTTGCTCTGTGCTTGGTCCTGCTGCAGTACCGTCTGTGGGTGTCCGATCAAGGGATGCGCGAGATCTGGCGCTTGAGTCAAGCGGTCGAGGCGCAGGCGTCGGCGAACTCCGAGCAGCGTGAGCGCAATCGTCAATTGGCGGCGGAAGTGGCTGACTTGAAGGTCGGACTCACCGCGCTCGAGGAGCGTGCACGCAGCGAGCTCGGCATGGTGGGCAACAGCGAGACCTTCTATCAGATCGTGACTCCCGCTACCGCGGCGCCCGCCACGACCCTCTCTGCTCGCGCACAGTGAGCGGGCCCGAAGCAGCGCGCCGCGTCTTCGCGGTCGTACCGGCCGCCGGCCGCGGTGAGCGCTTCGATCCGGGTGGCAAGCGTGCCCCCAAGCAATACACGCCGCTCTTCGGATCGACCGTGCTCGAATGGGCGCTGCGACCCTTGCTTGCGGAGCCGCGCATCGAGCGGGTCGTGGTCGTCGTCGCGGCCGATGACCTGCACTGGAGCGAGCTCGCGCGTGCCATCGATCACCCGAAACTAGCCACTGCCATCGGTGGGGCGAGCCGCCAGGAGTCCGTGATGAGCGGGCTTAAGGGTCTTGGCACGCTGGCCCGAGCGGATGACTGGGTGCTCGTGCACGATGCCGCGCGCCCGTGCTTGGAGGCGCCCGACGTGAAGGCCGTGGTCGACGCGCTCGACGGGGAGGCGTGCGGTGCCGTGCTCGCCACGCCGGTCGTGGATACCGTCAAGCGCGAGCGTGACGGGCTCATCGGCGAGACGGTGGATCGGCGAGGATTGTGGCGCGCGTTGACGCCCCAGGTATTTCCCTTGGGAGCGCTCGAGCGGGCGCTCGCCCAAGCCGAGCGCGGCGCGGTCAGCGTCACCGACGAGGCACAGGCGATGGAGCGGCTTGGGCTCAGGCCGAGGCTCGTGCAAGGTTCCCCGCTCAACATCAAGATCACGCGCGCGTCGGATTTGGATCTGGCAGAGCGTATATTGGCGAGCGCGGAGAGTGCAGCGATGCGGGGCAGAATGCGAATCGGCCAGGGGTTCGACGTGCACGCGTTCGGCGCAGGCGATCACGTCATGCTGGGCGGGGTGCGGGTGGCTCACCACCGCGGCGTGGTGGCGCATTCGGACGGCGATGTGGTGATTCACGCGCTCTGCGACGCCTTGCTCGGCGCGCTCGGCGCAGGCGACATCGGCAAGCATTTTCCGGACAGCGATCCGCGCTACAAGGGCGCGGATAGCCGCCTGTTCTTGCGCACGGTCGCCGGCATGATGCGCTCGGCGGGATGGAGACTCATCAACGCGGACGTGACGGTGCTCGCCGAGGCGCCGCGCATCGCCTCCCATCGCGCGGCCATCGCCGCCAATCTTGCCGCCGATCTCGGCACCTCCGCCGAATGCATCAATATCAAAGCCACCACCACCGAGCGGCTGGGATTCATCGGCCGGGGCGAGGGACTGGCAGCACAAGCCGGCGTACTCCTGGGCGCCGCAAACGCAACGGGCTCTTAGGTGGCGATCCGGGGCCCGCGGCCCGAGAGCTGGACGCGAGCCGCGCTCGAGCCACCCCGCGCCTGCGGCGCTGCGCCGCTTCCCAAGGTGCAGATCAAGGTGGAACCGGAGGATTTTCGCGTCGAGGAGCTGCTCTCCTTTACCCCATCGGAGGCGGGTCCCCACTGGCTGCTGCGCATCGAGAAGCGTGCGGCGAATACTCCCTGGGTGGCGGCCGAGCTCGCCCGCATCGCCGGCCTGCCGCTGGCGGACATCGGCTACGCCGGCTTGAAGGACCGCCACGCGATCGCCGTACAGTGGTTCAGCGTCCCCGTCCGAGCGCAGCAGCCGGTCGAGTTCTGGAGCAAGGCGGGTAGCGAGGAATTCAAGGTCCTCGAGGTGCGCGCGAATGCGCGCAAGCTCAAACGCGGCGCCCTCGCGGGCAATCAATTTCACATTCGCCTGCGCCGGCTCGTCTGGCCGCCCGAGGATCTCGACACGAGGATCGCCGCGCTCCGCGCTCACGGCGCGCCGAACTACTTCGGAGCGCAACGTTTCGGCCGAGAAGGATTCAATCTCGATCGGCTCGCCGGGTGGGTAGCGAGCGGGCGCGAGCCGCGCGGGCGTGCCGAGCGCGGATTCGCGCTCTCCGCTGCGCGTGCGCTCATATTCAATGCGGTGCTCGCGCGGCGCGTGCAAGCAGGCAACTGGTCCCGGCTGGAGGAGGGGGATCTTGCGAGCCTCGAGGGCAGCGGCAGCTACTTCCACGTTGCGGCGATCGACGATGAGCTCGAGCGGCGACTCGCCGCGTTCGACATTCACCCGTCCGGGCCGCTCTGGGGTCGAGGCGTGCCGCAGACTTCGGGTCGCGCGCTCGATACCGAGCTCGAGGTAGCGCGAGAGTTCGGCGCCGTTGCCGAGCTTCTCGCAATGCAAGGGCTGGCTCAGGAGCGACGCGCTCTGCGCTGCCGAATCCGCGACCTCTCCGTCGAGGCCGATGGGTCCACGCTGACCTTGAGCTTCGCTCTGGGCAGAGGACAATTCGCGACCGCGGTGCTGCGCGAACTGTGTGAATTCGAGCAGCCGCTATTCGAGCCCGCCGCCGATTAGCCGGATCAAGCCCGCAAAAGCACGTACACGGCGCCCGTGCCGCCATCGATGCCACGGGCCGAGCTGAACGCCATGACGTCGCAGTGGTGCTTGAGCCAGGAGTTGACCGCGATCTTGAGAATCGGTCCGCGCGCGCCGGAGCGGTAACCTTTGCCGTGAATGATTCTCACGCATCGATGGCCGGCCTGCCGATTGAATGCGATGAACTCGGCGAGACTCTCGCGGGCCGCCGCTTGAGAGAGACCGTGCAGATCCAGCTCGTCTTCGATCGGGAAGAGTCCGCGGCGCAGGTGTCGCAGCACCGAGGTGCGCACGCCGGGCCGCCGAAAGGACAGCGCGTCGGCGCCCGTGAGCTGCGGTGCGGCCTCTTCCGGAACGAGCGGCAGGCTCTCGTTCGATTGAGCGGCGGCGGCGCGGCGCGCGCGCCTCGTCTCGCCGGGTGCGCCGACGCGCGAGGGCGCCAGCGGTTTCACGTCGCGCACCGCGGCGCGAAAGAGCTCGGCCTCTTGGGCGGCGTGCGCTCTTTGCTCGACGCGAGCCTTGTCATGCGCGACGGCGGCGTTGGGTCGGGCAGAGCGTGGTTTTGCCATGGTATGAGGACTCGATCTGCTATCCGCGTTTGCGGCGTTACAGTATAGTCCGCAAGGGCTAACCCGCCATCGCAGCTCTGGTAAAGTGAAGATCCTACTTTCTAACGACGACGGGTACCGTGCCGAGGGGCTGGAGGCGCTTCGGCAAGCCGTCCAGCCGTTGGGTGCGCTCACGATCGTCGCTCCCGACCGCAACCGGAGCGGTGCGAGCAACTCGCTCACCTTGGACGTTCCCGTGCGCGCGGCGCGCTACGATGCCGATTGCTACTACGTCAATGGAACACCCACCGACTGCGTGCACCTCGCGGTGTCGGGACTTTTCGATTTCGATCACGACATCGTCGTGTCGGGCGTCAACGATGGAGCGAACCTCGGCGACGACACGCTGTATTCGGGGACGGTAGCGGCCGCGGTGGAGGGACGATTTTTCGGACTTCCGGCGATCGCAGTGTCGTTGTGCACCGAGCCCGGCAGCCCGCGCAACTTTGCGAGCGCCGCGCAGATTGCGGCAAGCTTGATCAAGCGTCTCGCGGTCACGCCGCTCCAGGGACCCGTGATGCTCAACCTCAATGTACCGGATCTGCCCGACGGGCAGATCGCCGGCATCCAGGTGACGCGGCTCGGCAGCCGACACCGCAGCAAGCCCATCGTGCGGGCAAAGGATCCCCGCGGCCGCAACGTTTACTGGGTGGGCAACGCGGGAGAGGGACAGGATGCGGGTCCCGGTACGGACTTCCATGCCGTTGCCAACGGCTTCGCATCGATTACCCCGCTGCAAGCGGACTTGACGCGCCACGTGGCTCTGCCCGAGCTCGAGCGCTGGCTAAAGGCTTGACCTGCATGGAGAACCCACGTCTCAACGGCATCGGCATGACTTCGGCGCGTACCCGAGAGCGGCTGGTGCAGCGGCTGCGGGATCAGGGGATCGTCGATGAGCGAGTACTCGAGCAGATACGCAACGTGCCGCGCCACCTGTTCGTCGACGAGGCGCTCGCCAGCCGAGCCTACGAGGACACGGCGCTGCCGATCGGTTTCGGTCAAACGATCTCCCAGCCTTTTGTCGTGGCGCGCATGACGGAGGCATTGCTCGAGGCGGGTCCTGCGCGCAAGGTACTCGAGATCGGCACCGGCTGCGGCTATCAAAGCGCCGTGCTCGCGCCGCTCGTGGCCGATCTCTACACCATGGAGCGCATCGCGGGTCTCCTGGGCCGTGCGCGACGCTTGTTACGCGAGCTCAAGATCCGCAACGTGCACTTTCGGCACGACGACGGCAATGCCGGGTGGCCATCGCGCGCGCCCTTCGATGGGATTCTCGTCACGGCCGCGCCCTATGCCGTGCCCCAGCCCTTGTTCGACCAGCTCGCCGTCGGCGGTCGCTTGATCGCGCCGGTCGGGCCCGACGGACGTCAGGAGCTCGTCCGCTTCACCAAAGGTGAGGTACGAATGCACAGTGAATCCTTGGGCGCCGTGAGCTTCGTGCCGCTGCTCTCGGGACTCGAGCGCTAGTGTCCTGAATCAGAAATTCGCCGGCATTCGAACGCCGCGGCGCCCCGCCCGCTGCGTTGCTCCTTCCTTGAATACGCTAAAGTATTCGCGGTCGTCGCGCCTTGCGGTCGGGCCGCGGCGGCGCTCTCGGTGCACGGCGAATTTCTGATTCAGGACACTAGGAGCCTGGCCGACAGGCTCCTAGCCGCCCTCCGAGCGCAAGTGCGCGCGAGCGTTGTCGGTGTCGTCGCACTGCTGAGCGCCGCCGGCTCCGGCTGCGCCCTCACTAGCGACGATAGCGCGAGAACCTATGTCGTGCAGCCGCACGATACCGTGTACAGCATCGCCTGGCGCCATGATCTCGATTATCGCGACCTCGCGAGATGGAACCGTATCGGACCCGATTATCGGATCGTGATCGGCCAGGTACTCGTTCTCGGGCCGACGGCTCGCCCGCATCCATCGCCCGGCAGCGCGAAGCGCATCGCAGCGCCCCCGCCCGCGCCGAGCGCGGCAGGGAAGTCGCCGGGTGCGCAGCAAACTGCACCGCCAGGTCCCGCCGGCGCTCCCGGGCCCCCCGAGGCGGTCGCCGCGTCGGCAGCGGCGTCGGCCGCGACTCCGGGCCCACCGCTCCAATGGTTTTGGCCGACGACGCACGCCTCGGCGCCGCGCCCGGTACCCGGTGGGGGCATCTTGCTCCTCGGTGAGCTCGGTCAGCCGATCCGCGCAGCCTCGAGTGGTCGTGTGGTGTATGTGGGCAACGGACTTCGCGGCTACGGCAATCTCATCATCATCAAGCATGGCGAGAATCTGCTCTCCGCATACGCGCACACGCGCGAACTCGAAGTGCGCGAGGGACAGCAAGTCGCCGGGGGAGAGGTGATCGCGCAGATGGGGACAGGACCCCGTCGAATCGCGGCGCTCTATTTCGAGATCCGCTTGAACGGCAAGCCCGTCGACCCGCTCTCGTACTTGCCGAAGATCTAACATGGTTGAGTCGCCGGCGAGGTCTAAGTGATTTCTAGATAACTAATATAAGTAATTGAATTATATAATTGAACTATTTACAAACCGGGAGTGCGGTGTTCGCCGCGTTGACGCTCGCAGGCGGGTAGGCGTATGGTTCGTGGCCTGTTGTCAGGGAAAAATCTATTAGCGGGGCGCGACGGTTAGATTCGGTCAGGGAAAAAAACACAACAAGATCAATAAGAAATAGAACAATTCTCGATACCAAACTATTTAGACCGTCGCGCCCCGCGCTTTCTTTTTGAGCTCCTAAGGAAAGAGCAGAGCGACCACGCGACGCTGCTCGGCGACGAGCACGTTGAAGGTTCTCGCTGCGGCGCCCGTGTCCATCACCTCAAAGCCGACGGCCAAGCGCAGAAATTCAGCGCCGAAGGAGTTTCGCGGAAAGCTTTGCCGCACCCCGGTTCCGAGCAGCACGAGTTCGGGCTCGAGCGCGAGGATCGGTGCGGCGTGAGCGGGGCCGAGCTCCTCGATCGCGCGAATCGCGGGTCCCGGCGCAATCGCCGAGGCGCTCACCAAGACCGGGCCGCGAAACTCCGCAGCGTTGATCCGGATCACACCCGACTCATACCCGCGGATGGTGTTCTGGCCGGTGATCGAGTCCTCGATAAAGCGCATATTAAGGTGAGGGTATTCGCAATCAGGGTTGCCGTTGTCCACAGTGTACTTTCGAATCGCCCCACGCGGGCGGGTCACGCGCACGCGTGCGCCTCGTTTCGAGCGACTGCTCGCGCGGATGCACGCGGCAGGACCCGTCGCCGATTGGCGCGCCGAAGCATTTCGACGGATCGCTCCTCATGCCGAGGTGCCGTCGGTGGCGACGGCGGCGGCGAGCATTGCCGCGATTCCCGTCTCGGGCGCCTGGGTTGCCGTTGCGACACCGCTGCATCTGGTCGCGGGCCTGACGAGCGTGAGCGTGCCGCCCGAGGCGATCTTGGAGCTCGACGCCGCCGAGGCGCAGGCGCTCGCCCGCGATTTCAACGGCGCCTTCGGCACGGACGGCCTGCGCTTGGTTTGCGGCGCGGAGAATCTGCTCCTCTGTGTGTTCGATGCGCCGCTGCAAGTCGAGACCACGAGCCCGGAGGAAGCGCTGAGCAGAGACCTCTGGCCTTCGCTGCCGCGCGGTCGCGACGCGGCGCGCCTGCGTCGGCTCATGAGCGAGATCGAGATGTGGCTGTTCGAGCACGAGGTGAACGCGCGACGTCGCTCGCGCGGCTCTCCTACAATCAGCGGGTTGTGGCTTTGGGGAGGGGGTCCGATCATCGAATCCCTGCCCGCGGTCGAGGGCTGGACGGCAGGGAAGGACCCGATGTTCAATGCGTTCGCCCCTCGATCGCACTACCCGGGAGCTGCCGCGTCGGGCGTCGTCGCTTCAGGCGTCGTGGTGATCGGCGACTGGCCGGGCACGAGCGCCTGGAGCGGCGCCGAAGAGCGCTGGCTTGCGCCGGCGCTCGCGGATCTTGCAGCAAGACGGCTCTCGAGCATCGATCTGTCGCTCGGCGATCGATCGTTGACCGTGAGCACGCGCGGGTTGCGGCGCTTCTGGTGCCGGGTGCGGCCATGGTGGGAGATCTTCGGCGTAGGCGAGGGTGGCGGCGCAGTCGAGGGTGGCGATGAGGGCTGAGATTCGCCGCCGCCCGCCGGCGCCGGTGCAGGACTTCACCGCCGGCCTCCACCCGGTGTTGCGACGCCTGTACGCCGCGCGCGGCATCAGTCGCGCGCAAGACCTCGACCTGTCGCTCGCGCGCCTCGCACCCGTCAGCTCGCTCGAGGGCGTCGAGCAGGCGGCCGCCTTGCTCGCCTCGCACCGAACCAGCGGCCGCGTGCTGGTGATCGGGGACTTCGACGCCGACGGAGCCACCGCGAGCGCTCTCGTGGTCCGGGCGCTGCGCGCGCTCGGCTTTGCGCACGTCGATTTTCTGGTGCCCGACCGCTTTCGTTTCGGTTACGGTCTGACGCCGGGCATCGTCGCCGTGGCGGCGGCGCGCCGCCCCACGCTCATCATCACCGTGGATAACGGCATCTCGAGCATCGAGGGGGTCGATGCGGCGCACGCGCTCGGCATCGAGGTGCTGATCACCGATCATCACCTGCCGGGTCCGCAACTGCCCCGCGCGCAAGCGATCGTCAATCCAAACCTCGCGGGATCGGCGTTCGCGAGTCCCGCTCTGGCCGGCGTCGGCGTGGCGTTTTACCTGGTGACGGCGCTGGCGAAGGCGCTCGAGGAGCCTCGCTTCAAGCCGGCTGAGCTGTTGGATTTGGTGGCTCTCGGGACCGTTGCCGATCTGGTGCCGCTCGACTGCAACAACCGAGTGCTGGTGGCACAGGGACTCAAGCGCATTCGCGCCGGACGGTGCGTGCCTGGAATTCGTGCGCTGGCCGAATCGGCGGGGCGCCGACTCGAGATGCTCTCGGCGGCTGACCTCGGCTTCGTCGTCGCTCCGCGGCTGAACGCCGCCGGCCGCCTCGCCGATATGAGCGTCGGCATCGCATGCCTCCTCGCCGATGACGTCCGAGAGGCGTGGCCGCTCGCCGAGCGGCTCGCCAAGCTCAACGAGGAGCGGCGCGAGATCGAGCAGCGGATGCAGCTCGAGGCCGTGGAGCTCGCCGCCGCGGTACGCTTCGACGCGGCGGGCGCCGAGGCGCTCGGATTGTGCCTGTTCGACGAGCACTGGCATCAAGGGGTGGTCGGCCTGGTGGCTGGACGGATCAAGGATCGCCTGCACCGGCCGGTGATCGCATTCGCGCGCGGCGAGGACGGAACGCTGCGCGGCTCGGCTCGCTCGGTCGCCGGCATCAATATTCGCGATGCGATCGACGCGATCGCCACTCGGCGACCGGGATTAATCGAGAAGTTCGGGGGACACGCGATGGCTGCGGGTGTGACCCTCGCGCAGTCGCACCTGCCCGTCTTTCGCGTTGCCTTCCTGGAGGAGATCACGGCGCGGAGCGACCCGGATACCCTCGCCGGGATCATCCTGAGCGACGGTGAATTGGCGGCGGGCGAGCTCTCGGTGGCGACAGCGCGCGCGCTCGCGGCAGCGGGCCCTTGGGGGCAGGGGTTTCCCGAGCCTCTCTTCGACGGCGGCTTCGAGATCGCCGATGCACGCATCGTCGCCGGCAAGCACCTGAAGCTCGTGCTGCGCGCGCGCGGAGCTCTCCTCGACGCGATCGCCTTCGGCTATGTCGGCAGCGTTTCGCAGGATGATGCCCTCCGGCCCGGCGCGCGGGTCGAGGTCGCGTACCGACTGGAAGCCAACGAGTACAACGGCACCGAGCGAGTACAGCTCAACTGCCAGCACCTGAGGGTCCTGTGCTAGAGTGAGGAGCCATGGAGCTCAATCAACTCAGACGACTCATCAAAGATCTCGAAGAGCGCACCGATTCTTTGAGGAGGTATCTTTGATTACGACAGCCGGCACGAGCGTCTGCAGGAGGTCGTTCGCGAGCTCGAGCAACCCGGAGTCTGGGATGACGCCGATCGCGCACAGGAACTCGGCAGGGAGCGCGTCAAGCTCGAGCAGGTAATCGGCGGCCTGGAGAGGCTCACGCGCGGCCTGCGCGAGGCCGGCGAGCTGCTGGAAGTGGCGGCCGAAGAAGCCAACTCGCATGTCGCCGAAGAGATCGAGGCGGATGTCAAGCGTCTCGCCGCCGAGGTGGAGCGGCTCGAGTTCGAGCGCATGTTTTCCGGCAAGATGGACTCGCACAATGCGTTTCTGGACATTCAGGCCGGAGCGGGCGGCACCGAGGCCCAGGATTGGGCCGCGATGCTTCTGCGCATGTACTTGAAATGGGCCGATCGGCACGGCTTCAAGACCGAGATCGTCGATCAAAGCCCCGGGGAGGTTGCCGGGATCAAGGGCGCCACCATCGCCCTCACGGGGGATCATGCCTATGGGTGGCTGCGGACCGAGACGGGCGTGCACCGGCTGGTGCGCAAGTCACCCTTCGACGCCGGCAACCGCCGACATACCTCCTTCGCCTCGGTATTCGTCTCGCCCGAGGTGGAGGATGACATCGACATCGAGATCAATCCGGCGGATCTGCGCACCGATGTATACCGCTCGAGCGGTGCAGGGGGCCAGCACGTGAACAAGACCGAGTCCGCAGTGCGTATCACGCACATTCCCAGCGGCATCGTCGTGGCGTGCCAGAGCGAGCGCAGCCAGCACAAGAACCGCTCCACCGCCATGAAGATGCTCAAGGCAAAGCTCTATGAGCTGGAGTTCAACAAACGCAACGCGGCCGCGAAGGTGCTCGAGGACTCGAAGTCGGATGTGAGCTGGGGCAATCAGATCCGAAACTACGTCCTCGATCAGTCGCGCATCAAGGATCTGCGCACGGGAGTCGAGGTCGGCAACACCACCGCGGTGCTCGACGGTGATCTCGACGAATTCATGCAGGCGAGTCTCAAAGAGGGTTTGTGAGTGACGACGACGACAATCACTTGATCGCCGAACGGCGCGTGAAGCTCGCGAGGCTTCGCGAGCGGGGCATCGCGTTTCCGAACGACTTTCGCCGCAATGCGCTCGCCGGCGATTTGCTTCTGCTGTACGGCGACAAGAGCGGCGAATTTCTGGAGCGAGAGCCGATCCGGGTGGCCGTGGCGGGCCGCATGCGCGTGAAGCGCGTGCAAGGCAAGGTGAGCTTCGCCAAGCTCGAGGACTCGAGCGGCGCGATCCAGATATTCCTGCAGCGAGACGCTCTGGTCGGCGCCTACGACGATTTCAAGACCTGGGATGTGGGCGACATCATCGCTGCCGAAGGCCCCTTGTACCGCACCAAGGCCGGCGAGCTGTCGGTGCGCGCGGAACGGGTGCGGCTTCTCACGAAGTCCTTGAGACCCCTGCCCGACAAGTGGCACGGTATCGCCGACACGGAGCTTCGGTATCGGCGCCGCTACGTCGATTTGATCATGAACGAAGCGAGCCGTCGCGTGTTCGTGACGCGATCGAGGATCGTGAGCTATCTGCGCGCGTTTCTGGATGCGCGCGGATTTCTCGAAGTCGAGACTCCGATGCTGCAACCCATTCCCGGCGGGGCAGCGGCGCGCCCGTTCAAGACGCACCACAACGCGCTCGGGGTCGACATGTTTCTGCGAATCGCGCCGGAGCTGTACTTGAAGCGCCTCACGGTGGGGGGCTTCGAGCGGGTCTACGAAATCAACAGGAATTTCCGCAACGAAGGGATCTCGACGCAGCACAACCCCGAATTCACGATGCTCGAGCTCTACCAAGCGTATGCCGATTATGCCGATCTGATGCAGATGATCGAGACGCTGTTCCAGGACCTCGCCGACACCCTCCTCGGGTCGCGCACGCTCAAGTACCAGGGCACGGAATTCGACTTGTCGAGGAGCTTTGCCCGCCGGACCATCGAGGAGATCCTGCTCGCGAACAACCCCGATCTCGACCCCCGGGCGCTGCGCGACGTGCCGTACCTGCGCCGCATGTGCGATACGTTCAAGATCGCGTACAAGGAGGGCGACGGAGCGGGGAAGCTGCAGATCGAGCTATTCGAGAAAACCTCCGAGCACACGCTCATCCAGCCGACTTTCGCTTATGCATATCCGGCCGAGGTCTCGCCGCTTTCTCGACGCAACGATCGGGATCCCTTCGTCACCGATCGCTGGGAGCTTTTCATCGGCGGGCGCGAGCTCGCGAACGGCTTCTCGGAGCTGAACGATGCCGAGGACCAGGCGCAGCGCTTCAAGGAGCAAGCGGAGCGCAAGGCCGGAGGCGATGAGGAGGCCATGTACTACGATGCCGACTACGTGCGTGCGCTCGAGTACGGCATGCCGCCCGCCGCAGGCCTCGGCCTCGGGGTCGACCGCGTGGTGATGCTGTTTACCGACTCCCCGTCGATTCGCGACGTTCTGCTGTTTCCGCACATGCGTCCCGAGTAGAGTGCGGCGGGCTCGTGAAGGGGTGCCGTGCCTGGCGCGGCACGGCGGGGAGGCTTAGGGCGCCTCCCGGTACGGCAGGGGCAATTCCCGAGCGGCAACCGCCTCGCTCGCTGCGGCTTCGCCGTCCGGCACTCCCGCCTCGAGGCTGAGCACCGCGAGCGCCTCGAGACCGTCGCCCACTCGCGCGAGCTCCGTCAAGCGAGCGCTGCGCCCATCGGCCAATCGCAGCGCCTGGCCGATCGCCCACGTCCCCGCGGGCAGCTCGAGGCGACA
>DATHCO010000324.1:0-3645 GCA_035319505.1 Steroidobacteraceae bacterium | reverse complement strand
GCATAGGCGAGCCAGAGCGACGCCGGCGAGAGCCCCATCGTGAAGCGGCCAAGGGCCGCGCGCAACAAGCGATCGAGACCGCTCGGCGACTCCATGTCGTGCCGGGCGAGGCCGCTCAGCGACTCGGCGCCGCCGGTCGGCTGCGCCGACGGCCCGTCCGGGAGCCCCGCGGGCTGTGCCCGGGCCTCCTGCTTCAAATCCGCCGCGGGCCCATCCATTGCCGCTCCTTCTCGATCTTGACGCACAAGCATCGGCGCACCATGCTAGGAGCACGAGGCTAGCGACTCCTATCCGTAGGTTTACGTATCGGTATCGCCGACATCGGCGCACGCATCGGGTGCAAGGAAGGTCCGTCCCGATTACGCACTTTCCCGGATAGACGTATTCCCCCCGCTCGCACAGGCTGCGACCGAAGAGAAACCGGGAGCGTGGGAGCGTATCATGAAGACGCATTTCGATGAGCGCGCGCTGCGATTGCTGGACGAGACCGAGGAGATCGAGATCGAAACGCGGGTGCCTAACACGCATGAGGTCCACCGCGCGACGCTTTGGGTCGTCGTGGTCGGCTCCGATGTCTACGTGCGGTCGGCGAACGGCGAGCGGGGCCACTGGTACCAGGAGTTGACCGCCAATCCGGCCGGGGCGATTTACGCGGACGAAGAGCGCCTGCCGATACACGCCGCTCCCGTCGCCGACGCCGAGCTTCAGCTCAAAGTGAGCGAAGCGTACCTGCGAAAGTACGCCCAGTACCCACACGACGTCGCCTGGATCACAGGAGCGGCCGTACTTGCGACCACGCTGCGTCTGGAGCCGGACCCTCGCGGTCCCATTTCGTAGCGACTCGACGGACCTCTCATGGATGTCGAGCGCGCGCACGAGGAGCGTAAGCACGAGAAGTACGAAGCGCTGATTGAAGCCTGCCGGTCGCTCCCGCCGATCCGCACCGCGGTGGCACACCCCTGCGATGAGAGTTCGTTGGCGGGCACTCTCAGCGCGGCAAAGGCTGGCCTCATTGAGCCGATCCTCGTGGGCCCGCAGGGGCGCATCCGCGCGCTCGCGGCATCGATCCACCACGACCTCGCTCCGTACCGCTTGATCGATGCACCGCACAGTCACGCCTCGGCCGAGAAGGCCGTGGCGCTCGTTCGCGCCGGAGAGGCCAATGCGCTGATGAAGGGGAGTCTGCATACCGATGAGCTGATGGCGGAGGTCATGCATAAAGAGACCGGCCTGCGCACCGCGCGCCGCTTGAGTCACGTGTTCATCATGGACGTGCCGACCTACTCGAAGACCTTGTTCATCACGGATGCGGCCGTCAACATCTTCCCCAGCCTGGAGGACAAGGCGGACATCGTCCAAAATGCCGTGGATCTCGCCCGAGCGCTCGGAGTGGATCGGCCGAAGGTGGCCATTCTCTCGGCGGTCGAGACCATCACCTCCAAGATTCCCTCCACCATCGATGCGGCCGCACTCTGCAAGATGGCCGATCGGGGCCAAATCACCGGTGCGGTGCTCGACGGCCCTCTGGCGCTCGATAATGCGATCAGCCGCGATGCCGCAGCCGTCAAGCAGATCGACTCGCCGGTCGCCGGGGATGCCGATATCTTGGTCGCGCCCGACATGGAAGCAGGCAATATGCTCGCGAAGGAGCTCACCTTCCTCGCCAACGCCGACGCAGCCGGCATCGTGCTCGGTGCCCGAGCCCCCATCATTCTCACCAGCCGCGCCGACAGCGCTCGCACGCGGATGGCGAGCTGTGCGGTGGCGGCACTGTATGCGCATGCGCGCCGCGGAGCCGCTCGATCGTAATTCAACCCACCCATGACCACGGGCACCACGAGATGCCGGGGCCCGCGGGCGCCGTGCGCGATCCGGTGTGCGGCATGAGCGTCGATCCGAACCGCACGCCGCACGGCGCGGAGCACGAAGGGCGTAGGTTTTTCTTCTGCAGCGCGCATTGCCGAGCGCAGTTTCTGCGCGACCCTCACAAGTACTTGGCGCCGCGCGCGCCCCTGGACGTGCCCCAAGAGCCGCTGCCGCGGCCTGTCATGCCGCCGGCGCAGGCGCTATCCGCCGGCGATGAAGGGCTCTTCACCTGCCCGATGCATCCCGAGATACGGCGTCACGCCTCAGGCGACTGCCCCATTTGCGGGATGGCGCTCGAGCCCCTCGTCGCCATGGCGCAGACGGGCCCTTCGGCCGAGCTCATCGACATGCGGCGCCGATTCTGGATCGCCGCCGTGCTCGCTGCGCCCCTCGTGTTCCTGGAGATGGCCGGCGATATCGCGGGCCTTGGCCTCGGGAGGCATCTTTCCGCGCATGGGCTGAGGCTGCTGGAGCTCGCCCTCGCATCGCCCGTCGTGCTCTGGGCGGGTTGGCCGCTGCTCGAGCGGGGGTGGGCCTCGTTCCGGCATCGATCGCTCAACATGTTCAGTCTCATCACGCTCGGCATCGGCGCCGCCTACGGGGAGAGCGTCATAGCGACTTTGGCGCCGGGCGTGTTTCCCTCCGGGTTCCGCGACGCCGACGGGCTCGCGCCCGCCTATCTCGAATCGGCGGCGGTCATCACGGCGCTCGTGCTCCTCGGACAAGTGCTCGAGCTCAAGGCGCGAGAGCGCACCGGGAATGCGATTCGCGCGCTTCTGCGCCTTGCGCCGAAGCTCGCGCGCCGGATTCGCGCGGATGGGAGCGATGAAGAGCTGGCCGCGGAGGAAGTCCGGGTCGGCGATCGGCTCAGAGTCCGCCCCGGTGAGGCCGTGCCGGTCGACGGCGTGGTCCTCGAGGGGTCGAGCGCCATCGATGAGTCGATGGTGTCGGGCGAATCGATGCCGGTCGAGAAGGAACCCGCATCGCAGGTGACCGGCGGCACGATCAACGGCACGGGAAGCCTGATCATCCGCGCGCAGCGCGTGGGCGCCGATACGGTGCTTGCGCAGATCGTGCGCCTCGTCGCCGCCGCTCAAAGAAGTCGAGCACCGATTCAGCGTGTTGCCGATCGCGTCTCGGCTTGGTTCGTGCCCGCCGTGATCCTGGCGGCCCTGCTCGCGTTCGCGGGTTGGATGATCTTCGGACCGTCCCCCGCCTTCTCGTACGCGCTCACGGCAGCGGTCTCCGTGCTCATCATCGCTTGCCCCTGCGCGCTCGGTCTTGCCACCCCGATGGCGATCATGGTCGGCGTCGGCGCGGGCGCGCGCGCGGGCATCTTGATCGAGAATGCTGCGGCTCTGGAGCGCCTGGAGCAAGTAGATACGCTGGTGGTCGACAAGACGGGGACTCTGACGCAGGGCAAGCCGCGAGTCGTGAGCATCCAGACCACGGAAGGTTTCGAGGAAAGCACGGTCCTCTGCGCCGCTGCGAGTCTCGAGCGACTGAGCGCGCATCCCCTGGCCTCGGCGATCCTCGAGGCCGCCCACGCACGTGGCGTATCGCTCAAGCAGGTCAGCGCTTTTCGCTCGGTCACCGGTGCGGGACTCGAGGGGGAAATCGACGGGTGCAGGGCGGCGGTCGGCAATACGAAGCTGCTCGCGGGGCGCGCCATTGCCGGATCGTCACTCGAGATCCCCGCCGAGGAGCGGCGGCGCGATGGCGCCACGGTCGCCTTCGTCGTGATCGGGGATCGGCTCGCGGGCATGATCGCCGTGGCCG